>JANYKT010000185.1 GCA_025358085.1 Deltaproteobacteria bacterium | reverse complement strand
TCCAGAGCTTTGACATCCAGTCCCGCGCGTTCGTGAGCAATTCCGAGGAAGTCCCACGCCCGGGCCTGCTCGCGTGCATCGGGGTTGCGACTCATGAACTTGCGAAACGTGGTCTCGGCAGCGTCGATTTGCTTCAGGTCGGCTTGCACCTTCATCATGTTGCCGTAGGCCATGAGGTAATCGGGATCAGCGCGGATGGCCGCCTCGAATTCCGCGATTGCCTCCGCGTGCTTGCGTTGATCGGAGAGGACTGTGCCGAGCGAGTTGTGGGTAGTTGGATCGTTCGGCCGTAGTGATAGAAGGTTGCGATAGAACGCCTCTGCCTGGGGAAATAGTCTTTGTTTCTCGAACGTCAGGCGTCGCGGGATGCGGCGTCAGTGAGGCGGCCTCCCGCTCGGGGCCGGACAGCTCAAAGTCGCTCACGTCGGCGGGACCCGTGCGCGCGTCATAAGTCATTACGCCGTCGGCCCAGACCCGCTGGGCCCGCGCATAGACCGAGAAGGGCTGGCGATCCCAGAGCACCACATCGGCCATCTTGCCGGCCTCGAGCGAGCCGGTGCGATCGTCCACGCCCATGATCCACGCGGGGTTGAGCGTGATCCAGCGCAGCGCTGCCTCGTCCGCGATCTTCACGCCGGAAGCGCGCGCCGCGAAGAGCGCCTTGCCCGCTTCCTGGTTCAATCGTTGGATACCTTCAGCGGAGTCGGAATGAATGGCGACGCGAACTCCCGCCTCTTCATTCAGCCCGGCGTTCTCCTTCACTGTGTCCCACATCTCGAGCTTGGCGCCCCACCAATCGGCCCAGACAGCGACGCCGACGCCCTCCCTGGCGAGGATATCGCGGACTTTGTAGCTCTCGATTGCATGGTGGAAAGCGCGGATATGAAAGCCAAACTCGCGCGCGATATCGAGCATGGTCTCCATTTCATCGGCGCGATAGCAATGGTTCTGCACCAGGATCTCACCCTTGAGCACGGCCGCCAGCGTCTCCATGCGCAGTTCCCGCGCTGGCGACGGTCCATTGCCGCCTTTCTTGCGCCACTCGTCCCACTTGCTCGCGTAATCGCGCGCGGCGGCGAAGGCCTGCCGGTATCCTGCGACATTGCCCATGCGCGTTGAGGGCGCCGACTTGCGGCCCTTGCCATAAACCCGCTTGGGATTCTCGCCACAAGCAATCTTCAAGGCGTCTTTGGCGCCGGGGAACCGGACATCATCGCTGGTGCGGCCGAAATGCAACTTGACCGGAAAGCCGCGACCGCCAATCAGATTGGCACTGCCCGGCAGGATGAGCATTGAAGTGATACCGCCCGCAGCCGCCCTCCTCAGGCCCGGGTCCTGCGGCCAATAGCTGTCCTTGGCGTTGACTTCAGCGGTGACCGGCCCGGTAGCCTCGTTGCCGTCATTGGTAGAGAAGGTGCTCGGACTCGCATAGACGCCCAGGTGGCTGTGCGCGTCGATGAGCCCCGGCGTGACGAACGCGCCTTTGCCGTCGATCTCCTCCGCACCGGGCAGGGTGGCCACGTCCTGGTCCTTGCCGACCGCGAGGATCTTGCCATCTTGAAATGAAATGGCGCCGTCCTCGATGGCCGGACCGCTCGCCGGCAGCACCGTGGCGTGGCGGATAATCACCGCGCGCGGCTGGAGCCAACGCTGCTCGTGCACCGGCACCGGCGCTTTTTCCTCGGGCGGCGGCTTGCTGGAATGAGCCGTCTGGCAGCCAGCCAAGGCGAGCGCGATCGCGAGCGGGATTCGCATGGTGGAGCGTCCTACCACGGCCTCTGCTCGTGCGCTGTTCGGGAACCTTTTCGCCTGCTCAATAATCGCTGGCGCCGCCGGACAGCGCGCGCGGGCGGGCGACGCGGTAGCGGAGTGGATCGACGGGCTGGCCCGCCAGCTCCAATTGATAATGCAGGTGCGGTCCCGTGGAGCGGCCGGTGTTGCCTGAGCGGGAGATGATTTGCCCCCGAAAGACGCGGTCTCCCACGCTCACCAATAAAGCGTCATTGTGACAATAGAGAGTGGTCACACCGCGGCCGTGATCGATGATCACAATGCCGCCATTGGAATCATCAGTGGAGGCGCGCCGGACCACGCCTGCGGCGACTGCGCGAACCGGCGTCTGCTCGGGCACGCCGAGGTCGACGCCGTTGTGCATTCGAGTCCCGCCAAGCACGGGATGCTCGCGCGGGCCAAAGGGTGAGGTCACTGGCGTCGCGACTGGCAATGGCCACGCCAGCGAATAGGCCGCGCCAAGCATGATGGCCTGGGATGCCTGGGCGATCCGGTCCGCGTAGGTCGGAGGAAGCTCGGCGGCGAGCGAGCCGAGGTCGGTTGCGCCGGCGCGCCCGGCAGCCCAGCGCGCGGGCTCCTCGCCGCAGAAGAGTGCGAGCACTGCCGCTTCATCCGAGCCCAGCGAGGCACGGAGCCGGCCAAGCTCGCGCGCCACCTCGCGCGGCTGCCGGCCCTGGAGCTGCGCTGCGCCATAGGCGAGCGCCTCGCCGGGCGGCACGGGGCCCCGCAGCTGCAGCGGCGCCGGCGGCTTTTCGGAATAGACACCGGCCGAGTAATACGCGAGCAAAGGCCGGGCGCTGGTGCGGATACCGAGCAGGCGCGACCCGAGCGTTCGCGCGATGGCGCCGGCGGGCGTCCGGTACCACGCGGCCCAGAGGCACAGCGCCACCAGCGCGGACTCGATGTGGAGCAGAGCGCGCTTCATTTCAGCAAAGCAGCGAGTGCGAGCGGCAGGAGCAGTAAAGGCAGCGCCAGCGGCTTGCGGCGATCGGCAAATTCCAGGCAGCGCAGGGTCGCGCGCGAGGCAAAGAGCAGGACGAGCAGGAACAGCGTGGTAAAACCTAGGGCGTGTGCAATCAGCGGAGCTTTGAAGAGCGAGCTGCGGACCATATGCGCCACCGCGCGCGCCCCGCCGATAGCGATGGCAGCGGTGCAGATTGGCCATAGCAAGCGCAGCGGCGCGCCCTTGCGCCAGGACTTGCGCAATAGCTTGCGGGCCAGCAGGAGCTCCGGGTCTACGCCGCGCTCCTCGTAGCCAATGAGCGGCAATAACAGCAGCGCATCGGCCGCAAGCTCCCAGAGAAGCGCCACGCCGCGGGCGAAGAAGACGCGCTCGCTCAGGCTGACCCACTCAACCATGGGCGCGGTGACGGACCAGCGGGAGAAGATTGCGTCGAAGAAGGCATCGAGTCTGTCGACGGCCCAGAGGATGCGATCGCCCAGCACATCGGCGCTGGCATGCGCGCCCACTGCGACCAGCGCGCAGAGGCCGAGCGGAAGGAGAATGAAGCGCAGACGCTGCATCAGGGGTGAGTGGGCGCGCGCCTCGCCAGCCAGGTCGCGAGCCACGCGGCGAAGCCAATCAGAAGAAGCATTCCCGAGAAGCGGAATTCAGCCGCCCGCGGCCGGGCCGAGATGAGCAGCGCAGCGGCGCTGCAGGTGGCGAGCAGCGGAATGAGCGGACCGAATGGCAGCCGATAGCGGCGGTGTGCGTCGGGCATTTTATAACGCAGCACCAGGCAGGCGAGCGACGTCAATCCATACCCCGAAAGAATCACCACGTTGGCCACGTCCACGAGCGATGCATACCCGAGCAGGATGGCGAGTCCGGAGGCAAACGCGGTCGAGGTGAGAATGGCCGCCCCTGGCGTCTGGTAGCGCGAGGTTCGGGTGAGAAAGGCAGGCAGATAGCCGTCCTCGGCGAGCGCGAGGAAGTAGCGCGGGGCCACCAGCGCCACGCTCGAACAGAAGCCGGCCATCGATAGGACGGCTGTAATTCCAATCAAGCGCGCGCCATTCGGAAAGAGAAGAGCCGCGACGTCGGGGAGCGGCTGCTCGCGCTGTGCCAGGTCAGGGAGCGCACCCACCGATACCAATTGAAGCGCGGCGTAAAGCAGGCACGCAAAGGCGAGGCTGCCGACAATCGCGAGCGGCACATTGCGCTTGGCGTCGGTGACTTCCCCCGCTGGGACGGCGGCATATTCGAAGCCCGACATCATGAAGATGGCGAGGAAGGCGGAGCGGACGATTCCGCCGGTATCGAAATGAATGGCGCTGAAGCTGATGAATCGCAAGCCGAAGAGGGCGAGGATGATCAAGGGAGCTATCTTGATGACGGAGAGGATGGTCGAGGTGCGGCCACCCGCCTTCACGCCGATATAATTGATTGCACCGAGCGCCCAGATGAGCCCGACCGCAATGGGGACCCTGGCGGTCGCGGCGGACGGAACGAACCGCGCGAGGGCGCCGGCGAAACCTACCGAGACGGCGGCGAGGCCGAGAATGCCGGTGGCCATGCCGAGCCAGCCGACGCCGAAGCCGACCGCGCTGCCGAACGCCTGGCGGGCGTAGACATAAGGGCCGCCGCTGCGGTCGAACATGCTCGATAACTCGGCGAAGCAGAGCGCAATCAACACGCAGAGTAGCCCGCAGGCAATGACGCCCAGCGCGCTGGCGCCGCCCCCCGCCGCGGCCAGCGGCGCGACCAGCAGATAGACGCCCGAGCCTACGATTCCATTGACGCCGATACCGATAGCGTCGGCGAGGGAGAGGCTCCGGGCTTGTTGCATGGAGCACTCAATAGCATTGAGCGCAATCGAACGCAGCAGGGAGCGCGCGACTGACTTGCGCGCTCCCTGCCTGAAAGCTACTCGCCTTTCGTGCCCGGCAGCTCCGGCGTACTCGCGGGCGCCACGCGGTGATGCGTCGCCTGCTCGAATGCGTAGGCATAGGCAATCAACCTTGGCTCGCTGAAAGCAGGGCCCGAGAACGTCACGCCAAACGGTGAAGGCCTGGCAGCAAAGCCGGCAGGGAATGGCGTCGGTGGCGCATTCGGAATGAATCCGCCCGGCACGACGATGCTGGGAAAGCCAGCGCGCGCGGCGATGTTGGCGCCGAAGTTGGCTGGGAAGAGAATGGCGTCGTACTTTTGATAGACTAGGTCGAGTCCCTTCGTCCTTGAAAGCTCGATGTCCCGCTGCCGATCGCTCAGGTATTGCGCGGTGTCCTTGCTGCCGGGGCTGGTATCGAGCGAATCAGCGGCGATGGCGATTGCCTGGCCATACTTGAGTCCGGGCTTCGTGGTCCCGATGGTGAAAGTATCATTGAAGTGAATCACGTCGGCGAGCGTGTTGACCGTGGTGCCGCTGACAGAGACGCCCGGGCCGAAATCATTCAAGTAGGCGTTCAGACCCTGCTTGAAGCCATACAGCAGGTCAGTGGTGCAGGCGACCGGCTTCGTCGGGTCGGTCCGCGCCGCGAGGTCTCCCAGGGTGACGCAGGTCCCGAACTTGGGAAACTCCTGCTGGTCGGGAATGTCGAAGTCCTCGACGATGGCGCCTTTCGCGCGCAGGACGGCAATTGCATTGCTGATGATTTCCTGTTGCGCCGGGCTGAGGAGGGGGATGAGGCCAGTCGCCGTGTCTGTTTGATAGCCGCGCTTCGGAACTGCGATTCGCGCTCCCTTCAGCGCGTCACCGTCGAGGAATTGCGTGTAGTCACGGAAGCACTTGCCGGGCTTCAGGCACTCGGAAGTGGCTGCATCCGCGGGATCGAACCCAGCCAGGGTTCCGAGGAGCTTCGCGGCATCGATGACCGTACGAGCCATCGGGCCTGCCGTATCCTGATCGGCGGTGATCGGGATGATGCCTGTCCGGCTGACCAGACCGAGAGTCGGCTTGATGCCAACCAATAAATTAGCGCTCGCAGGGCTGAGGATCGATCCGGAGGTTTCGGTGCCCACCCCGACGGTCGCAAAGCTCGCGTTCACGGCGATGCCCGGGCCGGAGCTCGAGCCCCCCGTCGCCAGCGCAGGACGGCCGTCATTGAATGGGGCCGGTGTTCCATCTTTGAAGGTTGTCCTTGGGTCAGTGCGGGGATCGAACGGGTTGAAGCCAAATCCGACTTTCGAAAGGTCGCCGCCTTCCTGGAATAGCTGGTACCGGAGCAGCGAGTCGTAGCCGGTGGGCAATCCCAGGGCGATGAAGTTGGCAAATTCGGAAAGAGAGCCTTTGCCGATGATGACGGCGCCAGCGCAGCGCAGCTTCGCCGCGATGAAGGCGTCCCGCTTCGGTATCGACTTGCCGAGCGCGATGGAGCCGGCCGTGGTTGGCATGTCCGCGGTGGCGATGTTGTCCTTGAGGATGACGGCCACGCCAAACAAGGGCTTTTTCGCGTGGTCATCTGAGTCACCGGCGCCATCGAATTGCGCGCAAGCGGCATCGCCTTGTTCCTCGTCCAAAGCGCTGGCCTCGGCGACGGCATTGGCGTTGACGTGGAGGAAGCTGTTGAGATGCGGGCCTGCCCGGTCGTAGGCCGCGATCCGTGCGAGGTAGTCGCTGATCACCTGCTCAGGCGTGAATGACTCGCGGCGATATCCATTCTGCAAGTCGCTGATGGTCGCTTCGACCAACGGAATTGGATTGCGCTCCTGGGCCTGGGCTGGTTCATGGAGGACGAGCGTGGCAATCACGGTGATTGCGGGGAAAAGGATGGCGATGCGTTTCATGGTTTGGCTCCTTTGGGGACTCCGATTGAGGTGAAAGATAAAGATAGCCCGGACCAGACGCACATCGACAGTAGGAGCTGTCCGCTGCGTCAGAGGCTAAAGAGGGATATTGCCGTGCTTGCGCTGCGGGACCTCCGCGCGCTTGTTGCGCAGCATGTGCAACGCCCGGCAGAGACGCGGGCGCGTATCTTCCGGCGCGATCACCTCATCGACATAGCCAAGCTCGGCCGCCTTGTACGGGTTCGCGAAGGTATCGCGATACTTCTGCACCAGCTCCTTTTTGGTGGCGTCCTTGTCCGTCGCCTTGTCGAGCTCCTTGCGGAAGATGATGCTGACCGCGCCGTCGGGGCCCATCACGGCGATCTCGGCGCTGGGCCAGGCGAGGTTCACGTCCGCCTTGATATGCTTTGAAGACATGACGTCATAAGCGCCGCCATAGGCTTTGCGGGTGATCACGGTCAGCTTGGGAACGGTCGCCTCGGCGAAGGCATAGAGCAGCTTGGCGCCGTGGGTAATGATGCCCCCCCACTCCTGCGCGGTGCCGGGCAGGAAGCCGGGAACGTCGACGAAGGTGACGATGGGGATATTGAAGGCGTCGCAGGTGCGGACAAAGCGCGCGCCTTTGCGCGAGCCGTCGATATCAAGTACGCCGGCCAGGAAGGCGGGCTGGTTCGCGACGATACCGACCGTACGGCCGCCGAGGCGCGCGAAGCCCGTCACCATGTTCTTCGCGAAGTGCTCCTGCACCTCGAAGAAGTGCTTGTCGTCGACGACGGAGCGAATGACGTCCTTGATATCGTAAGGCTTGTTCGGATTCAAAGGGATGACGGTCCGCAAGGATTCGTCGCGGCGGTCGGGCGGGTCCTCCGACGGCACCACCGGCGGGTCTTCAAGGTTGTTCGAGGGCAGGTAACTCAAGAGCTCGCGGAGGATTCTGATTGCTCCTGCCTCGTCTTCGGCCGCGAAGTGCGCCACGCCGCTCTTCGAGTTGTGCGCCTGCGCGCCTCCCAGGTCTTCCTTGGTGACCTCTTCGTGCGTCACGGTCTTGATTACGTCGGGACCGGTGATGAACATATAAGACGTGTGCTTTGCCATCACGATGAAGTCGGTGATGGCCGGTGAATACACCGCGCCGCCAGCGCAGGGGCCGAGGATCGCCGACAGCTGCGGCACCACGCCCGAGCTTGCGACGTTGCGGAAGAAAATATCGGCATATCCTGCGAGCGAGACGACGCCCTCCTGGATACGCGCGCCGCCGGAATCATTGAGGCCCACCACCGGGCAGCCGGTGCTGACAGCGAGATCCATCACCTTGCAGATCTTCTCCGCATAAGCTCCTGAAAGGCTGCCGCCAAAAACGGTGAAGTCCTGCGCGAAGACGAAGACCTGGCGGCGCTCGACCAGACCGTAGCCGGTGACTACCCCGTCCCCGAGAATTTTCTTCGACGCCATACCGAAGTCGTCGTTGCGGTGGGTCTTGAACTTGTCCATCTCGACGAAAGAGCCTGGGTCGAGCAGCAGATCGATGCGCTCGCGCGCCGTCAGCTTGCCGTCCTGGTGCTGCCTTTCGATGCGCTCCTGGCCGCCGCCGAGCTCGGCCTGCGCATTTAAAGCGGCGAGCTTCAGGACGGCGTCGAGGCCGGAGAGGCGCTCTGCGCGGGCCGCGGAAGAAATGCCGCCGGGGGGCTCGGGCGGGAGCTGCGCGTCACCAGTTCGGGCTTCTTCGCTCATGGGGCGCGCAACCTACTGCGACGCGCGCGTTACTGGAAGCTCCGCGGGATTGGCTGTAGCCCCGCACCCGGGACGCGAGCGCTGGAGGGGGAGGAGGGGGGTCGCGGCGCGTTCGTACAGTTCGTACGAAAGAGGCTATTTGAGCGGGGCAGATTGGCCATCTGCGTAGGTGCTTTCGTACGATTTGTACGGTCGCCCGCCGAGTAGTGCCGCCGCCCCCACCGATTTGCCCGCGGCCATTTCGTGCGCGAGCAGCCACCGCTTGCGGTCGAGGCCCCAGGCGTAGCCGGTGAGCGCACCGCTCGCGCCGATCACGCGGTGGCAGGGAATGGCGAGGCAGACGGGATTCGCGCCATTGGCGGCGCCGATGGCGCGCGAGGCGGAGGGCCGGCCCAGCTCGCGCGCAAGCTCGCCGTAGGCCCGGGTCATGCCGGCGGGGATCTTGCGAACCAGGTCCCAGACGGATTTCTGGAAGGGCGTCCCCGCGGGGTCGAGGCGGGCGGTATTGAAGGCGTGCAGGTCGCCGTTGAAATAAGCCCGGATGCGGCCGGCAAAGTCTCTTGCGCCCGGATCTTCGTGCAACGCGCCGTCCTCGAAGCGCAGCTCCTTGAGCGCATTGTCGCCGACACTCAGAAAGACAGGCCCCAGCTGCGTCTCGATGCGTGCCGTGCTCATGGTGCGCTCCAGATGGCCGCGGCGGCATAGCTGCGCCAGGGTCGCCATCGTTCGGCGTGCGCCTCGAGCGCGCGCGGGTCCAATTGCATGGTCTTGCACAGGCCGAGGTCGCCGGAAGGGAAGGCATCGGGGCTGCCGAGGGCGCGCAGGGCGATGACCTCGGCGGTCCACGGACCAATCCCGGGCACCGTGCGCAGCTGCTCGATCGTCGTCGCGGCGTCGAGCTTCAAACCGCTCTGATCGACTGCCTGCGCGAGGGCGCGAATCGAGCGGGCGCGCGCGTCGGGCATGCCTTTGAGGTCCACCTGCGCAAGCCGCTGGGCGGTAGGAAACAAGAGCCCGTGCGGCAACACCTCGCCATGTTCGAACGCGATTTCACGCGCCAGATCGCGCGCTCGTTGCACCGAGATCTGCTGCCCGAGGATGGCGCGGACGGCCATCTCGAATGGTTCCCACGCGCCCGGCACGCGCAGGCCCGGAGTGACGAGCTTCGCCAGCAGCGGGTCGGTCGCGAGGTGGCGGAAGATCGGCAGCGGGTCAGCGCGGAGGTCGAAGAGTCGCTGCACCCGCGCGACGATCTCGAAAGCTTGCGCTGAGAGTGCCAGTGGAAGGCGCAGAGCGAGGTGGCCGGCGCCGGCGGCCCTCACCTCGACAATGCCCTCTCGCACCGTGCGCAAATAAGCTCCATCTTGAATGGACTCAATACCGGCGATACAGCGGGGCGCGAGGAAAGCGAGCAGCCGCGGAAAATCGAATGGAGGGCGCAAAGGGAGCCGCAGTACGAGAGAAGAGCCAGCCGGAACTTTCGCGCGCAGTTCGGTCGGCGTGCGACCGAAGCCGGTCTTTACCGATTCATTGAAGCGCCGCAGGCTGGCGAAGCCGGCGGCGTGCGCGACGTCGATCATCGCCAGCGCGGAACTTTCAATGAGCTGTCGCGCCAGGTGCAGGCGCCGCGTGCGCAGGACCGCCGCGGGCGAGGCGCCCATATGCCGGGCGAAGAGCCTGCGCAGGTGGCGGTCGCCGACGCCGAGTCGATCGGCCAGCCCGCTCGCATCGCCTGTTTCCTCGAGCAGGCGGACGGCGCGCGAGATGGTCGCTTCAGTGCCGGCCCAGGCGGGAGTTCCGGGGGCAGCGTCCGGCCGGCAGCGCAGGCAGGCGCGGAAGCCAGCGCCTTCGGCGGCAGCCGCTGATGGGTAAAAAGAGACATTGATCCGCCGAGGAGTCCGCGCCGGGCAACCCGGACGGCAATAAATACCTGTGGTCATGACGCCGACGTAAAACCTGCCTGCAAAGCGGGCGTCCCGGCTCTCGACTGCGCGATAGCAACTCTCGGTATCCACGACGCTATCGATAACACGCTCGAAGAGCACGCCGCTGGCCGTCCGCGGACCTCGATCTGCGACCGGATTGCCTCAACCGGGAAAACGCTTTCCCTCTTTACCATCCGCCTCTTTGAATGGCGTCTGGCACGCGCCGTGCTCGCCTTGGGCCCGGGGGAGTCGAACAAAGGCGGGGACTGGGGGGCGGGGTTTCGTATGCGATTTCATTATTCGTGGCTTGCAGCAGTGGCGGCGGCGTCGGTCTGGTCTTGCGGCAGGTCTGACAGGGTTATCCAGATGCCGGACATCAGCACGGACGGTGGTGCTGTGACTGATGGCGGCACTGGCACCGATGGCGGTACCGGCGTGGATGGCGGTACTGGCGTGGATGGCGGCACTGGCACCGACGGCGGCGCTGGCACCGATGGCGGCACTGGCACCGACGGCGGCACCGGCATCGACGGCGGTACCGGCATCGATGGCGGCACCGGCACCGATGGCGGCACCGACGGCGGCAGCGCCGACGCGGGCACCATCACCTTCCCCAACTCGGCCGGCTGGAACTTCTATGGCCCGCAGAACGGCGGCCCGCACGACGTCTATGGAGTCACCACCGACGAGGGCGGCAACGTCTGGGTCGCGGGCGGCAGCGAGGGTCTCTTCCTGATGAAGAACACCGGCACTGCGGCAGCGCCGGTGCAGAGCGGCACGTTCGTCAAGTTCGGCCTCGCCGACGGGCTGCATCCTTATGGCTATCTGAACGGCGACGTTGCGCGCAGCAAGGGCGTGGCGGACGGCAGCCCCGCCGACACGCACCCGGACCTGGCGGCGACGCCGGTCATCTCGGTCGCTGGCGGGCCGGCGGGAACCGTCTTTGTGGGATACCAGGGCCGCCAGGAGATTCGCGTTGGAGGCACGGTGGTAACCCCCGGCTGCGAGGACGCGTGGAAGTGGCAGTGCAACGTGACGAACCCGGACGGCACCTGCGCGCAGCCGACCGACCCCTCTACCTGGGGCGACCCCGCCATCTACAAGAGCGGCGACGCCGACAAGGTAACGCTTAGCGGCAGCGGCATCGCGGTGGTCCATTACGACATATTCAGCGGGCCAAACGTGGTGCAAGCGGAGCAGGGCGGGCGGGAGCGGCTGTGCTCGGTTTACCGGATGGTATGGGACAAGGCCCAGGACAAGGTATGGGTTGGAGCCAATCACGGTTTCGCTATGCTGAAGGCCAGCTACACGGGAAATCCGACCTGCAACGGCGAATACCCGGGCTACAAAGCCAACGTGGACTGCGCCGGTACATATGAGCACAGCCACCCGGCCTTCAACGCCTGCGCGCAGCAGGACAACTGCTCCGATCCGGTTTTCCTCACGGACAGCTACTACGGAATCTCGGTCGATCCGATGACCAGAGACGTATGGTTCGGCGGTCTCAATCGAAGCACGGTCTTCCATTACGGCACGTATGGCGGCAATACGAACGGCGGAGGCCTCCCTGCATATTCGAACGCCGCTGATGATACGGAAGCAGAGAGCGGCGTGCCGACTGCGCCGGGCCATTGCACAGCGCACAATCCGCGCGGCGCTGGAATCAGCTGCGGCGCCGACGATCGCCTGGACGTCTGGAAGGATCCGCTTCCGGAATGCACGCCCGTTCCGAACAGGACCGATGGATCCTGCACTCCCAACTATCCCGGACCCTTGAAGCGCAAGGACGACGCCGTCTCGGGAATGGCCGCCACCGGCGACGGCAAGGCCTGGGTCAGCTCCTTCGCGTTCGGCTTGGTGCAGATCAATGCCAATGGCGACATCACCGCCGACGCGCAGCTCCCCATCAAGAACATCTCGTCGATGGCGCTGGACAACGATCGCTCCATCTGGGCCGGCACTACTTATGGGTACGGGATCTATCGTTATGGCAACGGCGCGCTGACAAGCTATTACACCGATACCTTCGGGATGACGCTGGTCAACGCGCAGATCAACGATATCCAGAAAGCCTCCTGCTCGAGCGCGAGCCCGACATGTCCCACGGGCCGCCTGATGCTGGTGGCCTTCCGCCGGAACGGGACCACCTCGGGCGCGGTCGGCATCTATTCGGGGAAGTGACGGGTTCGTGAAGTGCTGGTCGCTTTCCAGGTTGGCGCGATCGGCATCTACACCGGGCCCTGAAGACGGGCTTCAGCGCAGCGGCAGGCGCAGCTCGACGACGGCAGCGGCGCCTGCCGGATGGCCGGTGATGGTGAGTGGCCCCGCATTGCGCAGCAGCGCGCCAAAGAGAAGGTGCGCGGCATAGCCGCCTCCGGCGACTGGACCTTTGAAGACATCGAAGGGTGAGAGTCTGGAGAGCGCGCGGTCGATAGCGACTATGTCGAGCGAAGCATTGAATGCGTCGCCCGAGCCCGAGCCTGACTTCAAATCAAGCGCGGGGGCGCAAGGCGAAGAGAGCGCGACCGTCTGCGCGGCAACTTCCAGACACAGCGGCCGCCGGGCTTGAACGGAGAGTCCGGTCGCCGTGCGGGCGACGCCTCTGGGGAGCTGGTCCGGTAGCGTCGCGGTGGCCTCCGCGGCAGCGTTGAAGCGCAGTGCCCAGATGGAATCGCGCTCGTCGGCGAGCAGGGCCGCGTCGAGGCCGGCGACATTGATGATGAACTTACCGGCGTTGGTGCTGGCGTGCTGCGCGAGGCGATCGAGGAGATCGCGAGTTTCCCCGGACAGCGCATAGGTCAGGTATTCGCGCGCCGCTGCGGCGAGGAGCGTGCGGCCGCCTCCGCCCAGGTCGGCGCGGATACAGGCGAGAGCACCTGCGGCGCAGTCCTGGGGCGCCTCGCCGACCAGCAGCGGCGCGTCACCGTCGGGGAGCAGGAGGCCGCGCGCGGTGAGCCCCGCGGCGCTCGCCTCGAGCGCGAGGACGCCGCCCTTCAGTAGCGTGTCGACCCGGAAGAAGAGGGCCGCGGGGCCTGTCGCGCGCGCGAGAGCCGCTCTGAAGGCACGGTCTTTTGATAACGAGGTGTTTGCATTCAGATGAGCAAGAGTATTGACCAGTGCTGTGGCGTGCGGACCGGAGCCGATGAAGAGCCGGCCATGATCGATCATCGCCGCACGATTGCCCGACGCGGCGGGGCCTTTCAGTGGAGCGGGCCGGGTGGGGCGCGAGGGGCCGGCCTCCGCGAGCCAGGCACCAAGTCGCTTGCGTGCGGCTTTGCCATCCTTGACCGGGGCGGAGAACGCGACCGAGCCGGCATTGAAGACGATGGCGCGCGGACCCAGCGGCGAGAGTCCCCAGGACGCGGCGTCCGCCAGCAGATCGACGCCGATGGCGTGACGGAGATTTTCGCCGATGCTGTCTGGGCTCGCGCCGGCTGCGTGCGCTCCGGCCGTCTGCAGCAGTGCGCGGAAGCCGGTGCTGGCGGTGTCGCCGTCAAGGAGAAGGGCAGCGCGCGACGAGGCAGGAACGAGCGCCGCGGCGCTGCTGGCAGCGGCCAGGAGGAGAGCGATCACCCGGGGAGTTGGGTGCCGCGGGCGAGCGCGGCGATGGTGAGCGCCTCGGCCTTCTCGCGGGCGCGGCGGGCCATGGCGCGCCGCGCGTAACCGTAACCGAGCACCAGCGCGGCGAAGAGCGGCGACAGCGCAGCGCCGACCGTCCAGCCCGAGTTGCGGGCGAGGAAACCCCAGACGGCAGCGGCGGCGGGCGTGAAAAAGTCGCCGTACCAGATGAGCGCCCAGATCACGCCGCAGAGCGCGAAGGCGAAGACGTTGGCGATGAGGAAAAAATAGACCCCGCGCTTTTGCGGCATGGGGAGGACGTATTGCTTTTCTTCGGGCACGGCGGATGCCTCCGGCGCGTGTTCTACGGGCGCTTGGGGCCTGAGCGCAAGCGGGCTTTGAAGGCTGCTTCTCCGCTACTCCGGGACGACCCGGGTGCGGGTCAGCTTGTCGTGCAGGGTCTGGCCGCGGTCGTCAAAGAGCGCGAGGGCGAAGCCGAGCAGGCCTGCCGCGGAGACGAGCGAGAGGGCGGCGCGGGTGAGCGCCTTGGGTGGAGTCGGTCGGGCGCCGCTCTCGGTGACGAGCTTCAAGCGGGCGAGCGCCATGCCTGGAGTGCGGCCGCCGAGCGTCGCGAAAAGCCAGGAGTATGAGAGGGCAAGGCAAGCCGCGAGGGCGGCCCAGGGGAAGAGCAGCTTCGGAGCGAGCAGGAGGTCGACCCAGTAGTCGGGGGAGCCGCTGCCGTGCGGCGCGAGGCGGGCGGGGCCGATGATCGAAGCCGCGAGCCAGACGTGGGCGGCGGCGCCCGCCGCGAGGAGCGCGAGGTCGACGGACCAGGCGAGAAGGCGCGCGGCGAGCGGAGCGCGGAGAGGGGAAGTCGCCGGGGGCGTGAAATCCTTAAGGCCTTGAAAGTTAAGCCCTTGACCAATTGTGGAGTCGGGCGGGTCGGTCACCGCCTCCTGTGGATCCGCCTCCCGCGCAGGCCCAGGCGGCGCCGCCTGGGTGACCCCGGCTACCGGTTCCCAAGCCGCCGAAAAGTGCCCGTGCACGCGAGGGCTTGGCGCAGTCCAAACCGCCGCGGGCCGGTCGGGCGCAATGAACTTCCTCACCGCTGCGCGCGGCTCGGGCGCGGTCGATTTCGAGAATCTCACCGGCGGGTCCGAATCGATCGAAGCCGTCACCGCGACCGGCGGCCCGGAATCGATCGAGCTTGAAAACGCCCGCGGCGGGTCTGATGCGATCGACATGGAGACCGGAGCAGCCGGCATCCCGGGCGCGCTCGCTGCCCGCGGCAGGGCAAAAGCGACGCGCGCCGCCGGCGGGGGCAGGTTTTGCGGATTCAGCGCAAAGCAGCGCAGGCAGCGGTCGGCGCGCGCCGAAAGCGGATGGGAGCACCGGGTGCACAGCATCCGCGCAGGCTAAGGCCGATCGCCGCGCGGTCAAGTAAACCGCGCCCGCCTTGTCGCTCGGACCGTGAAGCGTTATGCAGCGCCCGTACCGTCTTTTCGAAAGGAATCCCAATGGTCTCGCGCATTGAGAAGGACACCTTCGGCCCCATCGAAGTCCCCGCGGACAAACTGTGGGGAGCGCAGACGCAACGTTCATTGACGAACTTCAAAATCAGCACCGAGAAAATGCCGCCCGCGCTGATCAAGGCGCTGGCGCAGGTGAAGCGGTGCGCGGCCCAGGTCAACCTCGACCTCAAGGTGCTGGACCCGAAAAAGGCCAAGGCCATCATCGACGCTGCCGACGAGGTCATCAACGGCCAGCACGAGGGCGAGTTTCCGCTGGCCGTCTGGCAGACCGGCTCGGGCACGCAGACCAATATGAACATGAACGAGGTGCTGGCGAACCGGGCCAGTGAGCTGCTCTCTGGCCCGCGCGGAGAAGAGCGGCTGGTCCACCCGAACGACGATGTCAACAAGGGCCAGTCATCGAACGATGTCTACCCGACCGCGATGCACGTCGCGGCGGTGCCGGCCGTGGTCGACGCCCTCATCCCCGCGCTGCGCAAATTGCGCGACACGCTCGCGCACAAGAGTGAAGAGTACAAAGGCATCGTCAAGATCGGCCGCACGCATCTGCAGGACGCGACGCCGCTCACCCTCGGCCAGGAGATCTCCGGCTGGGTGGCGCAGCTGGATCACGGCCTGCGCCACCTGGAGTCGTGCCTGCCGCACCTGCGCGAGTTGGCTCTGGGCGGCACCGCGGTGGGCACCGGCCTGAACGCGCACCCGGAGTTTGCCGACCGCGTCGCGCACGAGCTCGCCCGGCTGACGGGCCACCCTTTCACCAGCGCGCCGAACAAGTTCGAAGCGCTCGCGGCCCATGACGCGCTGGTCTTCGCCCACGGCTGCCTCAAGACGCTGGCGGCATCGCTGATGAAGATTGCCAATGACGTACGCTGGCTCGCTTCAGGGCCTCGCTGCGGCATCGGTGAATTGCGCATCCCCGAGAACGAGCCCGGCAGCTCGATCATGCCCGGCAAGGTGAACCCCACCCAGAGCGAGGCGGTGACCATGCTCTGCTGCCAGGTGTTCGGCAACGACGTGGCGGTCAATCTGGGCGGCGCGATGGGCAACTTCGAACTCAATGTCTTCAAGCCGCTCATCATCCATAACTTCCTGCAATCAGCGCGGCTGCTCGCCGATGGCGCGCTGAGCTTCAATGACAATTGCGCGGTGGGTATCGAGCCGGACCGCGAGCGCATCGCCAAGTCGGTGCGTGAATCATTGATGCTGGTAACGGCATTGAACCCGCATATCGGCTACGACAAGTCGGCGAAGATTGCGAAGACCGCGCACAAGGAAGGAACGACGCTGAAGGAGGCCGCGCTCAAGCTGGGCTTCGTCACTGCAGGGCAATTTGATCAATGGGTCCGTCCGGAGGACATGACGGGCCCGAAAGCCAAGTGACCTCCGCATGCCGGGCCGGAACGGGAGGCGTTCACGCCGCCGGGAGTTGGATGCGGAAGAGGCAGCCGCCAGTCGCCGGGCTCTCGACGGTCACCGCGCCTCCGTGGGCCTCTCCCGCGAGCCGCACGAAGGTGAGGCCGAGCCCCTGGTTCCCGCTGCGCGCGCCCGGCTCGGCCTGCCCATATTTTTCGAAGATGCGCTCGCGCATCGAGTCGGCGATTCCAGGTCCGTGGTCGCGCACGCAGAGCGAAACTTTGCCGGCCGCGGGCCCGGGCTCGGCCCAGACTTCGATGCTCGAACCGGCCGGCGAATAGCGCAACCCATTATCAAGCAGATTATCGAGCGCGCGCCGCACGATGTCCGCGTCCGCGAGCGCAAAGATGAACTCCTCGGCGGTTGCCTGCCGAATCTTGACCGAGCTGATCTGGGCCAGACCCGCCATCCCGCTCAGCGCAGCGTCCGCGAGCAGGCGGAGATCGATGCGCAAAAGCCGAAGCGGGATCGCACCGTCTTCCAATCGCGCGATCTCGAGCAGGCTCCCCACCATGCGCTGCAAGCGCCGCGCCGAGGCCCGCGCGGCGTCGTGGCTGTCGGGTCCGCAGGCGCGCTGGGCTGCAGGTCCAGCATGTCGAGATTGGCCAGCACCGCCGCAAGCGGGTTCTTCAGGTCGTGCACCAGAAGCGCCGACAGATTGTCTTTCAACCTATCCAACGCGCGCTGCGCAGTGATGTCCTCGATGAACAGGCAGCCGTAAGGCCGTCCTCCAACATCGAGCGACACCAGCTTGACCTTCACTTGTCTTGGCGAGTCGCGGAACGGAAACGCGAACGAGACTTCGCGCTCGATATTGAATTGCTCGCGCCCGACGCGGCCGAAGAATTCGTCGCCGACTCCGGCGTCACGGATACAGGGAGCAACGTCCTGGAAGAAAAGCCGGCCCAGGATGTCCTCGCGGCGGCGCCGCGCAATGCTCTCCTCTGCGGCGTTGTAAAGCAGCACCCGGCCGTCGTGGTCCAGCAGGACGACGCCAACAGGCAAGCGCTCCAACAGCGCGAACAACGTCGGCAAGTCAGGGGTGATAGAGGGCGGATTGCTCATGGAAGCCTCCGGTGCACACTTGCGGGATAGCGCATGAACGCTGCTCACGTGACGGCTACGGCGAGCATATCTCTCGATTTGATGGTGCGGATCGCGACGAGTTCCAGACGGCAGATACTTAACGTCCACATTCTGGCAACGGCCGCGAGTGCACTCATGGATTGAGCAGCTGGACCTTCCACGGCTGATCAGGAGTCGTGCGAGAATACAACTCGCGCTCGTGCAGCCGGCTAACGCGGTTCTTCCAAAACTCGATAGCCACAGGGGCGACGCGAAAGCCCGACCAGTGCGGCGGCCGTGGCACTGGCAGCCCTTCATAGCGGGCGGTCACTTCAACGAGGCGCGCCTCCAGCGTCGCCCGCGAGTCGAGCGTGCCGCTCTGGTCCGAAGCCCAGGCTCCCAGCTGGCTGCCGCGAGGGCGGCCGGCGAAGTAGGCGTCGGCCTCGGCGGCGATCACCGGCGTCGCGCGGCCCTCCACGCGCACCTGCGTCTCCAGCGGGAACCATTGGAAGACCAGCGCGACGTCCGGATGCGCGAGGACCTCGCGGCCCTTCCGCGAATGATAGTTTGTATAGAAGACGAATCCGGCTGCATCGACGTCTTTCAACAGCACGATGCGGGCGGACGGCCGGCCGTCGTCGCCGACCGTCGCGAGCGTCATGGCGGTTGGTTCGGCAATGAGCGGATTCAGCCGGGCGGTTGCAAGCAATTCCTTGAAGCGCAGCAGTGGATCCATGGGCGCGGGAACTTAACACTCGTGTTAAGAGCCCGCCATGGACCGCTTTCTCGCGAGCCTCGAACGCCGCTTCGGCCGGTATGCGCCGACGCACCTGATCTGGTTCATCGTCGGTGGCTCGGCGCTCGTTTACCTGATGACGTTCCTGAAACCTGAAGCGCTGGGGTTGCTCACGCTCGACCTCGGCGCCGTGCGCGCGGGCGAGGTCTGGCGACTCGTCACCTTCCTTTTCCTGCCCTGGGGCGGCGGGAGCGGGGCATTGGGACCGCTCTTCACGCTCTTCGCCCTGATGTTCCTTTTCAGCATCGGCAACTCGCTGGAGGCCCACTGGGGCGCGCTGCGCTTCGACTTCTACTATCTGCTTGGCGTCATCGGCACGATTGGCGCAGCGCTCTTTGTTGGTAGTGTCACCAATCAGTATCTGAATCTCTCTGTTCTGCTCGCCTTTGCCACCGAGTTCCCCGAGAACGAGATCCTGCTCCTGGTGTTTCCGATACGGGTGAAGTGGCTCGGGTTCTTCAGCGGCGGGCTCCTGGTGTGGAGCTTTATTTTCGGCACGCCAGCCATCCGTGCCGGCATCGCCGTGGCCATGCTGAACTATTTTCTTTTCTTCGCCGGTCCGCTTTTGGACAAGCTGCGCGGCCGCGCGCGCCAGCGGCAGGCGACCGCGCGCTGGCAGCCCGAGCCGCAGGCGGCGCGCAAGGCCCGCGTCTGCGCGCTCTGCGGCAAGAGTGACGCCGATGACCGGTCGCTCGAGTTCCGCGTCTGCGACTGCGCCGAGAAATGCAAAGGCAAGCTGACCGAGTTCTGCCTGGAGCACGCCCGGGCGCATTGAGGCTTGCCTGCCCGCTGCACGGTGATCATCGTCTCTCGCATGGCAGAACCAGCAGAAGATGCAGGGCCGCTCGATGGAGTCTTTCCCACCGGGCACCGGCAGGCCGACGGCAGCGCTGTTCAGGCACAGGTGCGGATCGGTCCCGGGGGCGCGGTCATCAGCGACGCCGGAGTCACTGTCGAGCGCATCCGCCAGAAGCTTCAGCGTCTGCCGCAGCGGGTGCGACTCACCATCGAAGGCATCTGCCGGATGAACGATCTGAATTTCAAGCGCGACACAATCGCGGTCCAGGTTGAGCCGGGCGGAAACGTGGCCGAGGCTGTGGACCGCCTCGGCAAGGCCTGCGCGCGCATCGCGCGGCTCAAGCTGGACTAGGAAGCTTACCTGACCGGACCGCCAGTTCGCGGGCTCGCAAGCTTAGTTCAGCAGAACGGCCAGCGCGGCCGCCAGCCGGTCGGCGTCAGCTGCTCGCCTGCGCGCATGGGCGTGCCGATGACGAACAGAGAGGGGCCGCGGAAGTCGAGCCGCAGCTGAACCAGCGACGCGAGCGAAAGGCTGTGCAGTTCTTGCTGGTCGAGTCGCGCCGTCGGGTGGGTGGCGATGGCAAGGCCGTCGGATCCATCGATAAAGCCGACTGGAGCGAGCAGAGGCACAGCGCAGGTCTGCTCGGTTGGAGCTGCGGCGAGTGACCGGGCGGGCGCACCTCTCAGCCGGAGAGACACTCCTGGCGGACCGGCTTTGGCCGCGCTGGCTGAAGTAACGAAGAGTAAAGCAGCCGCGAACAGCTCGAGCTTTCTCATGACGTCCTTTCGTCCGCTGCACCGAGCAGAACCCGGAGGGAATCTCGCCGTTAAGCTTTAACCGATACGATGCGCGATGAGCTTCTGCGGTGCGGTTGCGGTGCCCGCTATCCAATCGCGCCGTGCAGGTGCTGCAGCACGGCAAGAGCGACCAGGCCAGCCGTCTCGGTCCGGAGCACCAGGGGCCCCAGCCCCACGGTCAGCGCGCCCGCTCGTTGCGCAAGCTCGAGTTCGGCCGGAGAGAAGCCGCCCTCGGGGCCGACGGCGAGAAGAAGACGCGAGACGCCGCGCGCGGCTGCCGACAGCCGCAGCGGCGTGAGCGGGTGAAGCACCAGACACAGCCGGCTCTCCTCGAGCAGCGCTGACAGCGGCTGCGGCTCATCAATGAAAGGCACGTCGGCCCGGCCGCACTGGCGCGCCGCCTCCTGCGCGATGCGGCGGAAACGCTCGATGCGCGACGCGCCGCGCTCGGCCGAAAGCTTGACCACCGAGCGCTCCGCGATGAAGGGCGCGATGCGCGAGACGCCCAGCTCCGTGGCTTTCTGCACGATCAAGTCCATCTTCTCGCCCTTGGCCAGAGCCTGCGCGAGCACCACATCGAGCGCGCGGACCTCATCGACGAGCCGGTCACCGACGCGGACCATCTCCGCCGATTCGAGTTGCGCCGGATAGCGGGCTCCGAGGCCGTCGAAGATCTCCAGTGCATCTCCTTCGCGCAGCCGCAGCACCGTGTTGAGATAGCGCGACTGCTCGGGAGTCAGCCGTACGCCGGAGCCGGAGCCGGAGCTATTCAGTTGCGCAGGTGGAATGAAGAGACGGCGCATCAATCGCGCGCGAGCTCGACGCGGCACCAGCCGTCCCGCTCCTTGCGCTCGACATAGCGCAAGCCTTGCTGGACATACGCGTGCACCGCCGCGTCCCCTTGCGCCGAAAGCAGGCCGGACAAGACCAGCCGGCCCCGGGGCGCAACACGCTGCGCAATCTGCACCGCCAGCTCTTCCAATGGATTCAGCAGGATATTCGCGATCACGATCCCGAACTCACCCGGCACGTCATCGGGATTCTCCGCCAGCAGCCAATCAACGGAATCAATGCCATTCAAAGCCGCGCCTTTGCGGGCCGCCGCGAGCGCGACCGGATCGTTCTCGGTGCCCACCACGCGGGCCGCGCCCAGCCTGGCCGCGATCAGAGCGATGACGCCTGTGCCGGTGCCGATGTCGAGCACGTCCGCGCCTGGAAACGTCTGCAGCAATTCGTCCACGCGCTCGCAGCACAGCGAGGTCGTCGGGTGGCTGCCGGTGCCGAAGGCCATGCCCGGATCGATCGCCACCGCGACCTCGCCAGGTGAAAGCTTGAGCTCTTCCCACGGAGGCCGCACCCATGAGCGCGGGCCCATCCGCATGGTCTTGTGATGCGCGCGCCAGGAGACGCTCCAGTCCTGCTCCTCGATCTCGAGCGGCTCGCCGGAGGTCAGCTGGGCCAGCTCGAAAACTTCCTCGCGCGAGGCGAAGTGCGCAATGAGCCGCGCTCGTCCGTCGGGCAGCGCGGGCGTGCCGGGCATCAGCGGCAGCGAGTGGTCCTGCACTTCGACGCCCAGCGCGCCCGAGTCGAACAGCTCGGAGGCGACCAGCTCGGCCTCCTCCTCGGGCGCACTGACGACCAGTGCCCAGCTCACTCCTGCAGCTCTTTGGGGACCGCGCCCGCGGGCGCCACCAGCGCGATCACCTCGCGGTCCTGGTTGAGAATCCGCTGCGCCACGGCAAGCACGCTGTCGGCAGTGACCGCGCCGATGTGCTCGGCATACTTCGAGCTCGCGTCGGCGCCGAGCCCGTAGCATTCATCGAAGGTCACCATCGCGGCGCGCGCCGAGTTGCGCTGCATCCCGATGGCATGGGTGCCGATCAAGTGCGTGCGCGCACGATCGAGCTCGGCGTTGCTGGGCGCGGACGCGCGGACTTTGTACAGCTCGGCGCGGATGCCGTCCAGCGCCTCTTGCGTCTTGCCCGGACCGCAGCCGATGTAGATCGCGAAGTAGCCCGGGTCGACGCCTTCCATGGAGAAGCTGGTCACGCTGTACGCGAGGCTGCGCTTGTCCCGCAGCTCGACGAAGAGCCGCCCTCCCTGGCCCGAGAGCACCGCGCTCAGCACGTCGAGCGTGAAGCGATCTTCGTCCGCGAGCGAGACGCCGGGGAAGCCCAGCACCAGGTGCGCCTGCGCCTTGTCCATCGTGCGCACCACCTTGCGCGGCGCGGCGATGGCTGCTTCCTGCGGCGGCGCAATCAGCGGGCGCTCGGACCTCGGCCGCTTGCCGGATTGCCCGAGCTGCCTGAGAACCAGGTCGCGCACTTCGCTCGGGTCCACGTCGCCCATCACCGCGAGCGTGACGGCGCCCGGGTCGTATTGCTGCGCGCGATAGGCGGCGAGCCGATCCGGATCGAGCTGCTGCACCGCGGGCTCGTTCCCGAGCGAATCGAAGCGGTACGGGTGCGTGCGATACAACGCCTGGCCGAAGAGCAAAAATGCAATACCGGCGGGATTGTCGTCGCGCGATCGCAGCTCGTCGATCTGCAGGGTGCGCTCGCGCTGCACTTCCTCGGCGGCGAAGACCGGATCGGTCAATGCCTCGGCGAAGAGGTTGAAGCCCGCGGTCAGGTGGCGCGAAAGGAATTCGGCACGCAGGCCGAAACTGTTGCGGCCCGAGTTGCCACCCATGGAGCCGCCCATCGACTCCATCTCGCGCACGATCTGCTCGGGCCCGCGAGTCCGGGTGCCCTTCGAGGCGAGCCGCGCCAGCATCATGTTGATTCCGGAATTGCTCTCGGTCTCGGCGCGCATGCCGCCCATCCAAGCGGCGCGGAGCGCGACCAGCGGCACCGCGCGCTCTTCCTTGATCAGGAGCGTGCCGCCACCGGGGAGCGGCTCGCGCAAGAGCGGCCCCACCTTGGCGCTCCCGAAGATGCGGACCTTCTCGCGGACTTCCGGCGCCTGCGCGGCCTTCGACTCGTTGCGTGGCGTGCGCGGCCGGGCGCGCTCTTCGCGAGCCGCTTCCTCGAGTAGTCCAGTCAGCTCGGGCTCGGTGATGTCCGTGCCCTCGAGCGGGAGCAGCGCGGAGATCACCGCCGCCGAGGGATCAATGTGCCGCTCAGCCGCCTCGCGAACGCGAGCAGGAGTCAGCGCGGCGACGTTGTCGAAGTAGCGCTTCTCGAAATCGAGTCCGCCCGCGCTGGACTCATAGAAGCCGACCTTGCGCGCCTGGCCCTGCACCGTCTCGCGCTGGTAGACCGCGTCGCTTTCCAGCAGGCGGCAGGCGAGGCCCAGCTCCTCGCGCGTCACCTCTTCGCGGCGGACTTTATAGACCTGTGCCAGCGCTTCGCGAACGGCGTCGCGCACCTGCCCGGGCTGCAGCGTCAGGCCGACGATGGTGAGGCCGGGATCGACCGGCGTGTAGCAGCTGGCCTGCACCTCCGTGCACAAGAGCCGGTCGCGCTTCATGGCACGGTGCAGGCGGGACGCCTCGCCGTGGCCCAGCACGATGGACAGCGCATCGAGCGCGGCGACGTCGTCGTGCGCGAGCGGCGGCGCGGGCCAGGCGATGCTCAGATATCCCTCTTTCAATTGCTCTTGCTTAAGGCGCGAGACCGGCTTTTCGCGCCGCGGCTCGGTGGGACGCTTTGGCGCCGGCACGAAGGTGCCTTGCGGCCAGACGAACAGCTTCTCGGCGAGCCGGAGGACTTCCTTCTCGCTGACGTCGCCGACCACCGCGACGACGCAGTTCTGCGGCTGGTACCAGCGGCGATAAAACTTCAGGATCCCCTCGCGCGTGAAGCTGCGCACGCTCTGTTCGCTGCCGATGACCGGCTTGCCGTAGGGGTGCTTGAAAAAGGAGCTGGCGAAGAGTTCTTTGGAGAGCTTGCGGGTGGGCGAATCTTCGCTGCGCTTGATCTCCTCGCAGACCACTTCGATTTCCCGCTTGAGCTCGTCGGGATCGAAGGCTGCGCTCGTGACTGCGTCGGCGAGGACGTCCATTCCCTCGGCGAAGAACTGGCTGGCAACGACCACGTGATAGACGGTCTGATCGAAGCTGGTCCAGGCGTTGATTTCGCCTCCTGCCGCTTCGATGGCGCGAGCAATCTCGCCCGGCGGCCGGCGCGCGGTGCCCTTGAAAAGCATGTGCTCGTGAAGGTGCGCGAGGCCGGCTTCGTCGTCGCGTTCATCGGCGCTCCCGACGCGCACCCAGACCTGGATGGCGGCGACGGGAGCCGCGTGGTTTTCCTCGACGAGGACTGTCAGGCCGCTGGGAAGTTGGGTTCTCACTTCCCGAGCCTAACAACTCCTCCGTGCGGCGTCCGTATTACCGCCGCCCGCTTTGTCCGCTTGGAGCGAGACCTCTTCTAGGGGTGCTGGCAGACCGCCGAGGCTACGGTTCCCACGGTGCAGGAACCTTGGTGGCAGCACTGTCCGGTGGCGCAGGCGTTGCCGCAGGCGCCGCAGTTGTTGCGGTCGGTCCGCGTCTCGACGCAGCGATTGGAGCAAAGCTGCCCCTGGCAATCCGAGCAGACGCCGGCGACGCAGGTCTGGCTGCCCGCGCAGGTGTTGCCGCAGGCGCCGCAGTTGAAGGGATCCGAGGTCAGGTCGGCGCACTGAGCCTTGCACTGGGTGCGGCTGGCGGGGCAGGCCTCGCAGGCGCCGCCGGCGCAGATCTCGCTGGCCGAGCAGGACTTGCCACAGGTGCCGCAGTGGTTCGCGTCCTTATGAAGGTTGACGCAGGCTCCGCCGCAGACCGAGCTGTCGTCGCAGCAGGCGGCGACGGTGGTGTCCTGGCAGATGTTGCTGGTGACCTTGTTGGAGTCCAGCGTCACGGCGGCATTGCGAGCCAGCGCGCGGCCTTCAAGCGAGGCGTTGGTGCCGAGGCTGATGCTGGTCAGCGCGAGGATGTTTCCGACGAAGTCGGTGCCGCTCCCGATCGTCGCCGAGCTGCCGATCTGCCAGAACACGTTGCAGGGGCTGGCGCCGTTGATCAGGCGGACCGACGCGCCGGAAGCAGTCGTGAGCTTGCTGGCGACCTGGAAGATGAAGAGCGCGTCGGCGCGGTTCTCGGCGTCGAGCACTAGCGTTCCGGTCAGCTGGGCCTCCGAGGTGAAGCAGTAGACTCCCCCCTTGAGCGTCTTGCCGCCGAGGTCCTGGCCGGTGAGACCGGACTCGCACGGTCGACCGGCGAGATCCAGGTAGGCGGCGGTGGTGTCACCTTGCGCCTGCAGCGTCACGCTGTCTGTGATGTGGATGGTGCCGCCCGTCAGGAGGCCGGGCGGGAATCCGGTGACCGCGCTGCCGGGATTGACTCCGACATTGTCATTGATAATCGAAAGACCCGTATTGGTCACTGTCGAGCCGGCAAGGACCGCGAAGGCTTGCGCGGTCCCGAGGATCGAAGTGGTCTGGACCGAGGCCATTTTCCCTTTGGCATTGGCGGTGGGCCGCGCTCCCGTTCCACAGGCCGCGGCAGCGAGCAGCAAGCCTGAAAGAGCAGCAAGATAAGACGTACGGAGAGACTGCAATCGACGAATCGATGGAACCATTTGTGGCCTCGAGAGTTTAGACACGCCGCAATTGGCGCCTGGATAAAGCCAACAGTGACTCGCCGAGCAGGACTGCAATCGCCAGGCCGCTCCGTGCTTCAGAGCCGCTCAGTGGAAGAGGCGCGACATGCTGTGTTTGGAATGAACCAGTCGCCGCAGGATCGTGGGCAACCTGGTCGCCACCGCAGGAACTGTTGGCGGCGACACCAGACGCCGTTTGCTGCGGCGAACGCGACGGCTCTTGGAACGCCTAGCCCGGGCGCCAAGGCAGCAGCAGGGCGCGCGCCAACGCGCGGGGCGATTCCAGATGAGGGAGGTGGCCGCTGTCGGGGAGTTCGACGAAGTCGGCGTCGGGCAGGCCGCGGCGAAAGAAGTCGAGCGTGCCCGCCGGCAACAGCCGGTCGCGCGCGCCCCAGATGATGCGCACCGGGAGGTGCAGCGCCGCGAGGTCTGCTTCGTTGACAAAGTCCTGCTCGGCGATCGCGTCGAGGATTCCCTGCGCGGTCCCGGTCCACATGGCGCGAATCACTTCGCCGGGCAGCAGCCGCAGCAAAAGCGGCGGGCGGTGAAAGGCAACCTCCAGGTAGCGCCCGACCCCGCGGCGGTCGCGCGCCGAGACGAGCTCGCGGAAGGGCGCCCATGCCGCGCGGTCAAGCCTGGCCCCGCCCGGATTGATCAGCTGCAGGCCAGAGAGCCTGCGCGAACCGCCGGCTGGTGGACTGCTCGCGCACGCCAAGCGCAGCGCGATCCAGCCGCCCAGCGAGTGCCCGACCACTGTCGGCGCGCGCAGTGTCTCGGCGTAGTGACGCACTGAGTTCACCAGCGTCTCGAGGCAAAAGTCAGGTGGACGTGAGGAGAGGCCGTGGCCGGGCAGATCGATCAAGTGCACGCGGCGCTCGCGCGCGAGCGGCCCGACCACTTGCGCCCAGCCCGCCAGCGAATCGCCCAGCCCGTGCAGCAGTAGGAGTTCCGGCGCACCGACGGGACCACGGACCACATAGCGCAGAGGTCCGGCGGGCGTTGCGGCCCAACCGGATTGTCCGCCGTGTTCGACCAGCTTGCGCATCGCCGCGAGGGCGAGGTCCTGCAGCAAGCGCTAGATGTCCTCGGGGCGAAGCGTGCTGCGGCCATTGGCGGTTGCGCGCGCGATGGCCTTTTCAATGGTCTTGCCGACGTGCTCCGAGAGCGCGGTGATGAACTCGTCGGAGACGCGCTTCTCCTTGGCGCGGATCTGGTCGCGTACCTTGCTCTGCACGATGAGCAGCCCCTGCGGCTGCGGCTCTTTCTTCTCTCCGCCTTCGTTCGCTTCGCTCATTGCGCCTCCGTACAGGTTCGACAGCGTGGCGGGTCTAACAGAGGCTCCAGGCTCTTTCAACGCTCAGGAGCGCAGCCACTGCGTGGCTTCGGCGAAATCCGCTGGCTCGGGCGCCCGGACGCCGAGCTTGCCCCCGCTCGGATGCCTGAGCTCCACCGAGAGAGCATGCAACAAGGGCCGCGAGACTTGAAGGCGCGCCCCGTCTTCGCGCGAGACCTGCGCCGCGCCGCCATAGCGCGTGTCGCCCAGGAGCGGCGCCCCCAGCTCGCGGAGGTGCACGCGGATCTGGTGCGTGCGGCCAGTCTCGGGGAAGCAGGCGACCAGCGCCCCGCGCCGCAGCTTCTCCAGGACCGCGAACCGCGTGCGCGAGGGATCGCCGAGCGGATCCACTCGACGCAGCCCCTGTCCGCGCGGGTCCGGGCCGAGAGCTAAATCGACGACACCTTCACGGGGCGCTTGCAGGACCAGCGCGCGGTACTCCTTGCGCACCCGCCGTTCGCGGAATTCCTCTAGCAGAAACGCATGAGCGCTCCGGGTCCGCGCGAGCAGCGTCACGCCGGTCGTCCCACGGTCGAGCCGGTGCACAAGGTAGGCGGGCGCCCCGAGCAGCGCCGTGCACAGTTCAGGCAACGCGTCGCCGCCAGCGCGGTCCTCCTGCGCGCTCACACCTGCCGGTTTGTCGATGGCGACCACCTGCTCATCAAGGTGCAAAATCCGCTCGCGTCCCAACGGCGACGGCGGCCCGGGAGCGCGCAGCTGCACCTCGACCCGGTCCCCCTTCTGCACGGGAGCCTGCGGATCTTTCTCGCGCTTCCCGCGCAGGAAGGCGCCGCCGCGCACGATGGCCGCGCTCGCATCCGCTGCGGAGATCCCGCCGCGCGCGATCAGAAACGCGACCAGCGTCAGGCCCGCGTCCCCCGCCGTCGCCGATAGCTTCAGCCTCGATGGAGCGGGCCTGGTCACGACTTCAAATTTCGACTTCAACCCTTTTCGATGACACGGACCGGGAACTTCGACAGCGCGGAGCAAACCATGCCCTGCGCGCCCGCCACCACCTCGTGAAACACGCCGCGAGGAGCGAGGGCCACCGCGCCCGCCGAGAGCGCGATGCGCAGCTCATTGCCGACCGCAATGGTCTCCAGCACCAGCTCGCCGGTGCCCTGCACGCAGATGAAGGCGCGGTCGGCGTCGGGCTGCTTGTGCCAGCCCGTGCGCTGTCCCGGCTTGAGGTAGAGGCCGTCAATCAGCAGCTGATCGGTCTTCACGGCGTGCAGCGTATTGGGCTTGTCGTCGGTAAAGCGGGCGTCGGTGATCAGGTTCAGGCTCTGCATGAGGACCTAATACTGCCCCGGCGCCGCCGACGCCGCCTTGATGTAAAGGAGTTTGGTGGCCGCCCAGCCGACGGCGATGAGCACCATCAGGGTCGCCCAGCCGTTGTCGTTGCCGTAGACGGTGGGGAAGTGGCTCGAGAGCATGGTGAGAATCAGCGGCACGCTCATATAGGTGTTGTGCTTGGAGCGCAGGCCAGCCATGGCCGCAACGGAGGCATCGGGCGCGGGCGAGGTGCCTTTGATGCCAGCGATGATCTTGCGCTGCGCCGGCCAGATCCGCATCCAGACATTCGCCGCCATGATGGTCCCGAAGAGAACGCCGACGTGGATGAAGACCGCGCGGCCGGACATGCCCAGCCTGGACAGGCCGAAGGCGAACGCGGCGGTGAGAAGGAAGGAGATGACCACTCCGGCCTTCTCGTTCTTCATCGACTTCCACATCAAGTCATAGACGACGAAGCCGATGATGATGGCGAGGAGGCCAATGCCGCCGATGGCGTGCGGGCCCATGTGGGCCGAGTCGTTGATCATGACGCCCCCCATCCAGTACACGAGGAAGAGGAGCAGGAATCCCGTGACCCAGGTGTACGCGGCGCCCCAGCGGAACCAGTAAAGCGCGCGCGGCATGAGCTCGGGCACGACCTGCTTCTTGCTCTCGGGCGTATAGGTCTTGGCGACCTGCGCGTTCACGAAGTTGAAGAACCAGAGATGGCCGATCCACATGATGCTGGCGGCGACGTGGACCCAGCGGAAGACAAGATTCAGGTACTCGGTGAGGTTCGGATCCATTCGTGCGCTCCCTCGGCAGCTCGGAAGGCGGGCAGCTTAGTTTCGTTTGGCTATGAGCGCAATTGAAAGCCGGTTGCGCCCCCTGCGAAAGTGCGCAGGTTCGCTAGATGAAACGATACGAAGCCAGGCAGTTCCCGAAGCTGAAGGGCCTTTCGGGGATCTCGGATGCGCTGCTGCAGGACCACATCAAGTTGTATGAGGGCTACGTCAAGAATTCGAACCTGATCATTGACGAACTCGAGGGGTTGGCGAAGACCGGAAAAGCGGCCGGCACCAACCCCGCGTATGCCGAGCTGACGCGCCGGCTGGGATTCGAAACCAACGGCGCGATTCTGCACGAATTCTATTTCGATAACCTTTCGCCTGAGCCGGAGCCGCTGGAGAAGGACTCCCTGCTCGGCAAGGCCGTCGCGGAGTCGTTCGGCTCGGTGGACGCCTGGCTGGCCGACTTCAAGGCCGTCGCGGCCATGCGCGGAGTAGGCTGGGCCATCGCGTTCCGCGACCCGTTGAACGGCAACATCACCAATCGCTGGATTGAGCTGCACCAGGGCGGACACCCGGCGGGCTATCGGCCGATCGTGGTCATGGATTGCTGGGAGCATGCCTTCGTCCCCGATTACAAGCCGACCGAGCGCGCGAAGTACATCGATGCCTATTTCCGCAACCTCGATTACAAGGCTTGCGGGGCGCGCCTGATCAAGTAAGTACCGGCGGTGCTCCAGGAGATGGAACAGCTACGGGCTGCCGCGGTTGCGCTCGCGGCGGCGCTCGCGCGCGTTGAGCTTGCGCGCGCGACGGGTGGTCCCTCTCCCCAGACCCTGACTGCGATCGTTCGGGAGCACCGGCTGGCGACTTCGGGCGACGGCCTCGCGCAGGCGTGCGAAGAGCTGGCGAACTCCGACGGCAAGCCCGGCCGGACCGCGCGGCTGGCGGGTCTGCGCGATTTTCTCGTCCGCGCGCGGGCGCTCGGGCTCGAGCCAGGCGCGGCGCAGGAACTGCTCGACGCGGAGCGGCGGCCTTCGGTGCGGCCGCCGGGCGACGCGGGACTGCATGGCGCGCTGCCGCCGGTGCAGGTGGAGCGGATGTTGCCGCTGTTGCGCGAGCGGCAGCGGCGAGGCGAGCTTGAGCGCGCGCTGGCGGAGGTCGAGTCGGATGGTCCGCTGAGCGGGGTGTTCGATGCGGCGCAAGCGGCGCTCGGCGAACTCAAGCTGGGTGACCCGGCCGTCGCCGCGGTGGCATTGCAGGAGCGCGGCTGGAGCCTGGCTCCGACCGGCGCGCCGCGTGCCGCTGCGGAGAAGCTGCTGCGCGCGACCGACGGAATCGCGGGCGATCTTGGACAGTGGCTCCTGGAGCGGCACGCGGGGGTCGAGCGCGGGGCCGAGCGCCACGATGTGCTGCACCTGGTTCACGCGCCGCTCTTCGCAAGCGCCTTTCCGCGCGGCGAGCTGCTGCGCACCTGCCGGCGCTGGTCCGAGATGCTGCGGCTCGACCTCGACGCCGGGCGCGCCATCCGCCTGGACGATGAAGACGCGCCGCTGCGCCCGGCCGGTGCGCATGCGGTCGCGGTCGATCCGCCCGACGAGGTGCGGATCGTGCTGGTCCCGGAAGAGGGCCCGCGCGGACTTTCGCAGCTCTTGGGGTCGCTCGGGGTTGGCCAGCTGCGCACAGGTCCGCCGGGCGACGCGCCGCCGGAAGATCTCTGGCTCTGCGATCCGGGACTGCCGTTCGCCTGCAGCGCGGTCTTCGCGTCGCTCGTGCGCGAGCCCGAATGGCTGCGGCGCTGCGCCCGTACCGACCTGCGCCGCGACGACGAGCGCGCCATCGCCTACGCCTTCGTGCTCGACGCGCGCCTCGCCGCGGCGCGCACGCTGGGCTCGCTCGAGGCCCACGAGACCGGCTTCGGCGCGCGCGCTGGCCAGACCGTACGCGACCTCTACCTGCGCGCCAGCGGCGCCGACTTGCCCGCGGGTCTCTCTCTGCGCGAGATCGATCCGTGGCTGTGCGGCTGGGCCGAGCTGCGTGGGCTCGCGCTCGCCTCACAGGTCCGCGCAAGGCTGCGCGAGGAGTTCGACGAAGACTTCTGGCGCAACCCCCGCTCGCTCGCGCCGCTGCAGGGAATGTGGAACCGCGGCGGCCGGCCCTCGGTCGCCGACCTCTTCGCCGAATTGGGTTCTCTGTGCTCAGTTGACCCGCTGATTGCCGACTTGATCGAGGCCTGCCAATGAGAGGTACCGCGGCGGTCGGAGTCAGCGCGGCCTGACGCGATCCCGCTCTCCGCGGGGCGCGGCCATCGGTTGACGATCCGACATCGGCAACCATCGGAGGCGTGGCGGCGCGAACGCGCGGGCTGCGTCTTCTCAAGGCGAACCACTTGGGAGATGCCGCCATGGCCGAAGCGATCTTGGTGCTGGAAGAGATGCCTTCGCGCGTCACCGCCGACGGCCGTCCCGAATCTCTGCCGCCGCCCGGACTGGTGCTGCGCTGGGGTTCCCGACAGAGCTGCGCGCTGGGCCGCGAGCCGGTCAGCATCGGCGCCAATCCAGGCAACGACCTGGTGCTCGAGGATCGGTTCGTCTCGTCTTTCCACTGCCGGGTCCAGGCGCGCAACGGCCGCTTGATCGTTCGCGACCTGGGGTCCACCAACGGCACCCGCGTCGACGGGATGCGCGTCTCCGAGGCCGAGTTGAGCGTGGGCTCGGTGCTCAGGATCGGGAGCCACCAGCTGGCCGTCGATCTCGAGCAGCTGCGCAGGCCCGTCTCTCTACCCGGCCTCATTTCGCGCGACCCGGCGCTTGCCCCGGTGCTGGAGCTGCTGCGGCGCGCGGCCCCCTCGAAGTTGCCGGTCACCATCCTGGGTGAAAGCGGCAGCGGCAAGGAGGTGGCTGCGCGCGCCGTGCACGACCTCTCTCCGCGCGCGCAGGGGCCCTTCGTGGCGGTCAATTGCGGCGCCATCGCGCACGAGCTCGCCGAGGCGGAGCTGTTCGGCCACGAGAAGGGCTCCTTCACCGGCGCCATCGGGAGCGCGCCGGGCGCGTTCGGCGCTGCCGACGGAGGCACGCTCTTCCTCGATGAAATCGGCGACCTGCCGCTCTCGCTGCAGGTCAAGCTGCTGCGCGCGCTGGAGTCGGGAGAAATCAAGCCGGTGGGCGCGCCGCGCGGGCGGAACGTTGACGTGCGCATCGTCTGCGCCACGCACCGCGATCTGCGGGCGCGGGTGCGCGAGGGCTCGTTCCGCGAGGACCTCTACTACCGCCTCCGCGGCGTGACCGTGACGCTGCCGCCCCTGCGCGAACGGCCGCACGACATCCTGCCGCTCGCCGAGCATTTCCTCTCAGGCCTGGCCGACGGCGTCCAGCGCAGCTTCGCTCCCGACGCGCGCGCGGCGCTGCTCTCGCACCTGTGGCCCGGCAACGCGCGCGAACTGCGGCACACGGTGCACCTCGCGGTGCTGCTCAGCGACTCGCCGCTCATCCGCGGGAGCTGCATCCACTTCGACGGCGATCCGACCTGGCAGCCACGCTGCGCGGAGGAAACTCTCGAGTATCCGGTCCCGGTGTTGGTTGATCAGTCCCACCAAGCGGCCGTGGCCCTCCCTGAGCTCACCGAGGTCATCGACCTGAGAGGCAGGTCCCTCGCTTCGCTGGAGGAGGCAGCCATTCGCTCCGCTCATGATCGGAACAAGGGGAATCGCCGCGCCATGATCGAAGAACTCGGAATCGCCAGGTCCAGCCTCATCCGCAAGCTCGATCAGCTCGGATTGCGCAGCGCCGAAAAGTGAGTGAAAGATAGCGGGACTTGGCTATTCGCTCGCGAGATAGGTGTAGCCGCGCATCGCTTTCTCGTAGAAATCGGTGAGCAAAACGCTCTCTTTGGGCTTGACCAAGCCCTCCCGCACCTTGACGTCGAGCGCCTGCTTGATCCGCTTGGCCAGGTCGCTCGGCTCGTATTGCACCCGCCCCAGCACGCGTTCCACCGTGTCGCCAGGGATCACTTCCTCGATGTAGTAGTCCTCGGGGTCGTCGTCATCGACGAAGACATGCACCTCATGGACCCGCCCGAAGAGGTTGTGCATGTCGCCCATGATGTCCTGGTACGCACCGGTCAAGAACAAGCCCAGGTAGTACGGCTCGCCGGGCCGCAATGGGTGAAGCGCGAGCGTCTCGTCCACCGTCTCGCCCTCGATGAAGCTGTCGATCTTGCCATCGGAGTCGCAGGTGATGTCCACGATGGTGGAGTCGCGCGTGGGCTGCTCATCGTGCCGGTGCAACGGCACGATGGGAAAAAGCTGCTTGATGGCCCAGTGGTCAGGCGCGCTCTGGAAGAGCGAAAAGTTCGCCATGTACTGATCAGCGAGCTTGTCACCGAGGTCGCGAGTCTGTCCCGGCGCGCGCTTGCGTTTTTTGTTCATCTCGACCAGCCGGCGGCACAACTTCCAGAAGAGGGTCTCGACGGTGGCGCGCTCTTCCAGCCCGAGGATTCCGAGCTTGAACATGGTCAGCGCCTGCTCCTTCTTGGCCACGGCGTCGTGGTAGGTCTCGCCGGAATTCTTCGGCGTCAGTCCCGCGACGATCTCGCGCATTTCCTTGACGATGGCCGAGTCGCTCTCGGCGGGCGGCCCGTCAGCGTTCTGCTCGCCGAACTCGATATGACCGAAGACATTCATCACCAGGCACGAATGATGCGCGGTCAGCGCGCGGCCTGACTCGCTGACCAGGTGCGGCTCGGGAACGCCTTCGTTCGCGCAGATCTGCTGGACCGTATAGACGATGTCCGCGCAGTACTCGTCGATCGAATAGTTCAGGGACGAAATGAACTCGGTGGAGCGCACGCCGACGTAATCCACGCCGAGCCCGCCGCCGCAGTCGAAGTACTCGAGGCCGAGCCCCAGCTTCTTCAGCTTGGCGTAGATGCGCGCGCCTTCATTGACCACGTCCTTGACGGTGCGGATGTCCGTCAGCTGCGAGCCGACATGGAAATGGAACAGCTTGGCCTGCCCTTCGAGTCCCTTCTCCTTGAGCATCGCCACCGCCTTGATCAGCTCAGGCGTGGTGAGGCCGAACTTGGCGAAGTCGCCGGACGACGACTCCCACTTGCCGGTGCCCTTGGTGGACAGCTTGCTGCGCAGGCCAATGAGCGGCGTCACGCCCATCTCCTCGGCCAGCCGGATCAGCTGCGGCAGCTCCGAGAGCTTCTCGATCACCACCATCACCTTGCGGCCGAGCTTCCGGCCGAGCAGCGCCAGCCGCAGGTATTCTTCGTCCTTGTAGCCATTGCAGATGGTCAGTGCTTCCGGGTCGTTGTTGAGCGCAAGCACGATGAGCAGCTCGCCCTTGCTGCCTGCCTCGAGGCCGAAGTGATAAGGCGCGCCGGCGTCGAGGATCTCCTCGACCACCTCGCGCATCTGGTTCACCTTGACCGGGTAGACGCCGAAGTATTGACCCTTGTAGCCGTGCTGCGTGATGGCGGCGCGGAACGCTTCATTGAGCTGCTTCACGCGCGAGCGCAGCACGTCCTGGAAGCGCACCACGCAGGGGAAGCCGAGCTTGCGCTCGCGGATGTCGTCCACCACGTCCATCAGGTCGATGACCGGTCCCGGCTGGCCGTGCGGATGGACGATGACGTTCCCCTTGCCGTTGATTGAGAAGTAGCCCGCCCCCCAGCCGGGGATGTTGTAAAGCTGGAGCGCCTTTTCGATGGACCAATCAGGGGCCGTGGACATTCGCGCCGATCTGCCACAGTGCAGTCCCAAGGCACAAGCGGCGCTTGCGCGCGTGATTGACTCCGCACTTCCCGAGGCGCTCGTGCGGCGCGCGAGAGCGGAGATCGCACGGCTCGGAAATCAGCGGCTGCGCGAGAGCTATTTCACGACTTTCTGGCTCGCGAAAGGCAGCGCGCCCGCGAACGCCATCGAGGAAGCGGTGCTGGCACTGCGCGAGATTGCCGGTGCCCAGTCCGCCGGGGGCGACCCGGCCGCGGGCGATTCCGCCGGGGCAGAGTGGTGGATCGGCCGCTCGTATACGACAGCGCTGCCGATCGGTTTCCATTTCGACGAAGACGTGAAGGGCGCGCGCGCGCGGCACCCGCGGATCTCGAGCGTCTTCTTTTTCAACTCGGTGCGCGGCGGGCAGCTGGCCATCACCGATCAGCGGCCGCACCTGCGCGAGGCCACGCGCCTGCAAGCGGTGAAGCCGCGCCGCAACCGCTACGCGATCTTCGACGGAGATCTGCTGCACGGCGTCCTCGATGCCGCAGGCCGCACGCCCGGTCCGCGCGCGCTCGCCGGCCCGCGCGGCCGCTTGCGCATCACGCTGGTGGTGAACTTCTGGAGGCTGCGCCCAAGCGACGTCCCGTGCTGGAATGAGAGCCGTCGTTATCCCGCGCTGAGGAAGCCGGTCCGGCGCTGACGCCGCTCGCGGGGATGGACACGGGTCTGCTCGCGGGGTGGGGACGGTCTGCTCGCGAGGATGGACACGGTGTCTGCTCGCGGGGGCGAGCGGGGGTCTGGCGAACAGTCGTACGGTTCGTACGAAAGCGGGCGGGAAATTGCCGAAAGCGGTCGCTCAAATCGCTCGGATCGTACGAACCGTACGACCGCCCGCCGGACCCCCTCGCCTCCCTCCGCGTGGTCGTGCCGGTGATTCGCTGCACCAAGCTGCGCAAGCCGGAGTAGATGGTGGGGTGCATCTCGCAGGACAGACCCGCGCTTTGCTGGAGCAGTGGGCGCGCGACCGCGGGGCCAGCAGCGGCGCGGCCCGGACAGCGGCCCGCGCGCTGGTCGGCCGCCTCGCCGGGCGCAAAAGCGATGCGCGGCCGTCGCAGGCGCTGCTCGATGCGGCTGCGGAATTCGAGCAACAGCTGCCGGCGGCCGAGGCGGTAACCGATCCGGACGGCACGGTGCGCTTCGCTGTCACGCTCGCGGATGGCGCGGTGATCGAGACTGTCCTCATCGATCAGAAGGAGAGCGACACCCGCAGGCGCGCGCGGGTCACCGTCTGCGTCTCGTCGCAGGTCGGCTGCGCGCGGGGCTGCAGCTTCTGCGAGACGGGCCGCCTCGGCTTGCAGCGCAACCTGACCGCGGCGGAGATTGTGGTGCAGTACGCCCTCGCCGCGCGGCACCTTGCAGCTGCGGGCGCCGCTGCGTCGCAGTCCACGGCGGCGCCCGGCAACGTGGTCTTCATGGGGATGGGCGAGCCGCTCGACAACCTCGACGAGGTGCTGCAAGCCATCGAGGTGCTCACCGATCCGCTGGGATTCGCGGTGCCCGAGCGGCGCATCACCGTGAGCACGGTGGGCATCGTCCCAAAGCTCGATGAGCTGTATGCGCGGACGCGCGCGAACGTCGCGGTCAGCCTGCACGCGCTCGAACCCGCGACGCGACTCGCGCTCCTGCCGGTGGCGCGCAAGTGGCCCGTCGAGGAATTGCGCCTGGCCATCGCGCGGTCCCCGCGGCCAGTGCTTCTGCAGTGGACACTGATCGAGGGCAAGAACGATTCAGACCGCGACGCCGACTTGCTGGCGCAGTTCGTCGTTGGCCTGGAGGGGGCGCGCGTAAACCTCATCCCTTTGAATCCGGGACCGATCCTCACCCAGCGCGCGCCCTCGCTCGTGCGCTGCCGCGCGTTCCAGAAGCGGCTCGCCGACCGGGGCGTGCGCGCGCTCCTGCGGATGCCGCACGGCCAGTCGATCGGCGGAGCCTGCGGACAGCTCGCAGGCGCGCGCCGCCAGAGCTGAACCGTCCCTTGCTGACAGCCACGCCGGTCACTTCCTGACAGCCGCCGCGCCGGTGGCTTGCTGACAGCGCTGCGCCGGTGGCTTAGGTTTCGCCCATGAAAAAGCTGGGCATCGTGCTCGCGGGCGTCGCCGTGCTGCTCTTCGCGCTTTTGCTGGTGCTCGACCAGTTTGTGACCAGCCAGGCGCGCGCGCAGGCAGACCGTCTCTCGGCGGCGTGGGGGCGCCCGGTTTCGATCGGCTCGGTGTCCATCAAGCTGCTCACCGGCCTGGGCGTGCGGGTGGATGACGTCGAAGTTGGTGCGGGCGAGGGCGAAGGCGCGACGCTCGCCAAGGTCAAGCGGCTGGAGGTCAAGCTGGCATTGCTCAAGGCCGCCTTCTCGCGCGGCAAGGACGTGGAGATTCATTCAGCGGTCATCGACGGGCTCACCGTGAACTTGATCAAGCTGCCCGATGGCACCACGAACCTGGAACGGCTGCAAAAGAAGATTTCCCCTGACCCCGCAGTTGACAAGGCGCCGAAGCAGGAGCCGTCCGACTTGTCCTTCCTCCGCGTGGACCACTTCGCGCTGCAGGAGGGCCGGGTGGCGCTGCTCGACAAGAGCGGAGGGCCGGAGAAGGACCTGGCCATCGATCACCTCGACATAACCGCGGACAACCTGCGCGCGGGCAGCCCGCTGTCGCTGACGGTCAAGGCCGCCGTGCTGGCCGCGCAGCAGAACTTCGAGCTGCATTTGCAGGCGCTGCCGCTGCCGAAGTCCCTGACGCCCACGCCCACCGCGCTGACGCTGAAAGTGCAGCCTCTGGATCTCGCGCCGCTGGGGCCGTTTCTCGGCAAGCAGGCCGGACTGGAGGCTGGCAAGCTGGATGCGGACTTCGACATGCAACTGGGCGCGGCCGTGCCGGGCGGCAGTGGCGCGACGACGGTCAAGGGCGTGGTTCACGCGCTCGGATTGCGCTTCGCGGGCGCCGAGGGCGGCAAGGCGCTGGACGTCGTGCTCGACACCGATGTGAGGGGCGACGCCGAGAAAGGCGACCTCACCATCGACAAGCTTCGTTTCGACCTGGGCCCTGCGGGAATCAGCGGGACCGGCCGCGCGCACGGCATCAATACGGCGACTCCACAGATCGAGGGGCTCTCCATCACCAGCCACGACCTCGACCCAGCGAAGCTCGCCGCTTACTACCCTCCGCTGAAGAAGATGCTCGGCGGCGAGATCGCAGGGCCAGTCGGGCTGTCGGTGAAAGGCTCCGGCAGCAAGGAGGCGCAAGCGCTTGAACTGCGCGTTGATTTGACGCCGGTGCGGCTGAGCTTGCCCGCCGTGCTGACCAAGGCGGCTTCGGGCGTGATGACGCTGGTCGCGCACGTGCGCGGCGCGGCCGCGAGCAACGGACCGGTCAAGTTCGACGTGGCAGCCGATCTCGCCGGGGTCGATTTGCGGCCGGGCGAGTCGGTGGACAAGGCTCCGGGGCAGCGCCTGGATCTGTCGGTGAGCGGCACGCGCGCTGGAGAGAAAATCGAGGTCGCCGATTTGAAGCTGCACATCCTCGACGACGAACTCGAGGGTCACGGCAATGCCGATCTATCCGGCGGCAAGAAGAAGTTTGAGCTGGCCCTGGCGAGCTCGCACCTGGACCTGGACAAGATGTTGTTGCCGTCAAAGCCCAAGCCGGAGAAGCCGCCGCTCGACCCGAAGTTGTTCGAGGGTATCGACGGCCATGCCTCGGTGCGCATCGACAAGCTGACGATGTCGAAGCAGGTGGTGACCAATATCGTCGCGGAGGTGGCGATGAAAGACGACGAAATCAAGGTCACCAAGGCCCAGCTGACCGCGTTCGGTGGGGTAGCCGATGCGAGTGGGACCGAACTCAAGCTGGCGCATCCGCAGGAGCCGTTTCACGTCGTCACCCATCTCAAGGATGTTGAGCTCCAGAACGCCGTGGCACTCTTCACGCCGCACAAGCTGCTTTCAGGCAAGTTCAACGGCAACATCGATCTCAAGGGCGGCGGGCAGCTCAAGGCCGAACTGATGAAAACGCTGGCGGGCCAGCTCGACGGTCACGTCCTCGACGGCAACTTCTTCGGCAAGGATCTGATCGCCTCGGTGACAGGTCCGCTGGTGAAGGCGCTGCCCTCGCAGCTGACCGGCAAGGTGACTCAAGGCGGCACCACCACACTGGGTCACGACCTGCCGATGGGGATCCGGTTCGCGAACGGCGTGGCGGAGCTTTCCAAGCCCATCGTGATCACACGGCCCGAGGCGGTGATGAGCTTCACTGGCGGCATTCACCTCGACGGCATGCTGGACCTGCCGGGGAAGATTGAGCTGACGCCTGCGACCCTCTCGCAAATTACCGGCGGCCGCGTGAAGCTGCAGCAAAACCTCCCGTTCAGCGTGCGGCTCACCGGCCCCGCCTGGAGCCCACAGGTCGAGGAGCTGGACCTGAAGCCAGCCATCTCGATGATTGTGAAACAGGCGGGTGCGAGCCTGCTGGGAAAAGCGCTCGGGGTGGACAACCTCGATCAGAAGAAGGCGCAGGTGGAGCAGCAGGCGCAGCAACGCGTTCAGGACGAGGCGAAGAAGGCCCAGCAAAAGATTCAGGATGAGGCGGCGAACAAGCTCAAAGGCTTATTCGGTCGATAAAGAACTGTCGCTTCATTTTCGCTCGCATTCCGGACGGACAACAAGTAAGTCACGATTGACGGTAAGCGCCGCTTAATCGAGTCCGGCTCAAACAACTCCAGCAAAGGTCACTCCCACACACATGGCAAAAAGAATTAAAGAATTGCCGTTCCGCGCGCTCGTCGAACGCTTCACCATCGAGCTCAGCGAAGCCATCCAGCAGCAGGTCGACACGCAGGTGAGTGCGATGCTCTCCCGCATCCAGCACCTGGGCGGGGCCCCCACCGTGCGCGCCAACTCCAGCGCCCACTCGGGTAGGGCAGACGGCAGGCGCTCCGGACGGCTGTGTCCGGTCCCCGGCTGCGGCAAGCCCGGCGCGGGCCCGCGCAATCGCTGGTTCTGCCGCGACCACGTCAAGAAGCTGTCGGCCACCGAGCAGAAGGGCATCCTCGAGCGCAACCGCCGGCTCGCCGCCGACGGCAAGCTGCCCACGCAGGTGCCGGCCCAACGCATCGTCCGTTTGCCGACCAAGCAGCCCCGCGCGCGCCGCACCCTGGACATGAGCTGCAGGGTTGAAGGCTGCCCCAATCGGTCGCGCGGTCCTCGCGCGGGCTTCATCTGCGACCAGCACCGCGCCGAGCTTCCTCGCGAAGAGCAGGTCCAGGCGCGCGAGCGCTGGAACGCGCGGCACAAGGGCCAGACGTTCGCGCAGGTCACCGAAGCGCCGCCCAAGGCAGCCACCATCGCGGTGCCGCCCATCGTCCGCAAGGCAGAGACGGCCGCTGAAGGCTGACGGCTTTTCGCGGCTTTTGTAGCAGGGCGGAACGAAACCGATCCTGGCGGCCCCGCGTACAAGTCGGGCAGGGGAGGCAACATGAAGATCACGCCGAAGGATTTATACCTGCAGCGCCGACGCTTCCTCCAGCTGGGAGCGGCCGGCGCTGTCGGGCTGTTGGCGCGCGGGGCAGCCGCGGCCAAGGGCGCTGTGCATGGTGAAAAGCTCGCGGGCGTCAAGCCGATGTCGAAGTTCGACACCACCGAGAAGAAGACCCCGTTCGAGGACATCACCAGCTACAACAACTTTTACGAGTTCGGCACCGACAAGGAAGACCCGGCGGCCAACGCGCACAAGCTGGTAACGAAGCCCTGGGTGATCTCGGTCGAGGGCGAGGTCAAGAAGCCGCGCAAGTACGACTTCGACGAGCTGGTGAAGATGTTCCCCATCGAAGAGCGCGTCTACCGCATGCGCTGCGTCGAAGCCTGGTCGATGGTCATCCCCTGGGACGGCTTTCCGCTGGCCGACTTGATCAGGAAGCTCGAGCCCACCAGCCGCGCGAAGTACGTCGCCTTCGAGACCGTGGTGCAGCCCGAGAACATGCCCGGGGTGAAGGGTTTCTCGGGCATCGGCTTTCCGTACCTGGAAGGTCTGCGGCTCGATGAAGCGATGAACCCGCTCACGCTCCTGGCCACCGGCCTCTACGGAGAGGCGCTGCCCAAGCAGGATGGCGCCCCCCTCCGGCTGGTGACCCCGTGGAAGTATGGCTTCAAGGGAATCAAGTCGATCGTGAAGATCAAATTCCAGGAGACGCAGCCGGCCACCACCTGGTCGCAGTACGGCGGCGGCACCGAGTACGGCTTCTACGCCAACGTCAACCCGGACGTGGACCACCCGCGCTGGAGCCAGGGCCGCGAGCGGCGCATTGGCGAGTTCCTCAAGCGCAAGACGTTGCCGTTCAACGGCTACGGAGATCAGGTCGCCTCGATGTACGCCGGCATGGATTTGAAGAAGTTCTTTTGATGGTCTCACGCAAGGCGCTCGTCCCCGCGGCGTTCGTTGCCTGCCTGCTGCCGCTCGCGTGGCTGGGCGGCCGCTATCTGCGCGATGACCTCGGGGCCAACCCGATCTCCGAGCTGGAGAACCGGCTCGGCTTCTACGCGCTCTCGATGCTGCTGCTCTCGCTCGCGTGCACGCCCGCGCAGCTGGTCTTCAAGTGGAAGTGGCCGCTGCTCCTGCGCAAGCTGTTCGGCGACTACGCGTTCTTCTATGCGTGTCTGCACCTCTCGACTTATGTCGGGATCGATCAGTTCTTTGACTGGCGCGAGATCGGCAAGGACGTCGTCAAGCGCAAGTTCATCACCGTCGGCATGGCGACCTGGGTGCTGCTGCTTCCGCTCGCAGTAACCTCGACGCAGGGCTGGCAGAAGCGCCTCGGCTTCCGCAAGTGGAAGCGGCTGCACCGCCTGACCTACGTCGCCGGCGTGACCGCGCTGGTCCACTTCATCTGGCGCTTCAAGACTCTCAACACCCAGACCAGCATTTACGCCTCGATCCTGGTTCTTCTCCTCACCGTCCGCATCGTCTTCTGGCTTCGTCGCCGCAAGGAGCCAAATCGGAAGTAGAGTGGGCCGATGCCGCGCCCGCCCACAGTGCTGGTCGTCGATGACGACCCGACCCTTCGCAGGAACATGGAGTTCATCCTGCAGAAGGCGGGGATGAGAACCCTGGTCGCGCAGAGCGGCGAAGAGGCGCTCAAGAAGCTGCAAACCGCCGCCGCTGACCTGATGCTGCTCGATGTGCAGATGCCCGGCATTGGCGGGATGCAGACCCTGCGCGCCGTGCGCGACCAGTATCCGGACGTCGCGGTGATCATGTGTTCGGTGCTGAAGGAGATTCCGGTGGCCGTCGAGGCCATGCAGACCGGTGCGCTCGACTACATCACCAAGGACTTCTCGCCGCCCGAACTCACCGCGCGGGTGCGGAAGACCATCGCGCAGCAGTCCGACAGGCGCGAGCTGGTGGCCCTGCGCGAAGAGGTTCGCGCGCACGGCGACAAGCCGATGCTGGGAAATTCGCCCAAGATGCGCGCTTTGGCCCAGCTCGCCGACAAGATCGCCCCCAAGCCAGTGACCGTGCTCATCACCGGCGAGAGCGGCACCGGCAAGGAAGTGCTCGCGCGCTACCTGCACATGCGCAGCGACCGCAAGACCGGGGCGTTCGTGGCCGTGAACCTGCCCGCCATCTCGGCCGAGCTGGTCGAGTCCAAGCTTTTCGGTCACGAGAAAGGCTCGTTCACCGGCGCCGTCCGGCAAGAGTTCGGCAAGTTTGAGCTCGCCAACGAGGGCACGCTCTTCCTCGATGAGATCGGGGAGCTGAGGCCGGAGGTGCAGACCAAGCTGCTGCGCGTGATGCAGGAGCACGAGATCGAGCGGGTCGGCGGCAACCGTCCTATCCAGCTCGACTTGCGCGTCATCTGCGCCACCAACCGCGACCTCGGGAAGATGGTGCAGGAGGGCAAGTTCCGCGAGGACCTCTACTGGCGGCTCAAGGTGGTCCCCATCGAGGTGCCGCCGCTGCGGGAGCGACGCGAAGACATCGAGGAACTGGCGCAGCACTTTCTCGCGCGCTACGCCGCCGAGTATGGCCGCCCGCAGCAGACGCTTTCGCCCGAGGCCGCGCAGGCGCTGCGGCTGCACAACTGGCCGGGCAACATCCGGGAACTCGAAAACCTGATGGAGCGCACGGTCGTGGTCTGCGAATCGCAGATCATCGACGAGAGCGATCTGCCGCTCGATATCGCGGTCGCGGCGGGGCTCTCGCGCGAGGTGGAGAAGGCCGAGAACCTGACCGCCGCCATGGCCGCGTTCGAGAAGGGTTTCGTGCGCAAGGTGCTCGCGCGGAACCTCTGGAACCGCAGGCGCACGAGCGAACAGCTGGGCATCGGCTACTCGACGCTCAAGGCCAAGCTGCGGGCGTACGGCATCGGTAACGACTCCGACAACGAATGAAGAGAGCGCGCCCGGCCGATGCTGCAGTACCCTTCGAGGTCATGACCCGGGAGCCGCAAGCGGGATCTGCAGCGTGAAAGTGCTGCCCTGTCCCAGCGCGCTCTCGACTGACACTTCGCCGCCGTGGGCGCGCACGATGCGGGCCACGTTGGGCAGGCCCATACCGATGTGCGCGCCGGTATGCTTGGTCGAGGCGAAGGCGTCGAACAGACGCGCCAGCCGGTCGGGAGCAATGCCACCGCCAACGTCCGCGACCCGCAACAGCGCCTGCGACTCGGGGCCCTCGGTGCGGAGAACCGAGAGCCGCACCACCGCACCATCGGGCGAGGCCTCGATGGCGTTGTAGGCGAGGTTCAGCGCGGCGCGCTCGAGCAGGTAGCGATCGGCGAACACCCAGATGTCTCCCGCTACTTTCGTCACCTCGAGCCGGACGCCAGCCCGCCTTGCGTGGACTTCAGCGGTGCGGCTGACGCTCTCGGCGAAGCCGCCCAGCTCGAGCGGCAGCAGCTCGCTGGGCTTCACTTCGCGGGTCAGGTCGGCGAAGTCGCTGACGAACTTGCGCAAGGTCGAGACCTCGCTGCGCAGGTTGTCGCGGATGAGCGGAAGGTAGCTTGCGTCGCCGTCTTCGGCCAGCGCGGCCGTCTGCTGGAGGATGACGAGCCGGTGGCCGAGATCGTGGCTGATGCCGCTCGCGATCTGCCCGGCGGTGCGCCAGCGCTCATCGACCTCAAGCGTGGTCAGCATGCGGCGCGCCTGCGCGGCGCCCAGTGTGATGGAGACAAGGAGCGCCACCACGGCCGCCAGCGCGAGCGCGACCACCGCGGCGCGAGCCGCGCGCAGCGCCTCCTGCGAGGACTGTTCCACCGAAATGCTCCACCCGAGCTTCCTGAGGAACGCCCAGCCTGAGACGCGGTCCTCGACCTCGGTGCGCGCGGGGCGGCCTTGCGCCAGGTCCTCGGCCGCGCTGCTCTCGGGCACGCGCTCGCCGGCGAGCACGGCGGCGCGCAGGTCGCCGGAGCCTGCGGCGAGCAGCTTCCCGCTTGCGTCGAAGGCCAGCGCGTACCCGGACTCGCCGACGCGAATGCGCTGCACCTCGCGCTGCAGCTCCAGCAGGTCCAGCGTTGCGCAGATGGCGCGGCCGGGGCGCTGCACAGCGGGGACGCAGACGTCCATCGCGAGCGAGAGGTTGTTCTGGTAGGTCGACGACGCCACCTCGTGGCCTGCCAGCACCTCGCCGAGCTGCTCGCGGGTGATGGCTTTTGGGAGCCGGGCGGGCGGGGTGCTGGCCTCGACGATGGAGACGTTCCCCAGCGCGGGCGCGTCGAGCGTCACCTCCTCCAAACGGCGCGCGGCGTCGGGCTCGTCGCCGGCGGCCGCGGCCACGGTGCGCAGCATCACGCGCTGGGCTTCGACGTAGTCGCCGACGCGCGCCGCGGCCTGCTCCGCGACCGCGTGGAGCGC
>JANYKT010000176.1 GCA_025358085.1 Deltaproteobacteria bacterium | reverse complement strand
TCGGCCTCGGCGCGCTGGCGGGCGGGCTCCTGGCGGGCGCGGCGGTCAAGACGGCGGACGACGCGTATAAGGCGCGCCTCACCGACCAGGCCAACAACCCGGTCACGCTGCAATCGCAATACGACGCCAACAAGTCGCTGGGCACCAAGGCGACGATTCTCACCATCGCTGGCGCGGGACTGCTCGCCACCTCGGTAGCCCTCTACTTCATCGAGGGGGCGTCGTGGCACGGGGACGACAACGATGCGCGGCCGTCGCCCAAGGGCAAGTCGAAAGAGGACGGCGGCAGCGGGCTGCAAGGTTCCGTGGTGCCGCTCAGCGGCGGCGCTGCCGTTGCGCTGCAAGGGAACTTCTAGGCTTCTTTCCAGTGGCGCTCATCGTGCAGAAGTACGGCGGCACTTCGGTCGGCGACCCCGACCGGATCCGCAACGTTGCCCGCCGGGCCATCGCGGCCCGCAAGCAAGGGTACGACGTGGTGGTGGTTGTCTCGGCCATGTCGGGCGAGACCAACCGCCTGCTGAAGCTCACGCGTGAACTTTCGAAGCGCCCCAGCGAGCGCGAGCAAGACGTGGTCGTCTCGAGTGGCGAGCAGGTAACGGTGGGGCTCGTGGTGCTGGCAATCCAGGAGCAGAAGGCGAAGGCGCGCAGCTTCCTCGGCCACCAGGTCCGCATCCTCACCGACTCGGCCTTCGCCAACGCCCGCATCAAGAGCATCGACAGCGAACGGCTCTTCGCGAGCCTCAAGCGCAAGGAGATCGCCGTCGTCGCCGGCTTCCAGGGCATCGACGAGGAGGGCAACATCACCACCCTCGGGCGCGGCGGGTCCGACACCACGGCGGTCGCGCTGGCTGCGGTTCTGCATGCCTCGGCCTGCGAAATCTATACCGACGTGGACGGCGTCTACACGACCGATCCGCGCATCTGCGATCGCGCCCGCAAGCTCGATCGCGTCGCTTACGAAGAGATGCTGGAGCTTGCCTCGCTCGGGTCCAAGGTGCTGCAGATCCGCTCGGTCGAGTTCGCGATGAAATACAAGGTGCCGCTCTGGGTGAAGTCGAGCTTCAGCGACGACTCGGGCACGCTGATCACCGAGGAGGACGAGGCGATGGAGAACGTGCTGGTCTCAGGCATTGCCGTCACCCGCGACGAAGCGCGCTTCGTCGTTCGCAACGTTCCAGACAAGCCCGGCCTCGCCGCCAAAATCTTCGGCACACTGGCGGGCCTTGACATCGTGGTCGACGTCATCGTGCAGACGCCCGCGCACGACGACAAGCGCACCGACCTCGCCTTCACCGTCGGGCGGCTCGATCTCGAGAAGACCCGCGACTGCCTGCGCAAACTAGCCAGGCAAATCGGCACCGGCAAGGTCGAGCACGAGGTGGACATCGCCAAGGTGTCCATCGTCGGCGTCGGCATGCGCAACCACGCAGGCGTCGCCGCCAAAATGTTCCAGGTGCTCGCCGACGAGGGCGTCAACATCCGCGTCATTTCGACCAGCGAGATCAAGGTCAGCTGCCTGATCGATGAGAAGTACGCCGAGCTTGCCGTCCGGGCGCTGCATACTGCCTTCGGGCTGGACGCGAAGCCCGCGAGCTGACCCATGCTGATCCGCTGTCAAAAATGCCGGGCGCTCTACACGCTGCAGGACGGCGTTGCTACGTCTGGCGTCTCCTTTCAGGTCAAGTGCGGAAGGTGCCTCGAGGTCTTCGAGGCTCCGGGTCCGCAGCGGCCCGCGACGCCGCCGCAGGGCCTTCCCGCGGCGAAGCCCGCACCGCAGGCTCCTAAGGCGGAGCCGTCCGCGGCTCTGGAGCGCAAGGCAGCAACCGCCGAGCTCTCACGGGCCCTCCGGCCCCGGCGCCCGCTGGGAGCCGCCCCGGACGGCTTCAGAGCTGACTTGCGTGGGACGTCCAAGGAGCGGCGGCAGCTTCTCCTCGGCGCTAGCACTCTGGCATTGCTGGCCTTGGCGGCCGTGGGAGCGGTGCAGCTGCGTTCGCACTTCGGGCCCTCCCGCATGGTGCGCGAGCGCCTCGAAGCCGCTCGCGCCATGGTCATGCTCGACGACAACCAGAGTCTCCAGCAGGCCGCGACCCTCGCGACCGAGGCGGCACGACTCGCGCCCGGCGACGCGCTGCCCGAGGCCGAGCGCGCCTTTGCCCTGCTGCTCGTCGCGGCCGCTCACAAGGATCTGGCGGACAGGCTGGAGTCGCGGGGCCGCACACTTCTAGAGGATGCAGGGAAGGTGTCGGCCGACAAGCCTCTGGGCTTCGAGACACGCTTTCCAGCGCTGACCCAGCAAGCCGCGCAGCTCGCTGCCGAGCGCGAGCCGCACGTGCGCGAGGCCACGCGGATGCTGCAGCAGGGAGTCGCCGCGGCCAAGGCGGCGCTGGACGACGACCCGGAAAATCCAGCGGCGCTGCGCGCAATGGCTCTCTACTGCGCGCTGAGCGACGAAAGCGAGCGCGGCGCGCGTTATCTGGCCGAGGCGGAAAGGCGAGCCCCCAACGATGCGCTCGCAGCCTATACGCGCGCAGCGCTGGCCATGGCGGGTCCGCCCTCGCGCGAAAAGCAGGACCGCGCGCTGTCGGCGCTGGCCATCGCGCGGCAGGCCGAGCCGCGGCTGCTGCGCGCCATCCTGGAGACGGCCGCCGTTGCGCTTGACCGTGGACAGCTTGGACCTGCACGGAGCGGTTTTGAGCAGGTGCTCCAGGCCAATCCTTTGCATGAGCGGGCCAAGCGGTTGCTCTCCCTGGTTCCCGCCGCGGAGTAGCTTCAGACTCCATCCCGGCGCCGCTGTTCCACGTTTGGGCAGAAGATTTCCCTGACGCACGGTCTTCGCGTTCCCCTTCGTCCGGCAACCTCGCGCTCCGTGACGGCACGGACGTTGCTCAGAGCGACCGTATGCTTGCTATCCTCTTCTGGGTTGCCGTCGGCTGCATCATCCACACCTACGTGCTCTACCCGCTCCTGCTGATTTCCCTCGACGCGCTCGCGCAGGCTCGCGGCGCCTGGGCCTACCTGGGCGGGGACGAACGACGCCGGCCGCTGGCGCAGCTAGGATTGCCCCACGTCTCGGTGCTCGTTGCCGCCTACAACGAAGCTTCCTGCATCGGCCAGCGCATCGAGAACTTGCTCGACCAGGACTACCCGGCCGACCGGCTGGAGATCCTGATCGGCTCCGACGCTTCAAGCGACGAGACCGACGCCATCGTGCAGCGGTTTGCCGCCCGCGGGGTCAGGCTCTCGCGCGGCGAACGCGCTGGCAAAGCGGGCGTGCTGGCGCGGTTGATCGCGCTCGCCAAGGGTGAGGTGCTGGTGATGACCGACGCCAACACCGAGTTCGAGAAGGACGCCATCCGGCGCTTGGTCCAGCCGCTGCGCGACCCGGCGGTCGGGCTCGTCTGCGGCCGTCTCCGCCTGCACTCCCCGGTGGGCGCGCCGGTCGCCGAAGGCGCGTACTGGAAGCTCGAGAGCTTGCTCAAGATGTACGAGTCGCGCCGCGGCTGCGTGATGGGCGCGAACGGCGGGATCTATGCCGTGCGCAAGCACCTCTTCCCGCCGCTCCCCGCGGGCACCATCGTCGACGACTTCGTCGCCGCCCTTCGCGTTCTCCAGACCGGCTACGAGGTTCGCTACGAGGCCGAGGCCGTGGCGCACGAGGAGGCAGCGCCCGGCCACGGCGGCGAGTACAAGCGCCGCGTCCGCATCGCTGACGGCTGTTTCCGCGCCCTGTCCCAGTTCCGCAATCTGCTCTCGCCGCGCCACGGCTTCACGGCCTTTGCGCTCTGGAGCCACAAGGTCCTGCGCTGGATTGTCCCGCAAGCCATGCTGGTCGCGCTGCTGACCAATCTCATCCTCGCGCCGGGCAGCCCCTTTTTCGCCGCGCTGATGCTGGGGCAGGGCGTCTGCTACTTCCTGGCCGCGCTGGGCCTGCTCGGCGCCTCGCCGCGCAAGTTCCGCAGCCTCGCCGATGGGGCCGCGCACTTCGTCGAGATGAACGCGGCTCTCCTGGTGGGCTTCTACCGGTTCAGCCGCGGCAGCCAGGGGCAGATGTGGAATCGCACTGCCCGAACGGTCTCGAAGACAGCCTAAGACTAGCCGTAGCGGGCTGGTGCGAGGCAAAAAAGTGGCCCGGCTGTCTCACACAGCCGGGCCAAGAGTGGTGACCCTAACGGGATTCGAACCCATGTTTGAGGCGTGAGAGGCCTCCGTCCTAGGCCACTAGACGATAGGGCCACATCCTGAACCGATTCAAAGCGTTGTCGGCTTGCTTAGCCGGCGCGGGTTTTCGCTTCGTTGCCCGCTCTTGTCAACTCTGATCTTGGGCTTTGACCGCACGCATATCCAGGCTCCATATCCTTCTCGATCAAAACAATCACGTTTGAAGAAGTGCAACCATTGAAAGACTGATGTCCGTAATCATTGCGCGCGAGCTTGACCGTAGGTACCCGGTCTTCAGCAATCGATTGTTCGGGGACCTGGGACTACAACTGCTCAAGGCGTCGCGGTCTATCGAAACGGGTCAATCTGCGCAGCGTCCAGATTGGTTGGGGGACTAGGATTCGAACCTAGATAGTAGGAGTCAGAGTCCTACGTCCTGCCGTTAGACGATCCCCCAGCAGAGCTCTTAAGGGCGCGCTGTGTAGCCCAACCGCTTCGAGGCTGTCAAGGAGCGCTCGGCAAGCTACTTCTTCTTCCGCGGCGCGCTCGACGGAGCAGCCGGCGACGCTGCCTCGGCCGGAGCCTCGCGCGAGAGCACGTAGACGCGAACTTCGCCCCGGCCCAGCTCGTAGAGATTTGCGCCTTCCCAGTCGTCGCGCGAGGACGGGTTGTCGATGTGAACGGCGCGCACCTGGGAGGCGCTGTGCAGCGTGTGGCGCGGGTACTTCGCCGGCGGGTAGACCGACTTGTAGAACTTCAGCGCGTCGTCCCACGCCTGCGGGAGCCGGTAGCGGTCGTCGTCCACCTTGACCGCGCCGTCGGGCAGCGAGAAGCCGCGCGCCTTGAAGCCGGGCGAGGCGAGCAGCAGCGCGAGCGTGAATGAGGCGAGCAGCTTCATGCGATCTTCTCCAGCGCCGCGTCGAGCCGCGCAAGCGTGCGTTCCTTGCCCACCAGCGCAAGCAATTCGAAGAGCGGCGGGCTCACCGTGGACCCCGTGGTGGCGACGCGCAGCGGCTGCAAGACCTTGCCGAGCCCCAGGCCCTTCTGCGCAGCGAAATCGCGGAAAGCCGCGTCCAGCGCCGGCGTGCCGTCGTCGAAACGCGTGGCCAGCAGCGCGCGCGCCTCGGCCAGCATGGGCTTCGACTCGGCCGTGAGATTCTTCGCCACCGACTTCGCGTCGTACTCGACCTGCAAAGGCGCGATCAGCCGCGTGTACGCGTCCGCGAAGTCCAGCAGCGTCTTCGCGCGCTCCTTCATCAAGAGGATGAAGCCGTCCAGTTGTTCGGCCGGGCCCAGATCCCGCAGCGACCGGACCAGCGCGGACAGCTCCGCGACCGGCGTCCGCTTGATCCATTCCTGATTGAGCCAGAGCAGTTTCTCGGGATTGAACACGCCCGCCGTGGCGCCGACGTGCTCCCAGTCAAACTTGGACTTGAGATCTTCAAGCGTGAAGATCTCCTCGTCGCCGTGCGACCAGCCCAGCCGCACCAGGTAATTCAGCAACGCACCGGGGAGATATCCATCGTCGCGATATTGCAGCACGCTGACCGCGCCGTGCCGTTTCGACAGGCGCTGCTTGTCGGCGCCGAGGATCATCGGCAGGTGCGCGAAGACCGGGACCGGATAATTCAAAGCCTGGTACATCAACATCTGCCGCGGCGTATTGACCACGTGGTCGTCCCCGCGCGCGACCAGCGTGATGCCCATCTCGACGTCGTCCACCACCGCGCCGAAGTTGTAGAGCGGCACCCCGTCGGCCCGGACAATCACCTCGTCCTGCAGCTCGCTGTGCTGGGTGACGATCTCGCCCTTGACCAGATCGTGCAGGACCGTCGCGCCCTCGGCAGGCATGCGAAAGCGCACCACCGCGCCCGGCGTGCCCTTGGCGATCCCGCGGTCGCGGCAGGTCCCCGGATACTTGAAGCCGCGTTTCTCCGCCTTGGCCTGCTCGCGCAGCACGTCGAGCTCTGCCTTGGTGCAGACGCAGCGATAGGCGCGGCCACCTTCGATGAGCGCATCGGCATGGCGTTCGTAGGTGCCGAGACGCTGCATCTGAAAGTAGGGCGCGTGTGGCCCGCCGCCGATCACCGTGCCGTCCGCGGTGGTCACGGCGGGGCCCTCGTCCCAGTCGAGCCCCATCCAGCGCATGCCATCGAGGATTGCCTGCAGCGACGACTCGGTGCTGCGCACGCGGTCGGTGTCCTCGATGCGCAGGATGAACGTGCCGCCCGTCCGCCGCGCAAAGAGCCAGTTGAACAGCGCGGTGCGTGCGCCGCCGATGTGCAGGTAACCGGTGGGCGAGGGGGCGAAGCGAACTCTCGGTGCGGGCATGGGGCAGCGCCCATAACACCAGAGCCCAGTCCACTTCAATTGCCGCCGTTTCGGCTTGGATGGGATGGGCTTTGACGCCGCGACCACGTCCCCGCGCTCGAGCGGCTTTGCTAAGGTGCACGGCCCATGCTCCTCGCGCTCCTTGTCTCCGTCGCCGCTACCTCGCCCAGAGCCGCCATCGCCACTCCCCACCCGCTCGCCAGTGAAGTCGGCGCGGCCATCCTGCGCCGCGGTGGCAATGCCGTGGATGCGGCCATTGCTTCGGCCTTCGCGCTGTCGGTGGTGGGCCAGCAGAGCTCGGGCCTGGGCGGAGGCGGGTTCGCGCTGGTCTACGACGCGCACGAGGGGAAGGTGCACGCTTTCGACTTCCGCGAGTTCGCGCCGCTGAAGGCCACGGCGGACATGTATCTGGAGAACGGCAAGGCGCGCGAGGACCTGGCGGCGGCAGGCCCGCTCAGCGTTGCGGTTCCGGCGGCGGTGCGCGGCTACACCGAGCTCGCCCGGCGCTTCGGCAAGAAGCCGCTCTCGCAGTTGACCGGTCCCGCCGAGCTGCTCGCGAGCCGCGGCTACCAGGTGGGCGTGGTGCACGCGCGGGCGGTGGAAAGCCGGCTTGACTGCCTCGAAGCAGATCCCGAAGCGACGCGCATCTACCTGCACAAGGATCGCGACGGCGATCTGGTGGGCCCCGCGCCCGGCGACAAGCTGGTGCAGCCCGACCTCGCGCGCACGCTGCACGCCATCGGGCTGCACGGCGCCGATGCGTTCTACAAGGGCGTGGTCGCGCGCAGCATCGTCGAGACGCTGCGCGCGCGCGGCGGCATCCTCACCCTGGAAGACTTCGGGCAAGTCAAGCTGCGGGAGCGCGAGCCGCTTGCCTCCACCTATCGCGGCTATCGCGTGGTCACCATGCCGCCGCCGTCGTCGGGAGGGTTCCTCCTGCTGGCGCTCCTCAACGTTCTCGAGCGCGAGGAGCCGCGGGCGGGCGGCTACCGGCCCGAGAAGCTCCTGCACGTCATGGCCGAGACCGAAAAACGGCTCTTCGCGCGCCGCCAGAAAATGGGCGACCCGGCTTTCAACCCCAAGGTGGATGCCAGCGTCCGGGAGATGATCACCAAGGACTACGCCGGCACTTTGCGCAGCGAGATCGGCGAGAAGGCAACGCCGGCCGCGTCGCTGACGCAGCCTTTGGAGCGCCCGCACACCTCGAACATCTCGGTCATCGACGAAGAGGGCAACGCGGTCGCGCTCACCACCACCGTCAACGACACCTTCGGCTCGTGCGTCATCGCCAGGGGCACCGGCGTGATCCTCAATGACCAGATGGATGACTTCGCTGTGGCGCCCGGCGTGGCCAACGTCTACGGCCTGATGGGCGACGCCGCGAACGCGCCCGGCCCCGGCAAGGTGCCGCTCTCGTCGATGTCGCCCACGATGATGTTTGACCCCGATGGCGATCTGGTGTTGAGCATCGGCGCGGCTGGCGGCGCCACCATCCCCACCAGCGTCGCGCAGGCGATTCTCCACATCGTCGACGACCACATGCCCATCGACCGCGCCATCGCGGCTCCGCGCATCCACCACAACCTCTTCCCCGACGTGATCCACGCCGAGCCCGACGCGCTCGACGCCCAGACCGCGCACGCGCTCGAGGCGCGCGGGCACAAGCTTGACTTCGCCGCGGAGGGCCCGGGCAAGGGCGGGCTGTTCGCACAACCCTGGGGCAACACCAACGGCGTGATGGTTGACCCCGAGACCGGTTGGAGGAGCGCGGCCGCGGACCCGCGCTACGAGGGCACCGGAGCCACGCCTTGATTGAGAGCGTCTCCGACACCGCGCGCTGGGTGGCTGTCTACCGCGCGATGGAGTCGGCGCGGCCGGACGCTCTCTTCCGCGACCCCTACGCGGGGCGGCTGGCGGGCGAGCGCGGCGTGCAGGTGGCAAATCTGATGGACCGTCGGCGCCAGGCCGCCTGGGCGATGATCGTTCGGACCCACGTCTTCGACCGGGTCATCCTCGAGGGCGTCGCCTCGGGCGTGGACCTGGTGCTCAACCTCGCCGCGGGCCTCGATGCACGGCCTTGGCGGCTTCCACTGCCACCCGCACTGCGCTGGGTCGACGTCGATCTGCCCGGTATCCTCGACTACAAGACCGGTGCGCTGCGCGCGGAGCCGCCGCGCTGCCGGTACGAGGCGGTGCGGCTCGATCTGCGGGACGCATCCGCGCGGCAAGCTCTCTTCCAGAGGGTTTCGGGGGAGGCGCAGCGGGTGCTCATCATCAGTGAAGGACTGCTGGTTTATCTGGAGCTGGCCGATGTGGCGGCGCTCGCACGAGACCTGCACGCGCCGCCGAATTTCCACTCCTGGCTGTTCGATCTGGGTAGCCCGCGCCTGCTGTCTTTCATGAAGACGCGCTGGGGCCGCGTGCTCAAGCGCGGCAACGCGGCGTTCCGATTCGCGCCCGCCGAAGGGACGGCTTTCTTCGTCCCGTTCGGCTGGCGCGAGGTCCAATTCCACTCGCAGTTGGAAGAGGCCGAGCGGCTGGAGCGCGGCGTGTGGGGCCTGGGGTTGTTGCGGCAGGTGTTGCGGCTGCTCGGCCCCGAAGAGACCCGTCGCTTCGTTGGGTTCGTGCTGCTCGAGCGGTAGCCTCTGCTATCCTCAAAGCCGCCATGAACCTCGCGCTTCTTTACCTGATTGCCGCCACTCTGCGCGGCCCCGCGGACGTCGCCACGCTGACCTACGCGTCCGACGCCGTCGTCCATGCGCGAGTCCTGCACAGCAAGAGCGCCTGGGGCGCGGGCGGCCCGGCGAGCGGCGTCATTTATACGCGCGTCACCCTCGCACCCATCGAGTGGTTTAAAGGGCGCGCGCGGCCCGAGGTCATCGTCAGGGTGCCCGGCGGCGCGGTGGGCGAGATCGACCAGACGGTGCAGGGCGTGGCGAAGTTCAGCGAGAACGAAGAGGTGGTGGTCTTCCTGCGGCAGCTCGCCCCGAGCCTGTTTGGCGTCGAGCGCTGGGCGCTGGGAAAATTCTCCGTCAGCAAGGGCGCGGCCTCGCGCGATCGCAGCGGCGTCTCTTGCGTGGGCTGCCGGGCGAACGAAGAGGACGCGCTTTCGCTCTCCGACCTGCGCTCGCGCGTACGCGGGAGCCTGCGGCAGTGAGCCAGCCGGGCAAGTCTGCGGCAGCGCGCACGCGGCATTGCCCGCCTGTGCGACGCGCAGCGCTGGCCGCGCTGTCTGCCGTCGTGCTCACCGCCACGGCCGCGCCCGCCTGGGAGGCGCACCGCGCGGTCGACGGCCAATACCTGCGCTGGGCGGGGCCCGGAGCCGTTGTGCGAGTCCGCTTGATCTCGCCGCCGGCCGCGCTGCACCTGCGCGGGGCCGAGGGTCTGCGCTCGGCCGTCGTCGCCGCCGCGTCGGCGTGGCAGGCGGTTTCGTCCGCGCACGTGCCGGTGCGCTGGGGCGGCACGGCGACGCACGGCTTCGGCAGCGGCGGGTTGCCCGGGGGCTTTTTACCGCTCGCAGCGTTCCTCGCCCGCCGTCGTCGCCGCGCCGCGCTGGTGCGCGCCGTCCGGTCGCTGCGCCGGGCCCCGGGCGTTCGGAGCGGACTGGCCCTGGCCCTGGTGCTCGGCTCGTTTCCGGCGCACGCATCGAAGCGGTCGGTGAACAGCGGGGGCCTCTGCGTCTTCTGGGCCACGCGCGGCCACAGCTTCCTCATCGATGGCAGGGGGACTCCCGACGTGGTGGGCACCGCCGCGTTCACCGCCGTCCGCAAAAGTTTCGCCGCCTGGGCGGGCGTGCCGGGCTCGGACTTGTCGTTCCCTGATCAGGGGCTCTCGCTCGATCCAAAGAATCGCAAGATCGGTTTCTTCCCCGGCCAGTTCAACGTCAACCTGGTGTTGTGGCGCACCGCCAACTGCGCCAGCGCGGTTCCGCCCGGCGACGCCTGCCTGCAGGAAGGCGGCTGCGGAAACAAGTACGACTGCTGGGATCACGGCGACGCCGTCATCGCCACCACCACCACCACGTCCAACCGCTACACCGGACAGATCTCCGACACCGATATCGAGCTCAACGACGCGCCCGGGAGCGACGGCTCGACCAAGTTCGTCTTCACCGCCAATGACGGCCCGCCGTGCAGCGACCCGAACCAGACCGGCTGCGTGCGCACGGATATCGAGAACACCATCACTCACGAGGCCGGGCACTCGCTGGGTCTCGACCACACCACGGTGCCCGACGCGACCATGTTCGCCACCGCTCCCGAGGGAGAGATCTCCAAGCGCACGCTGCACGACGACGATATCCAAGCCATTCAGGGCATCTATCCCGCCGGCAAGCCGACCGTCACCTGCATCAGCGATCCCATCACACTGACGCAGACGGGTTCGGCCAACTCGGCGGGCTGCTCGACGGCGTCCTCGGTCGGGGCGCTCCCGCTGCTGGCGCTGCTCTCGCTGCTGCGCCGGCGCAAGCGCTAGCTCAGAGCCGGACCCAGACCACGGCCGCGGCGGCGATAGCTGCGAGTCGCACTGCTTCGAGCGGCAGGGCCCAGCGGCGACGCTCGATCAGCGCGCCGAAGCCGAAGAGCGTCATCAGCACCGGCGCCGCAAGAAGCAGCTTCTTGTCCAGCGGCAGCATCGCCTGAAACCAGAGAAGCAACGACGCTGTGACAATGGCCGCCACCAGATTGACGGCAATCCACGCCCTCCTACGGCCCGACACCCGGGGATCATATTTCTGCTGTTGCGCGCGGCTGGTTCCCGGCGCCGGCGGATAGCCCCAGTCCGGCCCGCGCAGGCAGACACGCACCCGGTCGAAGCCGCGCAATCCCGCGCTGCGGCTGGCCAACTCAAAGAAAAGGTGGAACTGCGCCCAGAAGGGATTGAAGCTTTTCAATGGCTTCACCAGGCCGTAGACCGGCTGCTCGTTCTCTTCTGCGAAAGTGTTAAAGAGCCGGTCCCAGATGCAGAGTGTCGCTGCATAGTTCTTGTCGAGATAGCGCGGATTGACCGCATGGTGGACCCGGTGCTGTGCGGGAGTATTGAAGACGCGCTCGAACCAGCCCATATGACCAATCAATTCGGTATGAATCCAGAATTGATACAAGGTCGAGATTGAATCGACGACGAAGAGTGTCAGTGGTGGAATCCCGGCAAGAGCAAGAATCAGATGGAAAGGCCAGATGGTCCACGGGCTGAGGACGGCCTGCCGGAGCGCGACCGCCAGGTTGTAATCCTCGCTCTGGTGGTGGACTACGTGGACCGCCCAGAGGAAGTTCACCTCGTGGCTGAGCCGGTGCCACCAGTAATAGACGAAGTCCACCGCAAAGAAGGCAATCACCCAGGGCCACAAGCTGCCTTCTGCGAAGCTGAACAGGCGATATTGATAGAGCCAGACATATCCGGAGACGAGCACCGCGATCTCGAAGACCACGAAGACCTGCTGCGTGACGCCGCAGGAAAGGTCAATGACCGCATCGTTGAATCGATAGTATCCCGGCATCCCGCGCCGCCGCGCTACCAGAAGCTCAATCGCGATCAGCAGAAAGAAGAACGGGATCGCGAGCGCGATGGGATTCGGCATGCGCGGCTACTCCGCCTCGTCGGCGTCCGCGTCTTCGTCGTCGTCGGGCTCCGACAACGGCGAGGGCGCAAGCTTTCCTGCCGGCGCCTCCTCCAGCTTGCGAACGGCCAGCTTGCGCTCGTTCTCGCGCGCGACCACCGAGAGCAGACCCTGCGCGTCGAGCTCAAAGGTGACCATCACCTTGGCCTCTCCCGCCTTGCCCGGAGTGACGCCGTCCACGGTCCACCAGCCGTCGCTGTGCAGCTTGTCGGCGGTGCGGCCCGCGCCCCGCAGCACATGGATGGTGACCTTCCTGTCGTCATCGTGCGCGGTGGTAAAGCTCTCGGTCGCGCTGGTCGGGATCTCGCTGCCTTGCGAAACCAGCTGTGCCACCGAGGCCCCCGGCTGCTCCACCGAGAGAGCCTCACCGAGCGACGGCGGACGCGATTCTTTCTTGCAGCCCGGCAAAAGCAGCAGGCCGCCCAGATTGGCCAGGAGCACGAACCGCCGCAGCCGCTCTGATTTCATCGCGGCAGCGCCTCGGTCAGCGCCTCGCCGATGATCTTGAGCGCGTCGTCGATCTGCCCGCGCGAGACGATCATCGGCGGCGCGATGCGCATGGTGTTGCCATACAGGCCACCCTTGCCGATGAGGAGGCCGCGCTTGCGGGTGGCCTCCATCAGGCGCAGGGCGCCCTTTGCATCAGGCTCTTTGGTCCCGCGATCCTTGACCAGCTCGATGGCCTGCATCAGGCCCATGCCGCGCACGTCACCGATACCGCGGTGCTTCTCGGCCAGCCCATTCAACCCATCGCGGAACACCTGTCCGAGCAGCTGCGCGTTGTGCAGCAACTTCTCTTCTTCAATGACTTTCAAAGTCGCGATCGACGCCGCCATGGACGGCGGCCCGCCGCCAAAGGTGGAGATGGATGCGCCGGTGAACTTGTTGGCGATGTCCGCTTTCGCCATGGTGAGCCCGATGGGCTGGCCATTTGCCATACCCTTCGCACTGGTAAGGATGTCCGGCTCGACATTGAATTGCTGCACGCCCCACCACCTGCCGGTGCGGCCCCACGCGGTCTGCACCTCGTCGGCGATGAAGAGGCCGCCGGCCGCGCGGATGATGGGCACCGCGATCTCGAAGTATTCTTTCGGCGGCACGATGAATCCGCCCACGCCGAGGATGGGCTCGGCCATGAAGCCGGCAATGGCGCCGGTGGTCGTGGTCTCGATCAGGTTCTTGATGTCGGTGGCGCAGGCCACGCCGCAGTCGGGATACTTGAGCCCGAAGTCACAGCGATAACAATAGGGAGCGTGAGCATGCTTGATGCCCGCCACTTCGCTCTGCAGAGGGCGATAGTTCTTATTGCCCATCATATTGGTCGCCAGCAGGCCGCGGCCCCCATACGAGTGGCGCAGCGTGACCAGGTCGCCGCGGCCGGTGGCTACCTTGGCGAGCGTCACCGCGGTCTCATTCGCCTCGGTGCCGGAGTTGGTGAAGAAAGACTTCACCGGCTCCTTCATGGGTCTCAATTGGTAGAGCTTCTCGGCCAGCTCGATCTGCGGCGTGGTGGGGTAAAGCGTCGAGACGTGCACGAGCTTTTTCTGCTGCGCCACCACCGCCTCGGTGACCGCGGGGTGGCAGTGCCCGACGCTGACCGTGAGGATGCCGCCGAAGAAGTCGAGGTACTGCTTTCCTTCAACATCCTTGACGAACATGCCGCTGCCCGACTCGATGATCAGCGGCTCCTGGTAATAGGTCGAGACATTGGGAAAGAGAAATTCCTTCTGCTTGCGTGCGAGCTCGGCTGCGTCCACGGGTTGACTCCTCCTGGCAGTGCGGATCCGTTCTACTACTCGTCCGCCGCGAGCGCACGCAGGTTCGCTTTCAGATGCTGCCACGTCGGCGGTCGCAATCAGGTGCGCCGGTCTGGTTCGGCGGAACTATCTCAATCCGCGCGATTGCGGGCGCGGAGCAGGGCGCCGCCCCAGCTGAGCCCAGACCCTACGGTCGCGACGGCGATGCGGTCGCCGCCGCGAAAGCGATCCATGTTCTGCGCCAGCACCGATGGTGCTCCGGCGGCCCCGCAGTTGCCGAACATCTCGATGTTGCTCAAATGCTTCTCGGGCGGGATCCCCACGCGCTCGCAGGCGCGCTGCAGGATACCGAGGTTCGCCTGGTGGCCAATGAAGAACGCAAGGTCCTGCGCAGTGAGATGGCAGCGCGTGAGCGACGTCTCGACCACTTCGGACATCTTGCGGATGGCGAAGGCGTGCACCGCATTGCCCTGTTGTTTGAACTTCCCGCCCACCTCGGCCTGCACCAGCAGCGCATCCTGCGATCGCGAGCCGATGAAGGTGTCAAGCACCTCGAGCGACGGTCCCGCTGGCGCGTCGCGCGTCACCAGGCACGCGAAGGCGGCGTCGCCCCAGAGAATGGCAGTGCCGCGGTCGGTGTAATCGGTGACGTGCGTGTAGGCCTCGGGAATCACCAGCAGGGCGCGCTGCAACTCGCCCAGCGCGAATAGACCTCGCAGCGTATGCAGGGAGAAAGCAAAGGAACTGCAAGCCGCTCGCACGTCAAACCCGGCCGCCTCGTCGCAACCGACTTCCGCTGCAATCAGATTTGCCGTCGACGGCAAGTGGTAGTCGGCGATAGACAGTCCGCAAACCACCAGGTCGACCGGGTTCCCATCGAGGGCCTGTTTCGCGGCCTGGGCGCCCATCTGGTGGACTCGCATCTCGGGCGGCGCGCGACGGCGCTCACGGATGCCAACGCGCGAGACGATCCACTCGTCGCTGGTGTCCACCATTCGACCCAGGTCAGCGTTGGTGAGCTTTTCTTCCGGATGCCAGACCGCGAGTCGCGAGAGAAACATTATGGCGAAAGCGTATGCATCGCTCCGTCATCGCCGCGTCACGGACTGGCTGGCAGAAGCTGCGTGCAGCAATCAGGCGAGCGTCAGCCCTCTTTTGATGAACCGTCCATCGCCCTTACGGCCAACGAATTTGCCGCCTTCCACGACGACTTTGCCGCGCGAGAGAACGTGGGTTGGCGCGCCGACCACCTCGCGGCCTTCATAGGGCGTGTAATCGACCCGGTGGTGCAAAGTCTTGACGCTCAAGGTGTGCCGCCTCTCAGGGTCCCAGACGACCACGTCCGCGTCGGCGCCGGGGGCGAGCGTGCCCTTTTTGCCGAACATGCCGAACAGCTTGGCGGGGGCGGCGCTGTTGAGCTGCACCCATCGATTCAAAGAGATCTTGCCGCTTCGCACTCCTTCGAAAGTCAGGTAGAGCCGCGTCTCCACGCCCGGTGCGCCGTTGGGGATCTTGCTGAAGTCGCCCTCGCCAAGCCGCTTCTCTTTCATACAGAAGGGGCAGTGATCAGTAGAGATGACCTGCAGGTCGTCGAGCGCGAGGCCGCGCCAGAGAGCATCAGAGTTGCCTGGCATCCGCAGGGGCGGACTCATTACATACTTGCTGCCTTCGAATCCGGGCTCTTCGTAGTTGCGGTGATCGAGAAAGAGATATTGCGGACAGGTCTCGGCATAGGCCCGCACGCCGCGGTCCCGCGCGAAGCGGACCTGCTCCAGCGCCTCCTGCGCTGAAAGGTGCACGATATAGATCGGGACCTGCGCGACTTCCGCCAGAGCCAGCACGCGGTGCGACGCCTCAGCCTCCAGACGCGGCGGCCGCGTCAAGGCGTGCCACGCCGGCGCCGTCTCGCCGCGGGCTTTCGCCTCCTCGATGAGTACGTCGATCACCGGGCCGTTCTCGGCGTGCATGCAGATCAGGCCGCCGTTGTCGCCGGTCTTCCGCAGCGCGCGAAAGATCGCCGCGTCGTCGACGAAGAACACGCCGGGATAGGCGGTAAAGAGCTTGAAGCTGGTGACGCCTTCGCGCTTCACCAGGTCGTCCATCTCGGCGAGCGAAGCCTTGGTCACCTCGCGAATGATCATATGAAAGCCGTAATCGATGACGGCCTTGCCTTCGGCCTTCTGGTGCCAGCTGGCGAGTCCTTGCTTCAGGGCACCGCCCTGCGGCTGGATGGCAAAGTCCACCAAGGTAGTGGTGCCGCCGCAGGCCGCGGCGATGGTGCCGCTTTCGAAGTCGTCGGCGCTCACCGTCCCGCCGAAAGGCATATCGAGGTGCGTATGCACGTCGATACCGCCCGGAATGACATAGTTGCCGGTGGCGTCGATGCGCCGATCAAAGCTTGCGGAGCCGCCACCCGAGAGCTGCCGGGCAAGGCCCGCCCCCACTGCAGCGATCTTCTCGTTTTCAATCAATACGTCAGCAACATAAGTTTCGGAGGCCGTGACCACGGTCCCGTTCTCGATCAGCGTGCGCACCGGCAGGTCCCTCGCTTACTTTGTCTTTTCGTCGGTGTCGCAGCCGCCGATGGCGTCTGTCTCGAGCTCGCCGCGCGGGCTCACCGTCTCGACGCCTCCGTCGGTGCGCGGCTGGTCTCCCGGGTGAATGGGCGTGATTACGGTGGACCTGTTCACGCAGCGCACGTTGCGGCTGCGCCTGTCTCCGGCGCTCTTGGTCAGCGCCGCATTCGAGGAAGAGCAGGCCGCGAGCAGCAGGCCGAGGAGGGCGGCGACAAGGGTCTTCGGGTGAATCATGGCAGTTGCTCCGTCATGTTGCTGTAGGTTTCGGGTCGGCGGTCGCGGAAGAATTGCCAGACCCGGCGGACTTCTTCAATCACATCGAGATCCAAATCGGCCACCACCAACTCGTCCTTGTCCTCGCTGGCCTCGGCGAGGAACTTGCCACGGGGGTCGACGAAGTAGCTGTGCCCGTAGAACTTGCCGATGTTCCAGGGCGCTTCGGTGCCGACCCGGTTGATGCACCCCATATAGTAGCCATTGGCAACGGCGTGCGCGGGCTGCTCCAGCTTCCAGAGATATTGGGACAACCCTGCGACGGTAGCGCTTGGATTGAAGACGATCTCGGCGCCATTCAAGCCCAAGAGCCGCGCGCCCTCCGGGAAATGTCGATCGTAGCAAATGTAGACTCCGATCTTCGCATAGCGGGTCTGGAAGGTCGGGTAGCCCAGGTTTCCGGGCTTGAAATAATACTTTTCCCAGAAGCCGCTCGTCTGCGGGATATGGTTTTTCCGATACTTGCCCAGATAGCTGCCGTCAGCGTCGATGACGGCGGCGGTGTTGTAATAGACGCCGGCCATCTCGCGCTCATAGACCGGCACCACCAGCACCATCTCGTGCGCCTTGGCAAATTTCTGCAGGCGTGCCGTGGTGGGGCCAGGCACGGGCTCGGCGGCGTCGTACCAGTCGGGTGTCTGCGCGGGGCAGAAGTACGGGCCATTGAAGATCTCCTGCAGGCAGAGGATCTGCACGCCCTTCTTCGCTGCCTCCTCCAGCAGGGGCAGGTGCTTTTCGAACATGGCCTCCTGGATCTCTTTGACGGAGCCCTCGGACTTTGCGTTGGCGCACTGGATCAGGCCGGAGCGGACGATGCGGGGCATGTGCCCTCCTGGTAGATTTTCGGGCGAACCGTCGCGCCGACCCAGCGCGAAGTCAACTCCGGCGCAGGACGGATGAACCGGCTCTCGATCAGGTTGCGTTCGGCAATCGTTTGCGACAGTCTTTACGTCAGACCAGAAGAGAGAGAGGCCGCGCTTCCGAGTCGCGGAAGTTTTTCGGCCCTCAGCCAAGTCGACCAGCCAGTCGCCGCACAACTCAGGAACGGAGGGCCTTCATGGCCCGCAAGGCACCCGCACCCGCACCCGCGGAGAAGAGCAGCAAGATTGTACCCACCACCGAAAAGCCCGCCACGGCCGGCAAGACCAGCGCGAAGCCCGACTCGCGGCAGACGCTGCTTGATCGCGCGGCGGCAAACGCCGGAGGTGCGTACGCATCCCGCTCGGACCCGCTGTCCGATGTCAAAGGTGCCCGCGCCGTCGCGCAGTTTGTCGAGGCGCACGCGAAGGAGATGTCGCGCCGCGGGCTGGACAAGGGCATGACTGCCGCGGCGCTGCAGCTGGCGCGGGAAATCGAGGAACATCTGCAGGCGCTGCCGGCGGCAGCTGTGTCGGCGCGAGGGCGCTCGAAGGAGGACGCTGAGCTTCTGGCGGACGCCGCGGCCACCGCGCTTGCCGTGCGAGACGCAGTCTTGCGGGTGACTCGCGGACCCGACGGTCGCGCAGTCGCCCGCGCCTTCGGACTCGGAGAACCCTTCAGTGTGCGGCAGCAGGCCCATGTAGTGCGGGCGCTGCAGCGGATCCTCGTCGCCGCCAAGGCCTATCCTGAGACCGCGAGCGACATCGGCCTGGGCGCCGACGATCTGCAGACCATGAAGGGTCTGGCCGACGACCTGGCGGTGCCCTCGACCGGACCGCGCGCAGACGAGCATCGGCAGCTCATCGAGGCGCAGGGCGCGCTGCGCGCCTGGTTCGATCTGGTCGCAGCCAAGGCATTGCTCGCCTTCGCTGGCGACCCGGACGAGCGGGCCCGGCTGCTCGGTTTGATTCCGCGCGCCGATGATCGCCGCCACCAGCGGCGCCCGGACGAGTCCTCCGCCGCCTGAAGGTAGCGCTCCAGAGCAGCTCGAGGTGGCGAGCGACCGCCCAGTGCGGTGAAAGCGCTCTGACATCAGCTTCTTCTCAAGGAGAAGCCGATGATGAAGTTTCACGGAGTTATGTTTGCAGCCGTCGCAGCCGCCTTCGCTTTGGCGGCGACAGCGCAAACCGGACAAAACGCACGCTCGAGTGGTCCCGCAGGTCGCGGAGCGCCGCGGGAAACCTCGTCGAGTTTGAGCAACTCGGCGAATCGCGCTCTCGCCGGCACGCGAAACAGGAACGGCGCGACAGCGAACCCGATGGGGAGCGCGCAGTGACGGGCGCGACACTCGCTGTCTTGTTGGCGTTGGTGCACGCGGAGTCAGCCTCACGGCCTCTCACCGAGGACGTGTCCGGGTGCCCGGAACTCGGCGGCGCGAGCAGGGATAGGACCTCTCGGGCCGGGCATCGAACTGGGGATGGCAAACGGCATGGCTGGCGGACGCACTGACCGCGGCCCCGACGGACAAACTGGGCTCCACGGGCAGCCGTCCGAGAGCCAAACACGCCGTGCGGGGCCGGACCGTGGACCGAGCGCCAAAGGCTCTCTGCTTCGACCGGCGGACCGCGCGCCGATGGTGGCGGCACCGGTCACCGGGACGGATTACGCGCACGTGACCTACGAGGCTCCCGCGGCAAAACTGTCAGTCACCAACGAAGCCCCTGGTATTGGGCGCGCCGCAACGACAGAAGTGCCCTCTCTCGACAGCGCGGACGGGGCCGCAACCGACACGGCGGCGCAGGCGGGAGCAAGACTGCCGGTCCCGCCGGGGAAGGCGCGCAGAGCGGCGGCACCGGGACGGCCAGCGGTCCTCATCCGAAGTAAGTCGCCGCGCGCGCCTGGGGACCAGTGACCTCCGCCGGTCCGAAGGCTCCGGCAAGCCCGAAGTCGCATGGCGAGGGATTCACAAACGAAAGGCGAGATCCCCGGAAGGGATCTCGCCTTTCACGCCTCCCGGCTCGAGGGGGGATTCGGCCGGGGACGCTGCTACGTCGCAGGTTCTAAACCGCAGGCGCTACTTTTGCTCTTCAAATTCAGCGTCGACTACGTCATCTTTTTTACCGGTAGGCGCTGCCCCGGCCGCAGGGTCGCCGGCTGGGCCGCCTGCGCCGCCTTCGCCAGGAGGGCCGCCCGCTCCCGTCGGACCAGCCGCCTTGTACGCCTCTTCCGCCATCTTGTGCGACGCCTGCGTCAGCGCGTCGGCGGCAGTCTTCACCGCGGCCACGTCGGTGCCGGCGAGCGCATCGCGGACCGCTTTGATTTTGGCGTCGAGATCCGTCTTGGTCTCGGCCGGAATCTTGTCGCCCAGGTCCTTCAAGCTCTTTTCAGTAGCGTACGCAAGGTTGTCCGCCTTGTTGCGAGTCTCGATCTCCTCGCGGCGGTCCTTGTCTTCAGCCTCGTGTGCCTGCGCCTCTTTCACTGCCTTGTCGACGTCTTCCTTGGAGAGACCCGACGACGAGGTGATGGTGATCTTGCTCTCCTTGCCGGAGGCGCGATCCTTGGCGCCGACGTGCACGATGCCGTTCGCGTCGATGTCGAACGTCACTTCAATCTGCGGGACACCGCGGGGCGCAGGCGGGATGCCGTCGAGGTGGAATCGGCCCAGCGTCTTGTTGTCCCGCGCCATCGGGCGCTCGCCCTGGAGCACGTGAACCTCGACGCTTGTCTGGCCGTCCGCCGCCGTCGAAAACACCTCACTCTTGCGGGTCGGAATCGTGGTGTTGCGCGGGATGAGCGGCGTGGCCACTCCGCCCAGCGTCTCGATGCTCAAGGAGAGCGGGGTGACGTCAAGCAGGAGGATGTCGGTGACTTCGCCGGAGAGCACGCCGGCCTGAACCGCCGCGCCGATGGCCACCACTTCGTCGGGGTTTACCGAGCGGTTCGGCTCCTTGCCGAAGAACTCCTTCACGATCTGCTGGATCTTCGGCGTACGCGTCGAACCGCCGACCAGCACGATCTCGTCGATCTGATTTGCCTGCTTCTTCGCGTCAGCAAGACACTTCTTTGTCGGCTCGATGGCGCGCTGGAAGAGGTCGTCGCACATCTGTTCGAATTTCCCGCGCGACAACTTCTTGACCAGATGCTTGGGACCCGAAGCATCGGCCGTGAGGAAGGGCAGATTGATCTCGGTCTCCAGCGTGGTGGACAGTTCGATCTTGGCCTTCTCCGAGGCCTCCTTCAGGCGCTGGAGGACCATCTTGTCCTTGGCGACGTCGAGGCCGGTCTCTTTCTTGAACTCGACGATCAGCCACTCCATGATCCGCTGATCGATGTCATCGCCGCCCAGGTGCGTGTCGCCATTGGTGGCGATGACCTCGACCACGTTCTCGCCCACCTCGAGGATGGAGATGTCGAAAGTGCCGCCGCCGTAGTCGAACACCGCAATGATCTCGTCCTTCTTCTTGTCGAGGCCGTACGCCAGCGCCGCCGCGGTGGGCTCGTTGACGATGCGCTTCACCTCGAGACCGGCGATGCGGCCTGCGTCCTTGGTGGCTTGCCGCTGGGCGTCGTTGAAGTAGGCCGGGACGGTGATGACTGCCTCGGTCACGGTGTCGCCCAGGTAATTCTCGGCGGCGCGCTTCAGCTTCTGCAGCACCTTTGCCGAGACCTCGGGGGGCGACCACTTCTTGCCGTCGATCTCGACCGCGGCGTCGCCGTTGTCGGCCTTGACGATCTTGTAGGGAACGCGCTTGCGCTCGTCGGTCGTCTCCTCGAACTTGCGCCCCATGAAGCGCTTGATCGAGTAGACGGTATTCTCCGGATTGGTGATGGCCTGGCGTCGCGCAACCTGGCCGACCACGACTTCACCTTCCTTGGTGAAGCCGACCACCGAAGGAGTGATGCGACTGCCTTCCTCGTTCTCGATGACCTTGGGGTCTCGACCTTCCATGATGGCGACCACGGAGTTGGTGGTGCCCAGGTCGATTCCGATAATCTTCTTCATTTCCGTCTCCTGCCGAGTGGTTCGGCGAAAGTTTCGCGACTTGTTCCTTCGACGCCGCGGTGCGGCGGTACAGTAAGTACCCAAGAGGGGGTGTCAAGGAATCATGGCTGAGCCCGTGACCAGCGAAGTTTCAGGGGGGCTCCAGCCCGGTCAGGCGGTTGCCGGGCGCTACATCCTCCAGCGGCGGCTGGGGGTCGGCGGCATGGGCGAAGTGTGGCTCGCCGAACTTCACGGGGACGGCGCGTTCCGGCGCCGCGTGGTCATCAAGGTCCTCGCGCCCGACCGGCGAGGCGACGACCGCATCGCTCATATGCTGGCCGATGAAGCGCGGGTCGTTGGCCTTCTGCACCATCCCGGCATCATTACGGCGCTCGATTATCTGGAGACTCCCGACGAAGGACCGGTCTTCGTGCTGGAGTATGTCGACGGCACTTCGCTGCGGACCGCGCTGCGGCTGGCGCGCCACTCGAACGAGTTGATGCCCGAGTCGCTTGCCGCGCATGTCGGCGCGCAGGTCGCGCGGGCGCTGCATGCGGCTCACACTGCGTGCGATTTTGAAGGCAAGCCGCTGCGCGTGGTGCACCGCGACGTCTCTCCGGACAACGTGCTGCTGTCGCGTTCGGGCGCTGTCTACCTGGGCGACTTTGGCGTCGCGCGCGCCGTCGGCAGCTCGGAGGTCACCTCGCCCGGCGCAGCCCCCAAGGGCAAGGTGGGCTACATGGCCCCTGAGCAGGCAGCACGGCAACCGGTCGGGCCGCCAGCCGACGTGTTCTCGCTCGGGCGCGTGGTCGCCGAGGCTGCCGACGTGAACTGCGGAGCCCTGCTGCGCGCCGTGCTGGACAAGGCCACGGCGGACGAAGCCCGCGATCGTTTTCAGACTGCCGCGGAGTTCGCGGCCGCGCTCGTCGCAGCCTGCCCACCGCCGGCCGACGCGGATGGGGCGCTGTCGTCCTGGCTCGCGCGCGCCGCGGCGGAAGCCCTGGAAGTTCGCACCACCAGTCATGGCGAGCCGCCGCAGATCGAGCTCCCCGCGGTCCGTCTACCCACCGAGCCGCTCTTCGGTTCTGTGCCCCCGCCGCGCAGCCGCTTGATGCGCACCGTCGCCTGGATGGGCGTTGCGATGGCGGTGCTGCTGCCGATCGCGTTCCTCGTCGCCGAGGCACAGCAACGCGGCCTGATTCACCTGCGCAGACCCGGCCTGCACGCGCCGAGCGGCGAACTGAGCGTGCACAGCCAGCCGACTGCCGCCGAGGTCTACGTCGACGGCTCGCTGCGCGGACAGACGCCCTACCTGGCGGTGCTGCCGGTGGGCCATCACGCCGTCAGGGTGGGCAGCCCGCGCCTGGAGAAGTGGCGTGCCGCCGACGTGACGGTACGGGAGAACGTCGTCCACGCCCTCGAAGTCGATCTCACCGAGTAGCGGCCCGCACCGAGTCGCAAGCGATCGATGCCTTCACCTGCTTGCACGCCTGGTTGGTCGGCGAGTTGACAGGCTACTGAAGATACGATACTTGAAGTCATAGCTTCACGCGATGCCACTCAAGAGCATCGCTTCAATCTACGGCGGGAGATGTGAATTTGGCCCAGCGCGAGACAGACGAGTTCGACCGTCTCGAAGAAGAGCACCCCCAGGGGCTCTCGGCGGGCCAGATCGTGGAGTTCTTCGCGCCCCGCGGCGTCAAGCTCGCCCAGGCCACCTTCCGCAAGTACGTCCAGCTCGGCCTGCTCCCGCGCAGCCGGCGGGTGGGCGAGAAGGGCAAGCACCGCGGGTCCCGCGGGCTCTACCCGGCCGCCGCCGTCCGCCGCATCTCAATGATCAAGTCGCTGATGGACGAGGGAATGACCCTCGAGGACATTCGTGGCTCGTTCATTTATTTCCGCGGCCAGCTGGACGGCGTCGAGCGCTCGCTTGACGAGTTCTTCGCGGCGCTCGACAAGAGCATCGCGGACAAGGCAGAGATGAAGCCCTCGCGCCGCAGGGAGTTCGAGAGGCTGCTGACCGACGGCCGCAAGAAGGCCGTGCAGTTCGTCAAGGACATGGAGCGCACGGTCCAACAGATCACCGAGCGCGAAGAGCCTGGGAGAGACCCATGAGCGATCCGAAGCGGACGGCCGACGACGCAGAGTTCCCGATCCTGATGCCGCCCCTGGCTGGGCCCGCCCGGCAACTCGACGACGGTGGGGCGGCTGACGACGACGATCAGCCGCGGCAGCGTGCCCGGACCATGAGCCGGAAGGAGATGGCCCGGCAGTTCCGCCAGCAGACCGCGGCGGGGGGGATTGATCCCGAGCTGGAAGCTCTCGCCGCCGAGCTCGATGCGACCCGCCCCAAGACGCGCGGGGACTGCGCCACGGGGCCGCGACCGTGCCCCTACGTTTCTTGCAAGTACAACCTCTTTGTCGATGTCAATCCCAAGACCGGGTCGGTGAAGATGAATTTCCCCGACAAGGAGCTGGAGGAGCTCGCCGACACCTGCGCGCTCGACGTCGCGGACCGCGCCGGCATCACGCTCGAAGAGGTCGGCGTGATCATGAACCTCACCCGCGAGCGTGTACGGCAGCTTGAAATGCGCGGGCTGGTCAAGCTGCGGGTGATCGCCGACGACGAGCCGCGGGAAGTAGCCCCCTATCCGCGCATCGAACAGCGCGACGACTACGACGACTGATGAACGCCTGACTGCGGGCCTTGCTCCTGAGCCTGCAGCGCAGCGATGAAAGCAACCGGGTCGTCCACGAGCAGCGCCATGGCGGTCGTGCGCCGTTCACGTCCAAAGATGGGGCGCAAGGTCTGCGGTTCGGTGAAGCGCAGGACCACATTGGGCGAACCGATCACGCCGACGCGCAGCGGGGCGCTACCCGAAGGCGACTCATTTAGTGAATGATTGAATGGCTCTGGCGCGCCGGCGAAGGCGATGCTCGACAAGAGTATGCGCGCCTCCCAGCGCAGCCCGATGCGCAGCTGGAGCACACCGTTCTCAACGGTCATAGGACGAAGGCGCAGTGCTTGTAGATCGCCGAGCAGCCAGACAATCGAGTAGGCGTGAAGAAGGCCGATGCCGACACGCCAGCGGCCGTGCAGCCAGAAGTGGATCGGGATCGCTTCGGCGAAGCCGGAGAGGATCAGCGCCGCGTTGATGGCGACGAGCCCCGCGCGCCGGTGCGCGGTAAGCCCGGCCCGGGCTTGGTGCGCCACGAAAGGAGTCCGCACCAGATCAATGTCGCTTCGGTGATGGCGATGCGCGCGGCGATTGTATCGGGCAGCGCCGCGCGCAGGCGCTCGATCAGATCGCCGCTGCCTCGCGAAAACTTCCGCAGCACGAGCCCGACTACCACCAGCTCGGCGGGAGCTGTCAACCAGCGCAGGTGCACGCCCGGCAGCAGGCTTCCCGCCAGCGCCGCCCCCACCATCGCCGCGGTCCAGGGTCGGAGCGCGCCGGTCAGCCACGCGAGCAAGGCGGGCATCGCGACGAGATCGAAGGCCACCGCAAAAGCGACAGTCTGCGGGTGGCGGACGAACGCCTGGGACGCGAGGACGGCGAACTCGGCCGCGACCAGTGCGGCTGCACCGGCGACAAAGATCAGCGGCGGACGCACCCGAAGCGAGGCGTTCATTTAACTAAAATAGACGCATCGCGCGGCTTCTCGGCGTGGCTGAACGCCGCATGATATGCAGCGCCGCATGACCGTCTCGCGCGCGCTGCTTTCCGTCTCGGACAAGACCGGCCTGGTCGACTTCGCCCGCGGCCTCACCGCGCTGGGAATTGAGCTGTTGTCGACCGGCGGAACCGCGGCGCTGCTGGAGCAGGAAGGGATTCCCGTCAAGCAGGTGCAGGACTTCACCGGGGCAAAGGAGATGCTGGGAGGCCGCGTCAAGACCCTGCACCCGAAGATTCACGGCGGCATCCTGGCGCGCCGCGGTCTCAAGTCCGACGAGGCCGACATGAAGGCGCAGGACATCCTGCCCATCGATCTCGTGGTGGTGAATCTCTACCCATTCCGCGACGCCGTCGCGAAGAAGCTCAAGCCGGAGGAAGTGATCGAGAACATCGACATCGGCGGGCCGTCGATGATCCGCTCGGCCGCCAAGAATGCGGCCTTCGTCACCGTCATCGTCGATCCGGGCGACTACAAGCTGGTGCTCGCAGAGCTGCAGCAGAAGCGCGAGATCCACCTTAGTACCCGCAAGCGCTTGCAGGCGCGCGCGTTCGCTCACACCTCGGCCTACGACGCGGCCATCGCGGGCTGGCTCGCCGAGCAGGAGGAGCCGGGCGCCTATGCCGAGGCGCCGCCGGTGCCGGAATACAAACGGCTGCAGGCGCTGCGCTATGGCGAGAATCCGCACCAACGCGCGGCCTTCTACGGCGCTGTGCCGCAGCCGCGCGAGCCCACGCTCGCGTCGGCGAGGCAGCTGCAGGGCAAGGAGCTTTCGTACAACAACTTGCTCGACGCATCAGCGGCTCTGGAAGCTTTGAAGGAGCACACGCGCGGCCCGTCAGGTCCCGCGACCGCGGTGGTGGTGAAGCACACCAATCCCTGCGGCGTGGCGCGCGCCGACTCCATCCTGGATGCCTACCGCGCGGCCCGCGACGCCGACCCCATCAGTGCCTTCGGCGGCATCGTGGCGCTCAGCCAGGTCGTCGATGCGGCCACCGGCGCACTTCTCGCCGAGACTTTCCTCGAAGCGGTGATCGCCCCCGGCTTCGACAAGGCGGCGCTCAGTGTGCTCAGCAAGAAGAAAGCGCTGCGGTTGCTGGAACTGCCGACGCTGTCAGAGGGCCGCGACAAGTGGGTCTTCGAAGCGAAAGAGCTTCGCAGCGTGCCCGGCGGCCTGCTGGTGCAGGGGCGCGACCTCGCCGAGGTCGACGCGCGCGGCTGGAAGGTGATGACCAAGCGCGCGCCTACGCAGAACGAGCTCGCTTCGCTCGAGTTCGCCTGGGCGGTGGTCAAGCATGTGAAGTCGAATGCCATCGTGCTGGCGGCGCGCGACGTCACGGTGGGCATCGGGATGGGGCAGACCAACCGCGTCGACTCGGTCCGCATTGCAGCGCAGCGCGCGGGCGCGAAGGCGCGTGGCGCGGCGATGGGCTCCGACGCTTTCTTTCCTTTTCCCGACGGCATCGAGGCCGCGGCGGAGGCGGGCGTCACCGCCATCGCGCAGCCGGGCGGCTCGATCCGCGACGCCGAGGTGATCGCCGCCGCCGACAAGCACGACATCGCGATGGTGTTCACCAACGTCCGCCACTTCCGGCACTAATCGATTAGGGCGACACCAGGGCTCCGGGTCGCCGGGCCACGCCCGGCAGCGGCGGCGTGCTAGAAGCCCGCGCATGGCTGCGAAGGTGGTCGTGATCGGGTCGGGCGCGCGCGAGCATGCGCTGGTGCGGGCGCTTTTGCAGGGCGCAGCGGTGGGCGAGCCGAGAGAGCTCGTCTGCGTTCCCGGAAATCCCGGCATCGCGCGGGAGGCTCGCTGCGTGCAGCCGCGCGGGAACGACGCGCAAGCGCTGGCCGACGCCGCGCTGGCCGAAAGCCCAAGCCTGGTCATCGTCGGGCCCGAAGCGCCGCTCGCCGACGGTCTCGCTGACCGGCTGACCGCGGAGCGGGTGCCGTGCTTCGGACCGAGCGCGAAGGCGGCGCGGATCGAAGCGTCGAAGGCGTTCGCGAAAGAGATCATGCGCGAGGCTGGCGTGGCCGCTGCGGAGGCAGTGCTGTTCGACGAACGCGACGCGGCGCGCGCTCACGCCAGGAGCCAGAAGCACGGCTGCGTGGTCAAGCTCGACGGCCTCGCCGCCGGCAAAGGAGTCGTGGTCTGCGACGACGCCGCGCAGGCGGTGGCCGCTGTCGACGAGCTCTGGCGGCCGGGCGCGCGCCTCCTCGTCGAAGAGAGGCTCAGCGGTCCCGAACTCTCGGTCATCGCGCTCTGCGACGGCGAGACATTGATCGCCCTGCCTCCTGCGCGCGACCACAAGCGGCTCCTGGATCTTGACCGCGGCCCCAACACGGGCGGCATGGGCGCGGTGAGTCCGCCGTCCGACGCGCCGCCCGCGCTGGTGGAGAGCATCCTCGAGACAGTGCTGCGGCCCACCGCGCGCGCGCTCGCAGAGCGAAAAATGCCTTTCGTGGGCGCGCTGTATGCGGGCCTGATGATGACGCCGCAGGGCCCGCGGGTGCTGGAGTTCAACTGCCGCCTCGGCGACCCCGAGGCGCAGGCCATCCTGCTGCGGCTGCGCTCCGATCCGCTGCCGCTCTTTCTCGCCGCCGCGCAGGGACGTCTCACGGGCCAACGGCCGGTGTGGGACTCGCGCACCGCGGTCGCGGTGGTGCTGGCGGCGCACGGGTACCCGGGCCATCCGCGCGCGCTCGACGAGATAGCGGGGCTGGACACTCTGCGCGAGGTCGAGGGCGAAGACCTCTGGATCCTTCACGCCGGCACCCGGCTGCACGACGGCAAGCTGGTCACCTCGGGCGGTCGCGTCCTCACGGTGGCTGCGCTGGGCGCGGGACCCTCGCAGGCGCGGGCGCGAGCCTACGGCGCCATCGCGCGCCTTGGCTTTCGCGGCATGCAGTTCCGCCAGGACATCGCGGCGCGCGAGGCATGATCGGCCTGCCGCGCGCGCTCGGCCAGCTGGACCGGCTGATCCTCTCCATGCTGCTGCGGCTCTTCTCCGCCACGCTCGGCGGAGTGGTGCTCATTTATCTGGTGATCGATTTCGCCGACCGCGCGCACGGGTACCGTGGGCGCGCCTGGGGCAAGGCAGTGCTCGAGCTCTATGCCAACAAAGCGGCGGTGGTCGGCTACCAGCTCGCGCCCGCGGCGCTGATCATCGCCGTCGCGCTCCTGGTCACCTCGCTCGCGCGCCGGGGGGAGTTGACGGCCATCTTCGCGGTTGGCGTGTCGCCCGCGCGCATCGCGGCGCCGGTGGCCTTCTTCGCTGCCGTGCTCGGCGCGGCGATGTTCCTGCTGGGCGAGAAAGTGGTGGTGCGCGCCGATGCCCGCGTCGAAGAGATCACCGTCAAGCGCTTCAACCGTTGGGGCGATTGGGCGACCTATCACGTCGGCTCCTTCTGGGTGCGCGGTCGCGGCGGGCGCATCTTCCACATCGGCGGGCAGAGCGGCAACGGCTTCGACCTCGTCACCGTACTGGAGATCGGCGACCCCAGGAGCGCCGATCGCGACTTCAGGCTCTCCCGGCGGATTCTCGCGGCGCGGATGGAGCCAGGGCCCGACGGACGCTGGATGCTGCTCGATGCGACCGAGACGCGCTATTCGCTGACCGCCCAGCCCGGCGGAGAAATCACCGAGCGCCATCTGGCCGTGCTGATCGAGGACTTTTCCGAGACTCCCAAGGACTTTGAGCTGCGGTCGGGCCGCCCGCGGCAGCTGCCCTGGCGCCAGCTGCGCGAGCAGACCGAGCGACGCGAGGCTGCCGGCCAGTCTTCGCGCGAGTATGCGCTCGCGATCGCGGAGCGCGCCGCGCAGCCGCTCCAGGCGGTCCCTGCGGCGCTCGCGGCCTTCTCGCTGACTCTCTCGACCGCGCGGCGCCGCAAGCGCATGCCGCCCGCGGGCGCGGTCGCGCTGGGCATCGCTCTCTCCCTGCTGCTCTGGGCGGTGTCGGTGGTGGCGCACGCAGTTTCACTCTCGGGCGCGCTCGATCCCTGGATCGCGGGCACGGTCCCGAGCCTGGTGTCTGGCGCGATGATTCTTCTCGGGTTCGCGCTGTGAGGGGCCGAGAGAGAGTGACCGCACCGTGCGCTCGAAGGTCCGGCACTGCCCACTTGTGAGCACGGTGGAGTTCTGGCACAAGCGGCGCTTTGCAGCAGCCACGAAAGGATCAAATGAAGGGCATCATCCTCGCAGGTGGCACCGGCTCCCGGCTGTTTCCGTTGACCAAGGTCACCAACAAGCATCTGCTCCCGGTGGGCCGCGAGCCGATGATTTTCCACCCTGTCAGGAAGCTCACCGAGTCGGGCATCACCGAGATCCTCATGGTCACGGGCGTCGAGCACATGGGCGACGTGGTCAACCTGCTCGGCTCGGGCAAGGACTTCGGCTGCCGCTTCACCTACAAGGTCCAGGACGAGGCGGGCGGCATCGCGCAGGCGCTGGGCCTGGCCGAGAACTTCGCCGGCCAGGACCCTTGCTGCGTGATCCTCGGCGACAACATCTTCCAGAATTCGATCGCACCGTACGTGAAGGCCTTTGGCGAGCAAGGCAAAGGCGCGCGGCTGCTGCTCAAGCAGGTGCACGATCCGCAGCGGTATGGCGTGGCCGAGACCGACGGCAAGCGCGTGACCCGCATCGTCGAAAAGCCGAAGGAGCCCGGGAGCGATCTCGCGGTTGTCGGCGTCTATTTCTACGACGCGCAAGTCTTCTCGATGATCCGCAGGCTCAAGCCCAGCGCTCGCGGAGAATTGGAAATCACCGACATCAACAATCAATATTTGCGCGCCGGCACGCTGCAGTTCGACCAGCTTCAGGGCTGGTGGACCGACGCTGGGACCTTCGAGTCGCTGGCGGCCGCCAACGAACTGGTGCTGGGCCGGGCCACCAATGCGCAGGACGCGGAGCGCCGTTGAAGACAATTCTGGTCACCGGTGGCGCAGGCTTCATCGGGTCAAACCTGGTCCAGCTGCTGCTGCGCGAGCGCCCGCAATGGACGGTCGTCAATCTTGACAAGCTCACCTACGCGGGCAACGCCGAATCGCTCGCCGACCTGCGCTCCGACCCGCGCCATATTTTCGTCCGCGGGGACATCGCCAACGCCGAGCTGGTCGAGCACCTGATCCGCAGCCATGACGTCAGCGCGGTGCTCAATCTCGCCGCCGAGAGCCATGTCGATCGCAGCATCCTCGGCCCCGGCATCTTCGTCGAGACCAACGTCTCCGGGACGCAAGTGCTGCTCGAGGCGGCGCGGCTTTCGAAGGTCAATCGCTTCGTGCAGATCTCGACCGACGAGGTGTACGGATCGCTCGGCAAAACCGGCAAGTTCAGCGAGGACTCGCCGCTGAAGCCGTCCAGCCCTTACTCGGCTTCGAAGACCGCCGCGGACCTCCTGGCGCTCTCCTACGGCCACACCTTCGGGCTCGACGTGGTGGTCACGCGCTGCTCCAATAACTATGGCCCGTACCAGTTTCCCGAGAAACTCATCCCGCTGATGATCGCCAACGCGCTCGAGGGCCGGAAGCTGCCCGTCTATGGCGATGGACAGCAGATCCGCGACTGGATCCATGTCGACGATCACTGCCGCGCCATCCTCGCCGCCCTGGAAAAGGGCGTCAAAGGCGAGGTCTACAACATTGGCTCGGACAATGAGTGGCCGAACCTCTCTATCGTGAACCGGATTATCGAAATGCTCGGCAAGGGCGCGATCGAATACGTGAAGGATCGGCCCGGCCACGACCGCCGCTACGCCATCGATGCGCGCAAGGCGCACGCGCAGCTGGGCTGGTCACCGCAGATCCCCTTTGCCGAAGGGCTGCAGCGCACCGTCGACTGGTACGTCGAGAATCGTGGCTGGTGGGAGCGCGTCCGGACTGGCGAGTACCGTTCGTATTACGAGCGCAACTATGGGGCGCGATGAGCGCGGAATCGAAGACATTGAGCGCGGAGCCGAAGACATCGAGCACGGCCTTGCCGAGCTCCGGGCCTGCAGGCTCGTGGCTGGAGCCGACCACCAAAGGCGCTCCCGCGCTGGAAGGGTTCCTGGTCACCGGCGCGAACGGGCTGGTCGGCAGCCGCGTGGTCGCGCAACTCCGACAAGCCGGCGAGAAGGTTCTGGCGGTCGGCCGCGGCGAGACTCGTTTCGATCAGGCAATTCATTATCGATCGCTCGATCTGGCACAGCCTGCGCAGCTGCGCGCGCTGATTGAATCGGTCCGACCGCGCACCTTGATCCACTGCGCGGCCATGACCGACGTGGACGGCTGTGAGGCGGACCCGGTGGCGGCCTGGCTCGTGAACGTGCGTGCGGTGGAGGCGGCGGCGCTGGGCTGCCGCAGCACCGGTACGCGGCTGGTCGCGCTCTCGACCGACTACGTCTTCGATGGACTCGCCGGCCCTTACGACGAAGAAGCTGCCCCGAATCCGCGCGGCGCCTACGCGGTCACCAAGCGCATCGGCGAGGAGACCGCGCTCCTGCTCGCTCCCGGCTGCGCCATCGCACGCGTCGCGGTTGTCTACAGCGGCCGGCCCGGCGCGAAGCGCACCTTCGCGCTCGCCGCGCTGGAGAGCTTGCGCCGAGGCGAGAAGGTCAAGGCCTTCCAGGATCAAGTGGTCTCGCCGACCCTGGCCGACAATGCCGCGGAGATGGTCATCGGCCTCGCGCGCTCCACCGCCGCAGGTGTCTTCCACTGCGCCGGCGCGACGTGCGTAAGCCGGGTCGAGTTCTGTCGCGTGCTGGCGCGCAAGGTGGGCGCGGACGAGGCGCTGGTCGTCCCTGTCTCGCTCGCCGAGCTCCGGCTGCCGGCGCCGCGCCCGCTGCGCTGTGCGCTGCGGGTGGAAAAGATCCAGCGGCTGCTGGGCGCCTCCATGCCGCTCTCCCTGGAACAAGGTCTCGACCGCTTCCTCGCGGAGCTTTCCGCATGAAGGCCGACGCCGAACTGCAGCTCGCGAGCGCGCCCACCGTGGCCCTGCGCAAGCCCGGACCCATCGAAGATCTAATCAAGTTCCGCCAGCTCATCCTGATGCTGGTGGTCCGCGAATTGAAGGTCCGCTACAAGCGCAGCGTTCTCGGGCTGCTCTGGACGATGCTGAATCCGCTCCTCCTGATGGTCGTCTATACCATCGTCTTCACCACCATCATGCCGTCGGGCCAGCACAACTTCTCCGTCTTCCTGCTCTCGGCGCTGCTCCCCTGGATCTTTTTTTCCACGGCGCTCATGCAGGGCCTGAACTCGGTGCTGGCGAACCAGGAGCTGATCCGCAAGGTCCGCGTACCGCAGGCCGTCTTCCCGCTCTCGGTGGTGGGCTCCAACCTGGTCAACTTCACGCTCTCGCTGGTGCCGCTCGTGGCGTTGATGCTCGGCGTCGGGCAGCCCTTCAGCGCCGCGCTCCTCTTCCTTCCGATCTCGGTCCTGCTGCTGACCGTCTTTACCAGCGGCATCACGCTGCTCTTTGCCACCGCCACCGTCTTCTTCCGCGACGTCAAACACCTCACCGAAGTGCTGCTGCAGATGCTGATGTACCTTTCTCCCGTGCTCTACGACGTCACACAGCTGGGCGGGAAGAGCAGCTGGTGGTTCAACATGTTTCGCGACTTCCTGGCGGTGAACCCCATGACCTACCTGATCCCGCTGGTGCGCGATCCGGTCTATTACGCGCGGTTCCCCTCGCTGCTGGTCGTCGCCGTCGCCGCTGCCTGGTCCATCGGCGCGCTGGTCGTGGGCTTCGCCGTCTTTGTCCGGCTTTCCCCTCGCCACATCCATCACCTTTAATATGCGCACGGGCGAGATCCGCATCCGCGACGCCGGCGTCAGCTACCGGCTCTACCGCGAAAAGGTGACCACGCTCAAAGAAGCCGTGGTGAATCGCTTTCGCCACTTGCGCACGAGCGAATCTTTCTGGGCGCTGCGCCACGTGACGCTCACCATCGCACCCGGCGAGGCCATCGCGCTGGTGGGTCACAACGGCAGCGGCAAGAGCACGTTGCTCAAGACCATTGCCGGCGTACTGACGCCCAGCGAGGGTGAGGTCGAGACCTTGGGCCGTATCAGCCCGATGATCGAATTGGGGGCGGGTTTCGACCCTGAGCTCACCGGCCGCGACAACGTCTATCTGAATGGAGCGCTGCTCGGCTTCTCGCGCAAGCAGATGGAAGCCAAATTCGACCGCATCGTCGCCTTCAGCGAGCTCGGCGATTTCATCGATATGCCGATCAAGAGCTACAGCTCAGGCATGTATGCACGCCTGGGGTTCGCCTTGGCGCAAGACGTGGAGCCGGACATTCTCATCATCGACGAAGTGCTTGCCGTCGGCGACGAGCGGTTCCGGGAAAAGTGCAGGCGGCGCATCCTCGACTTCCGCACCGCCGGCGTGACCTTCTGCTACGTCTCGCACAGCCTCGAATCGGCCGCACAGCTTTGCCCGCGCGCGGCCGTGCTGCACCACGGCCGGGTCGCGTTCGATGGCGCGGTCGAAGACGCCTGGGCCGCCTATCGAGAGATGGAGCGCGGGCCCTCGCCTGGTCCGCAGATCGACCTGGCTCCCTGAAAAGTTCACGGACTTGTGACAACCCGATGACAGGCAAGGCTTACCTACTGGCTCCCCACCGGAGGTCCACTTGGTCTACGCTTTTTTCATTGGTCATTGGCTCCTGAGCGTCTTGTTCCAGAGCCTGTTCCTGCATCGCTATGCCGCCCACCGCATGTACAACATGTCTCCCCGCGGCGAGAAGGTGATGCACTTCCTCTGCTGGTTCGTGCAGGGTTCCTCTTACCTGTCGCCGCGCGGCTATGCGATCCTGCACCGCGAGCACCACGCCTTCTCCGACACTGAGCAGGATCCGCACGCGCCCGGCTTCTATCCGAACGCGCTGGCAATGATGTGGAAGACCAAGAAGCGCTATGACGATTACGCGCATTACCGCGCTGATCCGGAGCCGCGCTTCCTGGGTGGATATCCGGAGTGGAAGCTGATCGATCAGACGCTCGGGCAGTCCTGGGCCATGCGCGTTCTCTGGGGCGTCGTCTATACGGCCTTCTATTTCACCTTCGCCACGCACTGGTGGCAGATCGCTTTCATGCTCCCGTTCCACTTCGTCATGGGGCCGGTGCACGGGGCCATCGTCAACTGGTGCGGCCACAAGTACGGTTACCGGAACTTCGACAATGCCGACAGGTCGCGCAACACGCTGCCCATTGACGTGTTGACCATGGGCGAGCTGTTCCAGAACAACCACCACAAGTTCGGCGCCAGCCCGAACTTCGCCGCCAAATGGTTCGAGATCGATCCCACCTGGCAGGTCATGCGCGTTCTGCATGCGTTGGGCGCCATCCAGGTTCGCGCTCCCGAATCACAGGTGCTCCCCGAGCCGCTGCGCCACGCCGCTTGAGCTGGAGTTATCACTAATGCGGATGAAGCTCACTCTGACTCTGGCTGACGCAAAGCTCATTCTCACCGCAGCGCGTGCAGAGGCCGAGAAGAATGGCTGGGCGGTCACTGTCGCGGTAGTTGACGATGGCGGCGCACTTGTTGCGCTGGAGCGCGCGGATGGTGCTTTTCCGCAAAGTGCGGAGATCGCTTTTGGCAAGGCGCGGACGGCAGCGGCGGTGCGGACGCCGACCAAGGCTTTGGAGGACATGGTCAAAGACCGGCCCGCACTGGTGACCTTTCCGGGACAAATCAGGGTGCAGGGCGGGCTGCCCATCAAAAGCGGCGCCGAGTTCGTGGGGGCGGTCGGCGTCTCGGGCGCGGCTTCCAACCAGGACGAGCAGTGCGCGCAAGCTGGCCTCGCTGCTCTCGAGGCCGCCGCACGGGGCTGAGCGCCCGGGAAGAAGCAGGCGCGCGCAGTTCAGGACAACCAGGTTCTTACGCGTTTGCTTCCGGGACGAACAACAGGTAGCAGAATGCGCATGATGCCCAACGAAGAACACGCTCCCCGCGCGGGCGGCCGGGGCGCGGTTTTGCAGCTTCTGAAGGCCGAGACGAACGCGATGCACGAGCGCATCGAGTGCGTGGTGCCTCTCCTCCGGCCCGGCCTGAAGCTGTCGCAATACGGAGACTATCTAAAGCGCCTGCTCGGTTACTACCGGCCGCTCGAGCGTCAACTCGCAGGCTTCAGCGGCGAGTGGGCGCTGTCTGGACTCGACTTCACCGAGCGCCTCAAAACGACGTTCCTCGAGCAGGATCTCGCAGCGCTTCAGATGAATTCGGGCGAAATCGCCGACGCTCCTGATTGCCGTTTTCTTCCCCGCACCGATACGCTTGCGTCGGCTTGGGGCGTGCTCTATGTGCTGGAAGGCTCCACACTGGGTGGTCAAATCCTTTCCCGGCGCTTGCGTGATGCGCTGGGGCTCGAGACCTCTTCAGGCGCTCGCTTTCTGAACCCCTATGGCGAGCACACCGGAAGCATGTGGAGAGGCTTTGCTGGCGCCCTTTCCGGCTGGTCCCGGTCGGAACGTTCTGATTCTCAGGTAGTCCTGGCCGCGCAACAAACCTTTACGACCCTGACTGCCTGGTTGGAGGAGCGCCACGATGGCCGAGGCACAGCTGGAGCCTAGCGTCGTGCCGCAAGCGGTGAAGCTGAGCCTCACCAATTGCGACCGCGAGCCGACCCACATTCCGGGACAGATCCTGGCGCATGGCGTGCTTCTCGCGCTGGGTGCGGATGACTTCACGGTGCTGCAGGCGAGCGACAACACGGAGGCGTTTCTCGGCATCCCGACAGCAGCGTTCCTCGGCACGCCGCTCAGCGCGCTGCTGACCCGGGAGAATCTGGGAGTCCTTCACCGCGCAATTCGCGAAGAGCACCTGGAAGACAATCCTCTTTATCTCTTCACCGGCCTCGTCTGTGGCCGGGGGCCATTCAACGCCATTGGACACCTGCGTGCCGGGCTCTTCCTGCTTGAACTGGAGCCGGCGTCAGGCGACCTCGAGCGGCCCGACTTTTACCAGATGCTCAAGCGCAGTGTAGCGCGCTTCCAGAGGGCCACGAGCGTCGGCGATTTCTGCAACCTCATCACCGAAGAGGTCCAGCGGGTCAGCGGCTATGACCGCGTCATGCTCTACCGGTTTGCCCCGGACTGGAGCGGACACGTCGTCGCCGAGAGCATCAAGAAGGGAAAGCAACTCGATTCCTATCTTGGTCTGCACTATCCCGCGAGTGATATCCCTTCGCAGGCGCGCGCACTCTTTCTGCTCAACACCATTCGTATGCTTCCTGATGCCCGCTATATCCAGTCGCGCATCGTTCCCGAGCTGAGTCCGCGCACCAACCTGCCGCTCGAGATGAGCTATGCGTTCCTGCGCGGAACTTCGCAGATGTACACCGAGTACCTGCTCAACATGGGAGTCAATGCTTCACTGACTATCGCAATCACCAAAGGCGACCGGCTCTGGGGGCTGATTGCCTGCCACCACTATACACCCCGGCAGATCCCCTATGACGTGCGCACGGCCTGTGAATTCCTTGCCCGGGTCGTTTCATTGCAGGTTGCCGACAAGCAGCTTCACGACGAAGCCGGCTACCGGGGGCGAATCGGCGAAGTGCACGATTCAATGATGCAAAGCCTGATGCGCAACGAAGACGTGGGCAGTGCGATCATCGGCTGCGACCCGAGCGTGCTTGGGCTCTTCGACTGCGGCGGTGTGGCCGTGTTCAGCCGGGGAGTCTGTCATCGCGCAGGCGAAACACCCAGCGAACCTGAGCTGCGCATGCTGCTCGAATGGTTGCGCCAGGCCCCGGACAACGAGGTGTTCGCAACTGATGCCTTGCCCTCGCTGTATCCAGCTGCGGAGCAATTCAGAAATACCGCGGCGGGCATCCTTGTCGTTCCCCTGTCGAAGGCGAACGGCGAATACATCATCTGGATGCGCCCCGAGATGTTGCGGACGGTGAACTGGGCGGGCGATCCCAGCAAGCCAGTCGAGATCGGGCCGATGGGCGACCGCCTGACACCGCGAAAGTCCTTTGCGGCCTGGCAGGACACCGTGCGAGGGCGCGGGGCCGGGTGGCTCGACCTCGAGATCGAGGCCGCGCGGAAGCTCCGCGTCGCCATGACCGACGTCATCCAGCGCCGGGCAGAAGCGCTTGCGCGAGTTGAATTGTCGCGCAGCAACGCGGAACTCGACTCCTTTGCCTACGTAGCGAGTCATGATCTGAAAGAGCCGCTGCGCGGTATCTACAACTTCGCCAGCTTCGTTTTGCAGGACTGCACGGACAAGCTCGACTCCGAGAACAAGGAGAAGATGGAAACCATTGTCCGCTTGACCAAGCGGATGCAGGCATTGATCGATTCCCTGCTTCACTTTTCCAGGCTGGGCCGGGATCCCATCGCGCTCGAACCGATCGATCTCAATGAGGCGGTCCGCGATGCTCTCGAGTCCATCGACGCGCGGCTGCGCGAATCGGGGGCGCAGGTCAGCATCCCGCGGCCTTTGCCCACGGTGCGCGGAGACCGTGTGGGCCTGCAAGAGGTGTTCATCAATCTTATTGCTAATGCTCTCAAGTACAATGACAAACCCGACAAGGCCGTAGAGGTCGGCAGTCTGGAGCGCTTCGAGCCCGGGTTTCCGGCGCGCGCACAGGAGTCCACGCGGTGTTTCTACGTGCGCGACAACGGTATTGGTATCCCCGCGGCCTATCGCGAGGAGGTCTTTAGAATCTTCCGGCGCCTCCACCAGAAGGATCAATTCGGTGGTGGAACGGGAGCAGGCCTCACCATCGTGCGTAAGGTCGTGCAGCGGCACGACGGCGAGGTCTGGTGCGAGTCTGAGGAGGGTGGCGGTACCACCTTTTATTTCACCCTCGGAGCGAATTGAGTTCCGTTCCAGCGAGGCCGCTGCTCGTCATTGAAGACAGCGGTGAAGATCTGGCCGTCCTCCTGCGCGCCCTTCGCGAAATAGGCTTTGCGCGGCCGGTCCTGCATTTCAATGATGCCGAGAAAGCACTGGGCCTGCTCAAGGCGGGTAGCCTCAACCCGGCCATCGTCCTGCTCGATCTGAATCTGGGGGGCCTCGACGGACGCGGCTTTCTCAAGCGCCTTAAGGCCGAAGAGAAGACTTTGACCATACCAGTGGTGATCTTCTCCACCTCCGACAATCCGAACGACGTCGACTTTTGCTATCGCAATGGCGCGTCGGGCTTTGTCCTCAAGGTGATGGACCTGCAGCAACAAACCAGCTCGCTTCGCGCAATACTCGAATACTGGTTCAGCGCTGTCCTGTTGCCGCAGCAAAGCGGGAGAGCGGGATGAAGCCGCGCCGCCGCGTCCTCGTCATCGACGACACTCCCGAGGATCGGGCAATCATCCGGCGCTTCCTGCTGTCAGACCGGGAGACAGATTTTTCTATCGATGAAGCGTCGAGTGGCGAAGAAGGACTCGAGTTCTGCCAGCGTGGAGGGCACGACGTGATCCTGCTCGACATGCAATTGCCCGGACTCGACGGCCTGGGCGTCCTGCGAACACTGCGCAGCAGCGGTTTCAGCGCACCGGTCGTGGTCCTGACCCTCAACCTGGCCAGGAACCTTGCCAATCAGGCTTTGGAACTCGGAGCGGTCGATTTTCTCGTCAAGGACGAACTGACCCCCACGGTTCTCACCCGGGCAATCTCGAATGCCACCATCCGGGTCGCGCTGCAGCGCAGGCTGGAGGAAAACGCCAGCCGCTCCGCACTGCTGGTGACGTTGTCCACCGCGCTGTCCAGCGCTGACACGCCGGAGAAGGTGATTCAGATCCTGCTGGACGGAGGTATCCGCGCGGCCTCCGCGACGAGCGGCTTTGTCGCGCTGCTGGCAGAGGATCGCAAGCACCTGTCCGTGGCTGCATTCAGCGGTCAGCCACCCAATGACAAGCCGTCCTGGAAACAGCTCGAGCTCGAGGCAGAGCTGCCGGCGGCGGAGGCGGCTCGCGCTCGCGCGCTCATTACCTGCTCAACGCTCGCGGAGCGTAACAAACGCTACCCCGCGCTTCTCCAGTCTGCGCAAAGCGAGAAGGCTCTGGCGGTCTTGCCGCTGGTCGCCGGAGATGGGGTCCTGGGGGTTCTTTTCCTCTCCTTTACAGAGGAGCGGGAGTTCTCCGCGGCCGATGTTGCCTTCCTGCATCTGCTCGGTGGGGTCTGCGAACAGGCGTTGCGCCGGGCCAGGACCCAGGCTGGCGAGCGGGAGGCAAAAGACCAGCTTCGCATTGCCGCCGAAAGGTATCGGGCTCTGGTGGAAGCGGGCACGCCAATCATTTGGAGCACCGATGAGCGCGGGCAAATCGTCTCGACCACCGTCGCCTGGGCAGCCTTGACTGGCCAGACGGGCGAGGAGGCCACGGGCCGCGGCTGGTTCGAGGCCGTCCATCCGGAGGACCAAGAGCGCGCGCTGCGACTTTGGGCGGAAGCTCTTTCGACCTCGCGCATCTATTCCGCTGAACTCCGGGTTCGGGACCAGCGAGGCGGCTGGCGGCGCCATGAGGTGCGCGCGGTGCCGGTGCGCGAACTCGACGGACGCGTGCGCGAGTGGGTCGGTGCCAATGTCGATATCACCGAGCGCCGGCGGCTTGAGCAGGAGCAAACCGAGCTCCGCGACCAGGCCGAGCGCCGCGCGGCCGAGCTTCATGCCGTCCTCGAGAGCATCCCGGATGGCGTCTTCATGGGCGATATGGACCGCGTTCATTACGCAAACCAGGCTGCGGTCGATATGCTTGGCCTGGATATCAGTCAGCCCTTGAATTTCAGGGTGCAGGAGCTGCGGCTTGGTTACGAAGCGCGCGACCCCGCCACCGGAGAGACGCTGCCGCGCGAAAAGTCGGGCTACGTGCGGGCACTGCGCGAGGGCGTGAAATCAGTGATGGAGTTGCGGGTGCGGCACCAGCAGGACGGCCGCGAGCTCATCCTTCGCGCCGCCTCGGCGCCGGTGATTGTCCAAGGTCAGATCGTCGCCGCGGTAACGGTGAATGCCGATATCACCGAAAGCAAGCGAGCACACGAGTTGCTCAAGACCACCGCGGCCTTCGAGAAACATCTCATCGGTATCGTCAGCCACGATCTGAAGACCCCGCTGCAGACCATCCTGATGCAAGCGCAGATGATGCAGAGAGAGAGCCTTTCGGAGGGGCTTCGCACGGGGCTTGGCCGGGTCGAACGCGCGGCCCGGCGCAGCAACCAGCTCATCTCCGATCTGCTCGACTTCGCCAAGGGACGCAGCGGCGGCGGCTTCTCGATTGTCAGGCGCAAAGGCGATCTCGGCGAGGTGGTCCTGCAGGCAGTCGAGGCTTTGCGGCTTTCCAATCCGGCCCGCGACATCGTCCTGCGCGTGCACGGTGATCTGAGCGGCGCCTGGGATCGGGAGCGGCTGGATCAGATGATCACCAACCTGGTCGCCAATGCGCTCCAGCACGGGGATGCTTCCGCGCCGGTAATTGTGGATGTGAAAGAGCAGCAGAACCAGTTTGTCCTGCTCGAGATCAGCAATCGCGGGGAGCCCATTCGGCTCGATGTAATGCCGCACCTGTTCGAGCCCTTTGGCGCTGGAAGCGGAAAGCGAAACAATCGCAACGCAGGGCTGGGCCTTTATATCGTGGACCAGATCGTCAGGGCCCACAACGGCCGCATCGAAGTCAGTTCGACGGTTGCAGAGGGCACCCGCTTCATCGTTCGACTGCCGCGGGAAGCGAGCGACCGTCCGCTGGCAGCACGATGAAAAGGCGTTGCTCGCGGCTCGCTCGTGATTGACACTCGACGTGTTTCATCGGGAGGCACATCCAGATGGCTGAAGCACATTTCGACCGAGGCGACCTGCCGCACGACGTCAAGATTGATCTGACCAATTGCGACCGCGAACCTATTCACATTCCCGGTCAGATCCGCGCCCACGGCGTGCTGCTCGCGCTCGGCGCCAGCGACCTGACGGTGCTCCAGGCGAGCGACAACACCGAGACCTATCTGGGTATCCCCACGCTGGCTCTGCTGGGTAGGCCGCTGGAAGCTCTACTCAGCGCAGAGAATCTCGCGGCACTGCACCGATCCATCCGGGAAGATCACCTGGAAAACAATCCGCTCTATCTATTCACCGGCCTCGTGTGCGGACACGGGCCGTTCCACGCCATTGGCCATGTGCGCGCCGGTCTATTCCTGCTCGAACTCGAGCGGGTCGCAAGCGAGCTTACCCAGCCTGACTTCTACGACATGCTCAAGCGCAGCGTGGCTCGTTTCCAGAGAGCCACGAGCGTCATTGATTTCTGCGAACTCGTCACCGAGGAGGTGCGCCGGGTCAGCGGCTACGACCGCGTCATGCTCTATCGATTCGGCCGGGACTGGAGCGGACATGTCATCGCCGAGAGCATGACGAAGGACAAGGGGCTCAGTCCCTATCTCGACCTGCATTATCCGGCGAGCGACATCCCTTCCCAGGCGCGCGCACTCTTTCTCCTGAACACCATCCGCATGCTGCCGGACGCGCGCTATGTCCGCTCGCAGATCATTCCCGAAATCAATCCGCGCACCGGCCAGCCGCTCGACATGACCTTTGCGTTCCTGCGCGGCACTTCGCAGATGTACACCGAGTACCTGTTGAATATGGGTGTCAATGCCTCGCTGACCATTGCAATTACCAAAGACGATCGGCTTTGGGGATTGATTGCCTGCCATCACTACTCAACGCGGCAGATCCCCTACGACGTGCGCACCGCCTGCGAATTCCTCGCGCGGGTGGTGTCCATGCAAATCGCCGACAAGCAACTTCACGACGAGTCCGGTTATCGGGCGCGGATCAGTGAAGTGCACGAGGGGCTGGTGCGGAGCCTCGCAAAGCACGACGACCTGGCCGACGCACTCGTTGACTGCAAGCCGAATCTGCTCGAGCTCTTCGACTGCGGCGGGGCTGCCGTGTTCAGCCGCGGAATCTGTCATCTCGTCGGCAAGACGCCGGGAGAACCGGCACTGCGCGCGCTGGTGGAGTGGCTGCGCCAGAACCGGGGAATCGATGTCTTCGCCACCGATTGCTTGCCTTCCCTCTATCCTGCCGCTGACAAATTCAAGGATACAGCGTCGGGTATTCTCGTCCTCCCTCTCTCCAAAGCGCATGGCGATTACATCCTCTGGATGCGTCCGGAGCTGTTGCAGACCGTTCGATGGGCAGGCGATCCCAGCAAGCCCATGGAGGTCGGGCCAATGGGCGATCGCCTGACTCCGCGGAAGTCGTTCGCGCTCTGGCAGGACACGGTCCGGGGCCATTGCGCCGCGTGGCTCGACCTCGAAATGGAAGCCGTGCGCAAATTGCGGGTCTCGATGATGGACGTGCTCCAACACCGCGGGGAAGCGCTGGCAAGCGTGAACCTGGAGCTCTCGCGCAGCAACGCGGAACTCGACTCCTTTGCCTATGTCGCGAGCCACGACCTCAAGGAGCCGCTGCGGGGCATCTATAACTACGCAAACTTCCTCCTTGTTGACTGCGAGGAAAAGTTTGAGCCGGAAGATCGCGAAAAGGTGGAGACCATTGTCCGCCTGACAAAGCGGATGCAGGCGCTGATTGATTCATTGCTTCATTTCTCCCGGCTCGGGCGCGGCCCTCTTGATCCAGAGCCCGTCGATCTGAACGTCGCCGTCCACGACGCTCTCGAGTCGATCGACACGCGGCTTCGCGAGACGGGCGCGCAAGTGAGTATCCCGCGACTCTTGCCGGTCGTGCGAGCCGACCGCGTCGGGCTGCAGGAGATCTTCATCAACCTGCTTTCCAATGCCCTGAAGTACAACGACAAAGCGAACAAGCTCGTGGAGGTGGGTTACCTGCTGCGTGGTGAGCCCGGCTTTCCCTCGCGCGCGCAGAACAGTGCGCGCTGTTTCTACGTCAAGGACAACGGCATCGGCATTGGTCCGGAGTACCGGGAAGAGGTGTTTCGCATCTTCAGGCGCCTGCACCAGAAGTCTGAATATGGTGGTGGGACCGGAGCCGGGCTGACCATCGTGCGCAAGGTCGTGCAGCGGCACGGCGGCGAGGTCTGGTGCGATTCCCGGGAGGGCGAAGGGACGACCTTCTATTTCACCCTCGAAGCGAGTGAGTAAGTATCTGGAATTCAACTCACGCCGTTCAGGCCACACCCGTTCTCATCAACGTGCCTCGCTGCGGAATGTATGGCGCGCTCTAAGTTGCCTGGACACGAGCTCCGCAACCCACTCGCTCCAATCGTTACAGCCCTGCAGATTCTGCGCATGCGTGGCAACGATGGCGCCGAGCGGGAGCGCACCATCATTGAGCGTCAAGTCAAACATCTCACAACCCTGGTCGATGATTTGCTCGACGTATCGCGTATCACCAGCGGGAGTCGCTCGCACGGTCGAGATCGCGAGTCCGCTCGTCGAGCAGCGCCGCCACGAGCTTGTGGTGACCGTGCCGGGGCAGGGGCTCCTGATCAATGCCGACGCTATCCGGGGCTTGCCCGTCATGAATGGCTACGAGCTCGCGCGGACTTTGCGCCGGCGGCCGGACTGCGCGCAGCTGCGTCTGATCGCGGTCACGGGCTACGGTCAGCAGGGCGATATCGAGCTCGCTCTGAGCGCTGGCTTCGATGAGCATCTGGTCAAGCCGGTGGATCTCGTCAAGCTCGAGGCGGCGCTCTCGCGCTCTGCTTCCGGCAACTCCCTCGAGCACGAGTAGTCCTACGTGGCTCGCGGGCTGTTCAAACCCGGTCAAGGCCGCCCCGCTCTCGTGCTCCAGCACAAACGGCTCTGTTACCCTGACAGACTTCAGCCGATTCAACCTGATGGGAGCCTTGCTTGATGAATCCTTCGACCGCAGCTCGTTCCGGCCCGGAAGGCGGCCCGAGCCTGCTGCGAAATCACCTCGACGGGGGAGGGGAGATGGGTTCGCTGATGCGCGCTCTCGACTGGGACCAGACTGCGCTCGGGCCGGTGTCGGGGTGGTCCCACAGCTTGCGGACCATGATCGGGGTTTTGCTGCGAAACCCGTTCCCGATGAATCTGTTTTGGGGTCCCCAATTCATTCATCTATATAACGACGGTTATCGAGCGATCCTGGGCACCAAGCATCCGAGAGCGCTCGGCCAACCTTGCAGCGAGATCTTCAAGGAAGTCTGGGAGCAGTTCGCCAAAGGATTGCTAGAGCCGCCATTTACGGGAAAGCCTGCAATCTGTCTGGATGATCTGGTCCTGCTGATTGACCGGAAAGGATTCCTCGAAGAGACGCATTTCAAAATTGCCCACAGCCCGGTGCCCGACGAGACCGTCCCGTTTCCGGGTGTCGGAGGGGTCCTGTCGACCGTGGTAGAGACGACGCAGCAGGTCTTCGGGGAACGCCAGCTCAAGACGCTGCGTGAGTTGGCGGTGCGGGCCGCCGCCGTCCGGACTCCGGTGCAGGCGTGTGAATCAGCGGCAGCCGTGCTCAAGGAAAATTCTGCCGACGTTCCGTTCAGCCTGTTCTATTTACTCGACCCCGATGGCAATCACGCTCGCCTCGTTGCCAGCCACGGATTTGCTTCTGAGACGGGTTTGGCAAACCCGGCGGTGATTGAGCTCGATTCCGCCTCGCCAGCCGGGGCTGGCTGGCCAATCTTTCGCTCAGTCAGAGATCGTGTGATTGATGTTTTCAAGGACTTGCCTGAAAAATTCGCGGCTCTTCCAAAAGGCAGCTGGACTGAATTCCCTCGCCTGGCGATCTCGCTTCCCCTCGCCTCGCCCGAACAAGCCTATCCCTACGGCGTTCTCATCGCCGGGATGAATCCTCATCGCGAGCTCGACGATGGCTACCAGACGTTCTTCGAGCTGGCTGCGAGCCAGGTGGTGACCGCGATCCGCAACGCCAGGGCAAGTGAGGAAGAGCGCGCCCACGCTGAAGAACTTGCGGCAATCGACCGCGCGAAGACCGCTTTTTTCAGCAACGTCAGCCACGAATTCCGCACTCCGCTGACGCTGATGCTGAACCCGTTGGAAGACGCGCTTGCCGACGCTGCGCTGTTGGCTCCGATTCAGTTCAATCGACTCTCAATCGTTCATCGCAACGGCCAGCGGCTTTTGAAGCTGGTCAACTCGCTGCTCGAGTTCAGCCGGATTGAAGCCGGGCGAACTGAAGTCATTCATCAATCAACCGAGCTGGGAGCTTTCACCGCCGACCTCGCCAGCGCCTTTCGATCGCTGGTAGAGAATGCGGGACTCACGCTCACGGTCGACTGCCCGCCATTGGCGGAGCCCATTTACGTCGACCGCGAGATGTACGAAAAGATCGTCTTGAACCTGCTCTCGAACGCCTTCAAGTTCACCTTCAAAGGCAACATTCGAGTGTCGCTCGCGGTGCATGAGGGAAGTGTCCGGCTGGCGGTGGCGGACACCGGAGTCGGCATCGCAAATGTCGATCTGCCTCACCTCTTCGAACGCTTTCACCGGGTCGAGGGCAGCGCGGGCCGGACCATCGAAGGCAGCGGCATCGGGCTGGCTCTGGTGCAGGAAATGGTGAAGCTGCACGGGGGCCAAATCGCGGTAGGGAGCGAGCTCGGCAAGGGCACTTGTTTCACCGTTTCCCTTCCTCTCGGCACCGCTTCCCTTCTGTCGGGCCGGGCGCAAGCGGCTCCGAACGGTCGTCACGTAGCTTCCAAATCAAGAGCCGGGAGCTGGAGCGCGGCCTCCTTCCTCGAGGAAGCCTCCGGCTGGGCACAGAACGTGACCGCGCAGCAAATAGCCGGCCCCAGCAAAGGTTGTCCTCTGCCCGCGACCCAGGCACCACCTTCCAGGAAATCTGGTCACATCCTTTTGGCGGACGACAACGCGGACATGCGGGAGTACGTGGGGAAAATCCTCGTCGAGCAAGGCTGGACGGTGGAGGCCGTGGGCGACGGCAAAGCGGCCATTCAAAGCGCGCGAGTGCGACGCCCGGACCTGGTGCTGACCGACGTGATGATGCCAGGCATGGACGGCTTCGAGCTGTTACTGGCATTGCGAAACGACGAAAAGACGGCGGCCGTGCCCGTCATTCTGCTCTCCGCTCGCGCGGGCGAGGCGGCTTCCATCGAAGGAATGCAGAAAGGAGCCGACGACTACCTCGTGAAGCCCTTCTCCGGGAAAGAGCTGGTTTCGCGAGTTGCGGCGCGGGTGGAATTTGCCCGGGCTCGGAATCACACGCTCGCTCTTGAGAAGGCCGCCCGGGCCGCGGCGGTTGCGGCGCGCGAGGAGCTTTACGGGCTCTTCATGCAAACTCCGGTCGCTATCTGCATCATTGAAGGCCCCGAGCATACTTTTACCTTTGCGAACCCGGCCTACGGCGCTTTTGTCGGAGGGCGGGACGTGGTGGGCAAAAGGCTTTTCGAAGCCTTGCCCGAGGCAGCAGGCCAGGGCTTTGAGATCCTCATGGACCGCGTAACGTCGAGCGGCGTGCCTTTCATAGGTAATGAGGTGCCCGGCACTGTTCGCCGTGCCGAGGACGGCCAACTCGTCGAGATCTTCTTCAATCTCGTCTACAGCCCCAAGCGCAATGCGCGCGGCGAGATCGATGGTCTCTTCGTCTGTTCAATCGATGTGACCGAACAGGTCCGCGCCCGCCAGCGAGTCGAAGCTCTGCTCCAGGACTTGAAGGTCGCGGACGCGCGGAAGGACGAATTCCTTGCCATGCTCGCTCACGAATTGCGAAATCCTTTGGCAGTCATCAGCATGGCGCAAACCATGCTCGAGCGCGTCGAGGGGGACGCCGTCAAGTCGGCCAAATACCGCCAGACTGCCCAGCGGCAAGTCGCCCATCTCGTTCGCCTGGTAGACGACCTGCTCGACGTATCGCGCATTACACGTGGCCACATAGAATTGCGGACCGGCGCGATTGATCTGGCGACCATCGTGGAAAATGCACTTGCTACCATCCGGCCCACCATCGAGGCGCGCGGGCACGCGCTGCAGGCGACCATTGGCACTGGGCCGTTTCGGCTGAACGCCGATGCGACCCGGCTCGAACAGGTACTGGTCAACCTTCTCGTCAATGCGGCCAAATATACTGAAACGGGGGGCGCCCTCTCGGTGCAACTCGACCGCGAGGAAGTCGCTGGCGTACCCGAGGCCATCCTCCGCGTGCAAGACAACGGGCGGGGTATTCCGAAGGAGATGCTCGATAAGATATTCGACCCCTTCGTCCAGGTGTCACCCACCCTCGACCGGACCACGGGTGGCCTGGGGCTCGGGCTCACCCTGGTCAAGCGTCTGGTGGAGATGCACGGCGGCAGCGTCTCGGCGTACAGCGACGGCGCGCGCAAGGGCAGCGAATTCATCGTGCGCCTGCCATTAGAAATTACCTCAACGCAGGCGAGCCCACTTGTTGAGAACTCCCGCCAGGCGCGGCTGCCGGACTGATCGGTAACAGCCGCAATCAGGCCTTCCGTCCGGTGCCAGTGCGTTCCAGCTTGATAGGTCTTTCAGTGCCGATAATGGGCTCCCCGGTAGTCATGACCCCGTCCAGGAGGGCTTCGAAGCCCTGGCCCACGGCCTCGGGGAGAGCTTGTTCCCGGTCATCTCCACACCCTTCGCAGGGGTCAAGAGCAAGACGAGCAAAAGGCGTTCTGCGGCGCGATCCTGGCGCGGCTATGCTACGGCCCGTCGCGCAGGAACGCCGAGCAGGCGATCGCTATGGAACACGACTTCCGGAGACCGTCCTATGAAGACCCGCGCCGCGATTGCCTTCGAAGCTGGAAAACCTCTGGTGGTCGAGGAGGTGGATTTGGAGGGTCCGCGCGCGGGCGAAGTGCTCGTCGAACTCAAAGCCACGGGAGTTTGCCATACGGATGAATTCACTCGCTCGGGCAAAGACCCGGAAGGCCTTTTCCCAGTCATCCTCGGACACGAAGGAGCCGGTATCGTGCTGGAAGTGGGCGCGGGCGTGACCAGCGTCCGCGCGGGCGACCACGTGATTCCCCTCTACACACCGGAGTGCCGGCAGTGCAAAAGTTGCCTGAGCGGCAAGACCAATCTTTGCACCGCCATCCGCGCGACTCAAGGCAAAGGAGTGATGCCGGACGGCACCAGCCGCTTCTCGCTCAAGGGTCAACGGCTTCACCACTATATGGGTTGCTCCACGTTCGCGAATCACACCGTGCTGCCGGAGATTGCCGTCGCGAAGGTCCGCGCGGACGCCCCCTTCGACAAGATCTGTTACATCGGCTGTGGAGTCACCACCGGCATCGGCGCCGTCATCTTCACTGCCAAAGTAGAGCCTGGCGCGAGCGTCGTCGTCTTTGGCCTGGGCGGCATCGGTCTCAATGTGGTGCAGGGCGCGCGCTGGGCCGGCGCCACGCAGATCATTGGCGTGGACTTGAATCCCGCAAGAGAAGCGCTTGCACGCAAGTTTGGACTGACGCACTTCGTGAATCCCAAAGACATTCACGGAGACCTGGTGAATCACCTGGTAGAGCTTACTTCTGGTGGGGCCGACTACACTTTTGAATGCATCGGTAACGTGAACCTGATGCGCCAGGCTCTCGAGTGCTGTCACCGCGGCTGGGGCACGAGCGTGGTCATTGGCGTAGCGGGCGCGGGACAAGAGATCTCCACCCGGCCATTCCAGCTCGTCACCGGGCGAGTGTGGAAAGGCTCCGCTTTCGGAGGCGCCCGGGGCCGCAGGGATGTCCCTCGAATCGTGGACTGGTATATGGACCGGAAGATCGAGATTGATAGCCTCATCACTCATAAGCTTCCGCTCGAGCGCATCAATGAGGCATTCGACCTGATGCACGCCGGGACTTCCATCCGGACCGTGGTGGAATACGAATGATGGCCGGCATCACGACGCGCTCCGAGCAGCGGGCTTTTGCAGGCATCCAGGGCTTCTATGAGCATTTGAGCGCGGCGTGCGCCGGGCCCATGCGCTTCTCCGTCTACCTGCCGCCGCAAGCCCGCAAAGGCAATGAGGTCCCGGCGGTTTACTTTCTCGCGGGACTCACCTGCACCGAGGAGACATTCGTCCTCAAGTCTGGCGCACAGCGCTGGGCGTCCGAATTGGGCCTCGCACTCATCACCTGCGACACCAGCCCGCGGTCGGCGCGCTTTCCCGGAGACGATGCTGCGTGGGACTTCGGGCAGGGCGCGGGCTTCTATCTCGATGCCACGCAGCCGCCCTGGTCGAGCGCTTACCGGATGCGTACCTATGTCACCCGTGAGCTTCGCCAGGTCGTCGAATCGAGCTTCCCGATTCGCACCGATGTCCGCGGCATCTCCGGCCATTCAATGGGAGGCCACGGCGCGCTGACTCTCGCTCTTGGCCTGCCGGGGGACTACCAGAGCGTCTCGGCTTTCGCGCCCATCGTCGCGCCGAGCGAGGTCCCCTGGGGTATCAAAGCCTTTCGCGCATACCTGGGCGAGGATCGCGCGGCCTGGGTTGCGCATGACGCGGCAGCCCTGGTCCGGCGGCAGCGGTTCCCGGGGACCATTCTCATCGATCAGGGAACCGCGGACCAATTCCTCGAGCGAGAGCTGCAGCCCGAGCGCTTTCGCCAGGCATGCGCGGACGTCGGCCAGGACCTGCAGCTGCGCATGCGCGAGGGGTACGACCACAGCTATTACTTCATCGCCACGTTCGTCGAGGACCATTTGCGGCACCACGCGCGCGCATGCCACGAGCGGTCGCGTTGACTGCGATTGCGGGCACTTGCGCTCAGTTCGCGTGGTAAGGCAGCGCCAATGCCTGCTCCGATCGAATCGTGGGGGCGCTATCCGGTCCTTCAGCACCTGGCCGCGCGGCCAGTGGTCTGGCGCAGCGATCCGCTGGCGGTCTCCCCGGCCTCGCTGCTCCCGTTCGGTCGCGGGCGCAGCTATGGCGACTGCTGTCTGAACGAGGGCGGCACGCTTCTCACCACGCGCACGCTCGACCGCTTCATTTCATTCGATCCCTCGGCCGGCGTGCTGCGCTGCGAAGCAGGAGTCTCCCTGGGCGATATCCTCGCGCTGATCGTCCCGCGCGGGTGGTTCCTCCCGGTGGTGCCGGGCACCAGCTACGTCTCGGTCGGGGGCGCTATCGCGAATGATATTCACGGCAAGAACCACCACCGCGTCGGGACCTTCGGCCGTCACGTCCGGCGGCTGGAGTTGTTGCGCTCGGACGGACGTGTCGAGTGCGGCCCCGGCGAGCCGCTCTTTGCCGCGACCGTGGCTGGTCTGGGCCTGACCGGTTTGATTACCTGGGCCGAGCTGCAGCTGCGCGCGGTGCCGGGCGCGCGCATCAAAGTCGAGACTATTCCCTTTGGCACTCTCACTGAGTTTTTTGCCATCGCCGATGAATCAGATGCGCGCTTCGAATATACCGTGGCCTGGATGGACTGTTTTTCGCGCGCAGGCCGCGGCGTCTTCTTCCGCGGCGACCACGCCGAGGGCACTGCCACGCCCGCCGTCACCCGGCTGTCGGTTCCATTCGAGTTTCCCTCAATGGCATTGAATCCGCTGACCGTGCGCGCCTTCAATGCCGTCTATGCGCTCAAGCGCAGGAGCACGCGCGTGGTCGATGCCAATCCTTTCTTCTTTCCCCTCGACGCGGTCGCCGGCTGAATCGCATCTACGGCCGCCGCGGGTTCTTTCAATTCCAATGCGCGGTGCCCGGGCGCGACGCCATCGCCGAGCTGATCGATGCCGTGGCCCGTTCGGGAATGGGCTCATTCCTCAGCGTCTTGAAGTCCTTCGGCGACCTTCCTTCGCCGGGGATGCTTTCGTTCCCCCGCCCGGGTCCGACCCTGACACTCGACTTCGCCAACCGCGGCGCGGAAACGCTCTCGCTGCTCGATCGTCTCGAGGCCATCGTCGCGGCCGCGGGTGGTGCGCTCTATCCGGCAAAGGACGCCCGCATGTCTCGCGAGACGTTCGCGCGCAGCTATCCCCGGCGCGCAGAGTTTGAGCCGTTCCGTGATCCTGCGTTCTCGTCGTCGCTGTGGCGAAGGGTCGCATGAAGCGCGTCCTGGTGCTGGGCGCAACTTCTGCCATTGCGCAGGAGGCGGCGAGGATCTGGGCGGGCCGCGGCGATTCGATTCATTTGATTGCACGCAATGCTTTGCGGCTCGCCGCGGTGGCCGAGGACCTGCGCGCGCGCGGGGCGGGCGCCGTGACTCTGGCAGTGCACGACCTCGATCTTGATTCGGCAGAAGTCCTCGCCGAAGCTTTTGCGGCCCTCGGCGGAATCGATGTCGTGCTGCTCGCGCAAGGCGTGCTGGGCGACCCGGCCGAAACCGACCAGAGCTCCGAGGCCGCAGCCCGCGTGCTCCAGACCAACCTGGTTGGACCCGTGGCGCTCTTGACGCGCATCGCGCCGCTGTTGAAGGAGGGCGCCTGCATCGCGGCGATCTCATCGGTGGCGGGCGACCGGGGCCGCGCCTCGAACGGTGTCTACGGAGCTTCGAAGGCCGGGCTTGACGCATTCCTTTCGGCGCTGCGCAACCGGCTGTGCAAGCGTGGCGTGCGCGTGGTGACGATTAAACCCGGTTTCGTCGATACGCCGATGACGGCTCATATCAGGAAGAACCCGCTGTTTGCTTCGCCCGGCGCGGTCGCGCGCGGCATCGTGCGCGCGGTGGACGGCAATGCGGACGTCGTCTACCTGCCGTTTTTCTGGCGCTTCATCATGCTGTTGATTCGCACGCTGCCGGAGCGTCTCTTCAAGCGCCTCTCGCCCTAGTCACCGCGCACCGGAGTGTCCCAGCGCCAGCGCCTTGCGTCTCGGCCAGTTCGTCCGATTGCGGCGGCGGCGCGGGTGCAATTCGTGTGCGTCGCGAGAGCACCTGAATGATCCTGGCATGCTCAAAACGGCGACTTCGCATTGCGCAACTTCCGATTGTCGACGAGATGATCCCCGGTTTTCCATAATCGCGGCCCAATCGGCCGCTGAAACTGGTCGGGGCTCACCTATCCCGGCGGACTTCCGGCGGTCGCTTCACCGTCGCGCTGCCGCCTGACCGCACCAGCGCAAAGCCGCTCATAAGCCCGCTTCCGCCTACCGCACCAGCGCAAAGCCGCTCATAAGCCCGATTCCGCCTGACCGCACCAGCGCAAGCCGCTCATAAGCGCGCTTCCGCCCGGCAAGGCTATCTACGAAATGAGCGGGGTGGGTTCAGCCGTCGTGATCGATAAATCGGGGCGCAAAGATGGTCACATCATAAGGGCTCGCGGCCAACTCGTGTCTGCCAACCCCAAGCCTTTACGCGACAAGCTTCGGCGATTCGTACCCGGTCATGTGCAATCGACCCCAAAGAGTTGAAACTGAGGACTTGTCCCGGGACAAGTCGCGCCGGGCTCGCCGACCGGCTTCCTGTCGGGTGACCTCGGGCTCCGCGCTCCATTCATGAATGCCCGTCCAAACATCAGCTCCGCTGCATACTGGTTGTGCGGACGACAGAGGAGGCGGATTCGTTCCAGGGAATGGCTATGCGAACGCGCGAAGCCGTCGAGATGATCGAACTCGAGCGCACCGGTCTCAACGCATCGGCGACCCTTGTCGTCGGTGAAGGTGCAGCGCCCGCCGTCCCGCTCGTAGACGGCGCGCTTGATGCCGTCGGGGATGTGCCGCGTGACAGGGAGGTTCGTTGCCTTCCGTGCGGCAAGGCCTGCCGGCGAGGCCGGCCTCGTTTTCCGGCCCAGACCGAATCGTTCCTTTTTCACTGCATGAATCAACGAGTCG
>JANYKT010000132.1 GCA_025358085.1 Deltaproteobacteria bacterium | reverse complement strand
TCGACGATCTTCTCGTCAGTCGAGTACTGCGGGTGCAGGAACTTGATGGCGACGCGCGACCCGATCACCGGGTGTTCGGCCAGGTACACCGCGCCCATGCCACCCTTGCCCAGCGGCCTCACCACCCGGTAAGAGCCGATGCTGCGCCCGATCAGCGGGTCGTCCGGCTCCACGTTGGACAAGTCGAGACCGTCCTCCGGGCAGTGAAGGATCTCTTCTTCATAGGAAACGCTGCATTCCGGGCAGGTGCGAGACATTACTTCGATCCTTCGCGCGTAAGCCGCGGCTGATCAAGCGCTACTTCAGCCGCTGTCGTCAATCGGTCTCGCGACGCAGCGGAGAGGCGGGCTCGGGCCGCGGCTCGGTCACCGGCCCCAACTTACGGAACTTTGCGTAGCGGTCGTCCACCAGGCCCTTGGGACCCAAATCGCGAAGTTCGCGCAAATGGCGCCGCAAGGCGAGGCCCAGGTTCTGCGCGGTGACCGCCGGGTCGCGGTGCGCGCCGCCGGGCGACTCCTCGATGAGCTCCTCGACGATGCCCATTTCGTAGGCGTCCCGCGCGGTGAGCCTGAGCGCCTCGGCCGCCTTCTCGCCCTTGGACGAGTCGCGATACAGGATGGCCGCGCACGACTCTGGCGAGATCACGGAGTACCAGCTGTATTGCAGCATCAGCAGCCGGTTGCAGACGCCGATGGCCAGCGCCCCGCCCGACCCGCCCTCGCCGATGACGACCGAGATGATGGGGACTTCGAGGCCTGCCATCTCCTCCAGGCAGACGGCGATGGCCTCAGACTGGCCCCGCTCCTCGGCGTCGATTCCGGGATAGGCGCCCGGCGTATCGATGAAAGCGATCACCGGCCGGTCGAACCGTTCGGCCAGCTTCATCAGCCGCAGCGCCTTGCGGTAGCCCTCGGGTCGCGGCATACCGAAGCTTCTCAGAATATTCTCTTTAGTGGATCGACCCTTTTGCTGGCCCAGCACCATCACCGGCTCGCCATCCAGGCGGGCGAAGCCGCCCACCAGCGCGGGGTCGTCGGCAAAGGCGCGGTCGCCGTGCAGCTCGATCCAATCGGTAAAGATCCGCTGGACGTAATCAAGCGTGTAGGGCCGGTTCGGATGGCGCGAAAGCTGGACCACCTGCCAGCGCGAAAGCTCGGCGAAGATCTCCTGCTGCAGCTTGGCGCAGCGCTTTTCCAGCCGCCGGATCTCGCTGTCGAGCGTGTCCCCGGGCTCGAGCGCGGTGCCGGTGGCCGCGGAACGTTTGAGCTCGGCCAGCTTTTGCTCCAGCTCAAGGAGCGGCTTTTCGAACTCCAGTGCGTAGGTGCTCATTCGGCGGCCTCGTACCACCGCAAAGCGTCTTCGCAAAGGAGCGTTGCGTCGAGAGGCCAGGCAACGGGACGTGCCTCTTTGGCGAACCAGGTCCGCTGCCGCTTTGCGTACTGCCGGGTGCGCGCGTTGATGCGCTCCAGCGTCGCCTCGACCGAACCCCGCTCGAGGCTCGCGTCGACACCGGGTTCGAGCCCGGCCGCGGCCAAGCCGTCCTGCAGCCACCGGTCGCACTCGCCGTAACCGATGATCTTCAGCGCCTTTGCCGCCGCGGGTACGCGCGCGATGCGCTCCTGCAGCCAGCGCGTCTCGCGCTCGAGCGCGCCGCTGGTCCAGAGTTCGCGCGTCCGCGCCGCGATGCGCGCAGCCAGTATTTCGCGCGGCGGATCGATGAAGATTCGCCTGGCCTCATAGCGCCGCTCCGCGAAGGCGTGGGCCCGGTGCAGCTCGCTCAGCGGTCTGCCCCCGAGCGCGTGGACCTCGAGCGCCCGCTCGACGCGGACGCGGTCGGTGGCGTGGATCCGCGCCCCCGATTCCGGATCGATCGCCGAAAGCCTCGCGTGCAATACCAAGGGCCCGCGCTCGGCAAGTTCCGCGCGGAGCGCCGTCCGGAACCCTGAGTCTGCGGCGGGCGCGTCAACCAATCCATTCACCAGCGCGCGGATCCAGAGCCCGGTCCCGCCCGCGACGATGGCGCGCTTGCCCCGCGCGGCGATGTCCTTCAGCGCCGCATCGGCCATGCGTACGAACGCCGCCGCGTCCAGCTGCTCTTCCGGCTCTGCGACGTCCAGCAAGTGGTGACGCACGCGCCCCTGCTCCTGCGCGGTCGGCTTGGCGGTGACGCGGTCGAGGCCGCGGTAGCACTGCTGGCTGTCGGCGTTGACGATCTCGGCGCCCAGCCGCTCGGCCAGATCGCAGGCGAGTCCGGTCTTTCCGGAGGCAGTGGGACCCATCAAGATGAGCAGCTTCAATTTAAAGCTTCTCCAATTTCGTGGCAGCATCCACGCGCAGGCCGTCGCCGCGCCGGTCCACCGACCCCACCCGGACCAGGTCGCCGCGCTCGAGGGTGTCAAACGCCTGGTTCGCTGGCGAGGCGGACTTGTCCAGGCGCGCGAGAGGCAGCCGGCCTTCGTCGCTGCAGATGAAGAAGCGTCGCTTGCCCTTCTCGGGAGGCGGCACGCCGACCACGCGCCAGACGTGTCGAGCCGGCGGCGGCGACTCGCGCGCGAGGACGAGCGGCGCGAACGAGAGCAGCTCGTCGGCGCGCAGACCGGTCGCCCCGGCGAGCTGCGTGATGTGCCGCGGCGGAGTCCAGCGGGCTTCAGCGGTGCACCAGTCCTTCGCCAGGGTGAGCGCGGGACAGGGCCGCTGCGTCAGGCAAGGCGCCAGCGCTTTCCAGGAGCCGGCAGCGAGCAACAAGTCGCGCAGCTCCAGGAGCGCGCGGCCGGTCTCTCGCAGCGCCGGCTCGATCAGCACCACCACGCCCTCGAGCGAGTCCAAAAGCGCCCGGCGCCGCACCTCGGGCAGCTCGAGCAGGAGGTTTGCCGCGATCACCAGATCAAAGCCGCGCGGAGCCGGCTCCAGCGCGAGATTCAATTTCTGCGTGCGCAGATTTCCCAGAGCGCGCGCCTCGGCAAGCGCGGGCTGGCTCACGTCGATGGCGAGCGCCTCGCCGCCCAGCACATCAAGCGCCGCGATGGCAGCCGGCCCTGGTCCCGCCCCAAGGTCGAGGATACGCGGACTCGCGGGCAACGAAGGCAACGCCGACAGCGAGAGCGCCGCGCGAGTCTTTTGGTAAGTCTGGGGCCACCACCAGAGCAGGTAGGCGCCCAGATGTCCGGCCTCGTCGTAAGTCTCGGGTCGCGCCAGCGGGCGGCTTCCCACCAGCCCGTCGTGCAGGGCCATCACCGCCGCGGCCGCCTTGGGGATCTCCCTGCGGCCGAGCTCGCCCTCAGGTCCGCCCGGCAGCCGAAGCAGCGCGCGCGCACGCGAGAGAAGCAAGGGGATGTGGCTCGCGAGGTCCTTCACGGGCGGGAGGATAACGCGAAGGCGAAGAACGGGAGGACCCGTAGTTCGAGGCGCTCGCCCAGATGGTCTGAGTGGTGGCCGTCAAATTCCTGCAGCTGGACCTGGGCCCGGGCCTCCTGGAGCCCGGCGTAGAGCTGCTCGACGGTTGCAGGGAGGTGACGGAACTCGTCCTCGCGGCCGAACTCGAGGCCGATCACGCGCAGCTTGTTTGCGTTCGCGAGCAGGAGCGGCGCGGTCCAGCGGTCGCGCGCGGCCAGGGTCAGATCGACGAAGAGCGGCGGCCGCGATGGGTCGGGAGAAAACGCCGCCGCGACCGCGACGGCGAGGCCGCCCAGATCCTGCGCGCGGGCGACCTGGTCCGGCGTGCGCAGCGACGCTCCGGCGCTCTCCGGCAGGTCTCGCGCCAGCTGGTCTCCGAGGCAGCAGGGCGAGAGCGCGTAGACGGCGCCGAAGAGATCGGGCCGCGCGAGACCGTGCTGCAGCGCCGCGAAGCCGCCCATCGAGTGGCCGGCGATCCCGCGCGCCGACGCGGCCGCGAGCGTGCGGAAGCTCTTGTCGACCCAGGCGACCAGATCCGTGTCGAGCGCCTTGGCCCATGCGCCGGTGACGGGCGAGTCCACCCAGAAGCTGCCGCCGTAGCGATTGTGCCCGCTGGGCGCGACCACGATGAAGTCGGGCGCTTCGGCTTCGATGGAAAAGCCCGCGGCCGAGCCATCGAAAAAGGTCGCGGGGCTGCTTCCGAAACCATGCAGCAGGTAGAGCACCGGATAGCGCCTTTCGCTGGTCGCGTAGCCGCGGGGCAGCCAGACCACGACCTCGAGCTCAGCCGGGTCGCCGAGCAGATTTGCCGCCAGGCCGTGCGAGTGCACGCGCGCGTGCAGCACCTCGCCCCTTGCCACCTTTGGCGGGGGCGGATGCGCGCAGGCCAGCAGGGCCGGCACCGCGAGGAGTGCCAGCTGCAAGTGCGGGCGGGCGGTGCAACCGCGGGGGACAGCACCTCTGCCGGGGAGAGCGCCTGTGCCCTGACCGGCGGCGGCGCGGAGTTCCGCCGGATTCAAGTGCCCTCCAGCGCGCGGACGGCGGCTCGGAAGTCTTCCGGCGCCGGCGCCTCGCAGGCGACCATGGCCGCGGTGATGGGATGCGCGAAGGACAGGCGGGCCGCATGCAGCGCCTGCCGCGCGATGAGCGGGCGCTCGAAGACTTTCGCGTCGCGCCGCGTTCCGCCGTAGAGCTTGTCGCCGAGCAACGGAAAGCCGGCATCCGCGAAGTGGGCGCGGATCTGGTGGGTGCGACCGGTCAACAACTCGACCTCGACCAAGGTCGCCTGCTCGAAGCGCCGCAGCACGCGCCACCGCGTCACTGCCCGGCGGCCCTCGCGCACCTTCGAGCTGAAGCGCTTGCGGTCGACCGCGTGGCGCGCGTAGAGCGTGTCGAACTCCCCGGAGTCCGCCGGCGCGCCGTGCACCAGCGCTAGGTAGCGCTTGTCCACCGTTCGCGCCTTGAAAGCCGCCTGCAGCCCGCGCAGCGCGACCTCGCTCTTCGCCACCACCAGGCAGCCGCTCGTGTCCTTGTCGAGCCGGTGCACGATGCCGGGCCGCAGCTCGCCCCCGATGCCGACCAGGTCGCGCACTTGCGAGAGCAGCCCGTGCACCACCGTACCGCTCGAGATGCCGGCTCCGGGATGCACCGCGATCCCCGCGGGCTTGTCGATCACCAGCAAGAAAGCATCGTCGTAGAGCACGGGCAGAGCCAGAGCCTCGGCCACCAGCGCGGTCTGTGTGGCAGCAGGAATTTCAACGGCGAGCACTGCGCCAGACCGCGGCCGCGCGCTCGCCTTGGCGGACGCGCCGTCGAGGAGAACGTGGCCTTGCTCGATGAGGGACTTGAGCCGCGAACGGGACAGCTCGGGCAGGCGCGCGACCAGGAGCTTGTCGATCCTTTGGCCAGCCTCTGCCGCGCTCACCGTCAGCTTCACCAGATCTTCGACAGGATGTGGCCCTTCCGCGCGAGGATGACGTCAACCAGCGCGCGGTCGAAGAAGTTGGTGCGCGCGAGCAGCCCCTTGTCGACGCGGCCCTCATAGTGCACGCGGCCCTCCTGGATCTCGTCGGAGAGGACGTCAAAAAAGGTGTCCTGCTCGATGCCCTCCTTGATCTTCGCTTCGTTGTAAAGCGAGAGGTCGGAGGCGATGGCGCGAGCGAGGCGGTTCGCGGCTTCGGGCGTATCGATGAGAGCGGCCATGGTGACGACTGTACTTGATGCGGGTGCGGCCGTCACGGATCAGTCTTCGAGCTCCGCGTTCCAGTACGCCATATCGCTGAGCGTGAGGAACGGCAGCCACTGCTGGTAGAAAGCGCCGGTCTTGGGCGGTCCGCGGAAGAACGGCGTCCAGCGCGGCCTCGACGGCGTGCGCTTGAGCTTCATATGCGCCTGCTCCGGCGTTCGGCCGCCCTTGCGCAGGTTGCACGGCACGCAGGAGCAGACGACGTTTTCCCAGCTGGTGACGCCGCCGTGGCTGCGCGGAATCACATGGTCGAGGTTGAGCTCGGCGCGCGACGGCGTGCGGCTGCAGTACTGGCAGGTGTTGTGGTCGCGCGCGTAAACGTTGAGCCGCGAGAAGCGCACCCGCGCCCGCGGCAGGTGGTCGTAGGCCTGGAGCAGGATGACCCGCGGCACCCGCAGGCGCTTGTGGGGAGTGCCGATGGACTCCTCGTGCAGCGCCGCGGTCAGCTCGGCCCAGCTCTCGAAGTCGAAGGTCTGGTAACGCTCGTCCACCGCCTTGGCCGCGCCGCGATACAGCAGGATGAGCGCGCGGCGGACGCTGGTGACGTGCACTGGCTGGTAGAGCCGATTGAGAACCAGCACGCTGCTAGAAAGCACCACGTTTAGACCTCCCTTCCATCGTCCACTAGTGTAGCGCCTTCCAGCCCGGCTGCATCCCCCGCCCTGGAAATGGCCCTCGCCAGCTCGCCCAGATCCGTGACGCAACGGACGTCGAGCGTGACCTTTCCCTCTCGAACGATGGCCAGAACTGCGGGGTCGCCCGCCCTCAGCGCTGCCAGGAGGCGGGCAGGAGAGCCCTCGATCGTGATGCCGGCACCCGGAAGCCTGCGCAGAGGCAGTGTGCCTCCGCCGACCTGTCCCTCGCAGGCGACCACCGTGCAGCGCACGCCGCGTTGCTGCAATTCGAGCGCAAGCTTCGTCGCCCGCTGGTGCAAGAGCTCTGGCGACGCATGGATTGCCGCGAGCGCCGGAATCTCGCCCGAGCGTCCGGCGCGATAGACCCGCAGCGTCGCCTCCAGCGCAGCGAGCAGCATCTTGTCGGCGCGCAAAGCCCGGGCGAGTGGATGCCGTCGACAGCGCTCGACCAGCTCCCGCGTGCCGAGGATGATGCCGCCCTGGGGGCCGCCCATCAGCTTGTCAGAGCTGATCAGCACCAGGTCCGCGCCCTCTTGCAGCGACTGCCCGGCGGTGGTGTCGCCGAGCGTCGCATCCAGGGCGCCACTGCCGAGGTCGTGCAGCAGCGGGACCCGCAGGGTCGCGAGCTCAGCGACCGTCGGCTCTTCGGTGAAGCCCACCAGCGCGAAGTTCGAGCGGTGCACGCGCAGCACGACAAGCGGCTGCGAGCCTGCGGCACGCACCTCGGCCAGGCCCAGCACATAGTCGGAGAGACGCGTGCGGTTGGTGGTCCCGACCTCTTTCAGCCGCACGCCCGACTGCGCGAGAATTTCTGGTATGCGAAAGCCGCCGCCGATCTCAACCAGCTCGCCGCGGCTGACGATGGCGGTGCCGCCGCCCGCCACGGCCGCCAGCGCGAGCAGCGTGGCGCCGGCGCAATTGTTGACGACGTGCGCGGCCTCGGCGGCGAAGAGTTCGCAGAGCAGCGGCTCGACGTTCGCGCTGCGTTGTCCACGCTTGCCGGTCTCCAGATCCAGTTCCAGCGACGAGTAGCCTTGTGCCACCTCGGCCACGGCGCGCAGGGCCTCGGGATGCAGCGGTGCACGGCCGAGGTTCGTGTGCAGGACCACGCCGGTCGCGTTGATCACGCGGCGAAGGCGCGGTCGCGCATCCTTCTCGGCGAGCGCGAGCACCGCCGCGTCGGTGACAGGACCCTGCGCGTCGCCCGAACCCTGTGCGCTTCCAGCGCGGAGCCGCGCTCGTGCCTCGGCGATGGCCGCCCGCACCGCAGCCTTGGCGGGCGCGCGGCCGACGCGTTCGACCAGCGCGCGCACCGCCGGCCGCGCCAGCACCTCGTCCACCGAGGGCAACGATCGGAGGGCATCCGCCATGGGGAGCAACTTAAGCTTGGCCTTCCGCCGGGGGCAATTCTCTGGAAAAGTGCAGGACATGCGCCCAATCGCTTTTGCTCTCCTTCTTTGCTGCGCCTGTGGAAGCCAGAAACACCTGGTCAGCGCGCGAGACCTCGACTTCCACCAGCGGGCGATCGTCATCGACGCACACTCCGACGTGACTGAAGCCATCTTCTATGAGGGCTACGACTTCGGCGTCCGGCACCAGGACCACAACAGCGACCTGCCCCGCATGCGCGAAGGCGGGCTCGACGCGCAGTTCTTCTCCATCTTCGTGCACCCGGAGTCGGTCGACCTCCACGAATTCTTCCCGCAGTCGATGAAGGAAATCGACGCTGTCGAAGCGATGGTTGCGGCCAACTCGAGCAAGATCGCCATGGCGCGGACCGCGGACCAGATCAAGGCCAACGCCTTCGCGGGCAAGGCTTCGGCGCTGCTCGGCGTCGAGGGCGGGCACCTGCTGCTGCCCGGCACCGAGGACGAGCAACTCCAGCACCTGCGCGACTTTGCTGCGCGCGGCGTGCGCTACCTGACGCTGTCGTGGTCGAGCTCCAGCCCCATCGGCGGCTCCACCGCGGAAGGCGAGCAGGAGGGCTTGACTCCCTTCGGCAAGCGCGTCGTCGCCGAGATGGAGAAGCTGGGCATCATCATCGACCTGTCGCACGGGAGCGACCCGCTCCTCTGGGACGTGATCCGGCTCGCCAGGAAGCCACTTCTGCTGACGCACTCCTCGTCGCGCGAGCTGTCGCACGCCCCGCGCAACGCCAGCGACGCAATGCTGACGGCGGTGGCGCGCAATGGCGGCGCGGTCTGCGTCGACTTCTCGCGCACTTATCTCGACGACAATTTCCGCAAGGCGAGCCAAGCCCTGCTGCAGAAGACCAAGGGCATGCACCCTTCCGAGAAACAGAAGTTGTACGCGGGCACCACGCTGCCAGCGGTGCCGCTCTCGGCGCTGGTGGACCACATTGATCACCTGGTGCGGATCGCCGGCGTGGACCACGTTTGCCTGGGCAGCGACTACGACAGCGCACCGCTGTTTCCGGTCGGGCTCGAGGACGTCTCGAAGCTGCCGGTGCTGACGGAGGAGATGCGCAAGCGGGGTCGCTCCGACGAGGACATCGAGAAGATCCTGGGCGGCAATTTGCTGCGCGTGCTCGCTGCGAACGAAGATCATTAGGCGCCAGCTGCGGACGCAGATTCATGCCTGGGAGCAGCGCCCGGAGCCGGCGAGAGCCAAGGCTTGGCGAGCCCCGGCTGAAGCGCTCCAGCTGGGGGCTCCCTCTTCCATCTTGATACCGTCGTTGAACCCGGGACGGCCTGACCGCCGGCATTTGTACGGCTAGCGGGTGGCGAGCTTCTGGACGACCGTGGCCAGGCGCGCGCGGCCTTCGCCGTAGAGGAACTGGTAGGCGGCGTAGGAGCGCAGGCAGCGCTTGACGTAGCCTCGGGTCTCGTCCAGGGGGATCTCCTCGACGAAAGCATCGAGCGGGAGCCCGCCGCGCGCCTTGACCCAGCCGCCCACCGCGCCCGGACCGGCGTTGTACGAGGCGAGCGCCAGGGCCGGGTGCCGGAACTTCGCGAACAGCTCTCCCAGGTATGCGCCACCGACGCGCAGGCTGGTCGCAGGCTCGAGCAGCTGCGCGGGCTGGAAGCCCTTGATCTTGAGTCGCTGCGCCACCACGCGGCCGGTGGCCGGCATCACCTGCGTGAGACCGAGCGCGCCAGTGGACGAGAGTGCCTTGGGATCGAGCGCGCTCTCCTCTCGCACCAGCGCCTGCAGCAGGTCGGGCGAGATGCTCGCGGTCTTCGAGACGCGCACGATCTCGTCGCGGAAGGCGAGCGGATAGGCGAGCGAGGCCGCCCGCAGCGCAAGGCCCGAAACCGGCCGCCGCAAAATAGCCCTCAGGTCGGTGCGCACCAGCGCGTGCGCGTTGCGGAAATCTCCGGCGCGCGAGTAGAGATCGGCGATCAGCGTCAGCGGCTCCTGGCCCGCGCCTCCCGCGGCCCGCGCTGGAGAACGATCGACCGCGGTGAGCTCACGCACAGCCTCGGTCTTGAGGCCCAGCCGGATCAACTCGACCGCGGCGAGCAGGTGCGGATCGCGCCCGAGAGCGCCTGCGTGCAGCGGCAGTGGCCTGGCGTTGGCAAATTCCTTCTCCTCGCGAGCGCTGACGGCAAGCAGCAGATTCGGGTCCAATTCCTGCAGCCGGCCCCGCGCGAGCAGCCCGTGGTAGGTCAGCGGCCGCTCTTCGATGAGCCAGCGCAGATCGCTTCGGGCGGCCTCCAGAGCGGCCGCGCGCGCTTGATCGCTCTCGCCCGGCTCCGGCTCGAGCAGAACCCGCGCCCGCCAATACCGCGCCCGCTCTTCCTCGACGCCATCCGGGTCGGGGTGCGTGGCCAGCTGATCCAGAAACAACAGCCCCGCCCGTCCGTGACCCTCCGTCTGATTGGACCAGAAGAGGCGGAAGATGGCCTCCTCGCGCAGGTCGCTGTCGAGATGATTGTCAACCAGGTCCTGCAGAAGCGCGCGCTCGCCCACGGGATCGCCCGAGCGCCGGCGCACGATGGCCTCGGTGAAGAGCGCGTCATCGGCGAGCGTGGACCTGGGGAACTTGCGCGCCAGCGCCTGCCAGAGCGGGCCGGCGTCGGGGTTGTTCGCGAGCGTCTCGAGCTGCGCGAGCAGGTACAGCGCGCGCGCGCGCAGGTCGGGATCGGCGCAGCGCAGGACCACCGGAGCCAGCGCGCTTCGCGCCTTGGCATACTCGTGGTCTTTGCGGAAGGCGCGGCCTTGATCGAGCTTTGCCCTGCAAGCGAGCGGGTCGGCAGGCTGTACCGGCTCGCGAGCCACGTCCTCGGGGGTCGGCTGGTGCGGCAAAGGCGCAGCGTCGGGAACGACCGCCAGAAGCGCGGCCTTGATCAGTCCAGCCGGGGTGCGGTCGCCGGGGCAGCCGCCCAGGCAGAGCGACGGCAGCGAGAGCCGCGCCAGCTGATCGAGCGCTTCATGATTGCGGTGCGCGTCGAGCAGGATCTCGGCGCGCTTGATCAGCAGCGCCGGCGGCACCGGCGCACCGGGGCCCAGTGCGCGCTCGCGGTCGTGCGCGCTCTGCGCCGCTCCCGAGAGCGGGTGCTCGACCCAGGCCGCCCGATAGTGGACGCGCGCCTTCTCCTTCGCGCCCGCGGCCAGCTGCGCGTCGCCCGCGAGCAGATGCGCGGATCCGAGGTCGGCGCGGACCATCCCGCTCAAGAGCGGCTCCAGAACCTCTTGCACCTGCGCCGCCGAGGCCGGCCCGGCGGGGCGCAGCTTCATCAGCTGGCGAGCCCGCTCGAGCATGGCCTGATCGGCGTCCACGTAGCGGGCCGAGACCTGGCCCAGCAACCGTTCGGCCGCGGTCCCGTCGCCGCCATCGATGGCGCAGAGCGCAGCCAGATGCAGCGCGCGATCGGCCAGCGGACCGGGCGCCGCCGCGAGCTGCTCGAACAGCGCCCGTGCTGCCGAGCTCTGTCCCGCGGCCTTGAGCGCCAGCGCCCGCAGCCAGCGGACCGGCGTCTCCTTCGGCTTCACCGGGATGAGCTTGAGCGCCTGGGCGGCGCGGCCTGCCTGCAGCTCGGCGAGCGCGTTCTTCAGCGGCGGTGCGGCGAAGTACGGCTCCAGTTCGCGGTTGCCGAAAGCGGGACCGTCGGCCGCGGAAGCCTCGCTGGTTTTTCCGCTGCCCGGCGGCTGCTGCAGAGTCCCCTGGGCCTCAGCCGGCGCGACCGCACCAGACGCGGCGACCGCTGCCGTCGCGCCAAGAAAAGCAGCGAAGGCCAAAGCAGCGAAGGCCAGCGGCTCAGGGAAGGAAACAGATCGGGCGATTCGGGGGGACATCAGGCTTGCTCTCCCAGCGAATGTGGCATCCGCCTTTGCTTCCGTCCATGGAAACCGCCCAGCGCATGTGCGGCATTCCGCCGGGCCGCTCCATGAGGTAGAGCGGATCTCCTGGTGACTCTTCGCGCAAACTCCACCTTCAGCCAATCCAAAAGCCCTTCGGCGTGCGCAACCTCTGCGCATCGATGAATTGAAGCATCGGCGTCGTTGTTGGGGAGCTTGAGCGAGTAGAGGCGGTCGGCTTGGAAGCAGCTCACCGGACCAAGTCTGCGCAGGTCCGTCCGTTTGTGACACCGTCCGTCTGCGTGCACGACCCGTTCTGGAAATCGATCCAGATAGAACAGCTTTCCTTCGCGGTCAGACGGGTCGATGAGGCGTCCCTGATACCACTGCGACGCGTAGTGGTGGCTGACCGCTCAACTAGCGGGAGCCGGCTGTCGCTTCCCGGGACTCAAGGCTCCGCACCGATAGCAGACCGATCCGTCACTACGCCGGTCGAAGCGCGCCGCGTTCGATCGTCTAGAGGCAATGAGACAAGACGTTGAAGCCGCAAGCCGGGTCCGATGGGATTTGATAACTCCACGTTTCGTCGACAAGCTCCTGGCTCGGCCGCACTCGACCAAGCGGAGGACCGGAACCCAGGCGCGGCGTGCTACGCAGCGCCGAGCATGGATTACTCGTCGACGCGGATGCGGAGCGCGGGCTGGACGGCGAAGTCGGCGTCGCGCAGCAACAGCAGCGCGCGCGTCACGTCGCGCTCGCGAGCCGCGTGGGTCAGCAGCACAATCTGGACCGGTGTCTCGCTGCTGCTGCTGCCCTGCTGGACCATCTGCTCGATCGACACGCCGCACTCGCCCAGCGCGCCCGCGATGCGCGCCAGCACGCCGGGCCGGTCGCGCACCGGAAAGCGGAGGTAGCTGCGACACACCAGATCCTCGAGCGGCTGCACCGGCCGCGCCTGCAGCTGGATGGCGCGCGTGTCGAGGCCCGCGGTCCCGTGCAGCCGAGCCCGCGCCACGTCGACGATGTCCGCGACCACGCTCACCGCGGTCGGCAGGTCGCCCGCGCCGCGGCCCGAGAGCAGGCAGGGCCCGAGCGCGCGGCCCTCCAGCGCGATGGCGTTCAGCACCCCGCTGACATTGGCCAGCACGCTCTCGCGACGCACCAGCGCGGGGTGCACGCGCAGCTCCACCGCGCCGCCGTGATCGCGTCCGATGGCCAGGTGCTTGATCGCAAAGCCGAAGCGCGCCGCGAACTGGTGGTCGATGGGCTGGATGCGGCGGATGCCCTCGACCGGCACGCTGCCAATCGACACGCGCGCGCCGAATGCGAGCATCGCCAGCACCACCAGCTTGTGCGCGGCGTCGTGGCCGTCCACGTCCAGCGACGGCTCGGCCTCGGCGTAGCCCAGCTCCTGCGCCTCTGCGAGCGCGGCCTCGAAGGTCGAGCCCTCGAGGCTCATACGACTGAGGATGTAATTGCAGGTGCCATTGATGATGCCGCGAAGCGAGACCACCCAGTCGCTGGCCAGCGCCTCGCGCAGCGTGCGCACGATAGGAATGCCGCCACCGACCGAGCCTTCGAAGGCCAGGTCGGCCCCGCGCGCAATGGCCCGATCCACCAGCGCCGGCCCGTGCAGCGCCAGCAGCATCTTGTTGGCGGTCACCACGCTCCTGCCTTGATCGAGCGCGCGCTCGACATAGGCGCGCGCCGGGTCCACGCCGCCGATCACCTCGACGAACAGGTCAATCGATGAATCATTGAAGAGGAGCTCCGGGTCGGTGGTGAGCAGCGCGCGCGAGAGCTGCGGCACGCGCTCGCGCTCGGGCGCGCGAACCAGGACGCGGGCAATCGACAGCTCCGCGCCCACGCGCGAGGCGAGATAGCGCGCGTTCTCATGCAGCAGCTGCACGACGCCGCCGCCGACGGTCCCGCAGCCGAGCAGCCCGATGCGCACCGGCTTCACGTGAGCGCCTGCGCGAGGTCCGCGATGATGTCGTCCGCGTCCTCGAGGCCGACCGACAGCCGCACCAGATCGTCATAGATGCCGATCGCTTCGCGCTCCTCTGTCGTCTTGTCGAAATAGGACATCAGCGCGGGCTGCTCAATCAACGTCTCGGTGGCGCCGAGCGACGGCGCGATGGTCGCGAGCCTGCAGGCGTCGACGACCCGCGAGGTCGCCTGCGCGTCGCCGCGGACACGGAAGCTCACCACGCCGCCGAAGCCGCTCATGGTCCGCGTCGCCAGCGCATGATCCGGGTGGCTCTCGAGGCCCGGATAGAAGACCTCCCGCACGCGCGCGTGCTGCTCCAGCCAGCGCGCGACGTTCAGCGCGGTCTCGTTCTGACGGCGCACCCGCAGCGGCAAGGTCTTGAGTCCGCGGATGAGCAAGAACGCGCTCTGCGGATCGAGCACGCCGCCCAGCACCCCGCGCAGGTCCTTGATCAGCGATACCAGCGGCGCGCGGCCGCACAGCGCGCCGGCGAGCAGGTCATTGTGGCCGCCCAGATACTTGGTGCAGGAGTGCAGCACCAGGTCCGCACCGCCCTCGAGCGGCCGCTGGTTGATGGGCGTGGCGAAGGTCGCGTCGACGAGGAGATTCGCGCCGGGGCAGGCGTCGCGCGCGCGGGCGAAGAGCGCGAGATCGGCAACCCGCAGATATGGATTGGTGGGCGACTCGCCGATGATGATTCGCGTCTGGCCGGGCCGCAGCGCGGCGAGCAGCGCGCGCTCGTCATCGGGCTTGACCAGCGTGTGCTCGACGCCGAGCCTCGCCAGGATGACGGTGACGAACTGGCGCGTGCGGCGATAGCCGTCGGAGGTGAGGATGACGTGGTCACCGCTCTTCAGCAGCGCGAACATCGCGGTGGTCACCGCCGACATGCCGCTGGGAAACAGCGCCGCGTCCTCCGCGCCCTCGAGCGCCGCGAGCTTGGCCTCGGCCGCCCGCACGGTCGGGTTGCCATAGCGGCCATACTCCTCGCGATCGAGATCGCCCTCGAAGTAGCGCGCGATCTCCGCGGTGTCCTTGAAGGCATACGTGGCCGACTGGACGATGGGGGTGGTGACCGCGTCGAACGCCTTGCCGCGCGGCTCGCCCCCGTGGACTGCGAGGGTTCCCCAACCCGGCTGGCTCCCGGCTTTCGGCTTCTCGTTCGGCTTGTCTGACATGGCGGAGAGACCTTCCCGCCCACGAGGACCGCCTGCCGCTCCAGACACGAGCGAGAGCCCAGCGCCTTAGGTTGATATTTGTTGAGCGCGTCAACCAAGGTGGGCGAAACGCCGCGCTGCCCTCGCGAGCGGCAAAGGATTAACCCCGGCGCGGCGCGCGCGCAAGTCGCCTTCGGCGGGAGCCGCTAGCGGCCCATCTCTCTTTTCAGCCAGGCGCGCGCCGTGGCCCAGTCGCGCTGCACGGTGCGCTCGGAGATGCCCAGGGCCTCGGCTGTTTCGAGCTCGCTATAGCCAGCGAAGAACCGGCACTCCACCACCCGCATCAGGCGGGGATTGAGGCCGGCAAGCCGCTCGAGCGCGTCGTTCACGCCGAGCACGGTGGCCTCGTCCTCGACGACGAAGTCCGGGATCTCCTCGAGCGTGATCTTCTCCACGCCGCCTCCCCGCTTGGCGGCGAGCTGCGCGCGCACGCGGTCGATGAGGATGCGCCGCATCGCCACCGCGGCGGTGGCCAGGAAGTGTCCGCGCGACTGGAAACCGTGCGCGTCCGCCAGCCGCACGTAGGCCTCATGCAGGAGCGCGGTGGTGGCCAGCGTCTCGCCGCCAGCCAGGCGCAGCCTCTCTCGGCGCGCCATCGCCTTCAGCTCCTGATAGACCAGCGGCACGAGCCGGTCAGTGGCCGTCCAATCGACGACTCCGCTGCCCGGCGCACCATCGCCGTCGTCTTCGCGACCTCTGGACATCGCCCCACCTCCCGAGCCTGGGCATCATAGCCGGCTCGCTGGACCCCTCCGTGAGCCTCACCGCCTGCGCTGGATGAAATCAGCCCGCGGCACCCTGCCAACGCTTCGCGTGGCGGGTCTTGACCGCGGTTTACGTATTCATCTTCGAAGGAAACGAGAAGGGAGCCAAAATGGGGGAATTCTTGAAAGTCCAATGGTTGGCGGTCGCGCTTTTAGTTGTCTCCTCCTCGGCGTGTCGTTCTTCCTCGTCCGGGGGCGTCACCAGCGTGGCGGTCGTCGCTCCGGCGGAGGTCACCGGCGGACTCCGGTTCCAGCTTCGAGCGACCGTCGAGGGCTCCGCGGCCGATAAGACGGTGCGCTGGTCCGTCGACGGCGGCGGCACGCTCGTCGATGCGTCGGCGAATCCGACCTTCTACGTCGCGCCCCTGGGGACGGCATCAACGACGGTCCACGTGAAGGCGATGTCCGCGCGTGACACGGGCAAATCCGGCAGCGCGGACATCAGGGTCGTCCCAGCCGTTCCTTTCGTGGCCACCGTGAACCCCGTGCTTGTGCCAGCGCAGCCTTCGCTGCCCGACGGGAAGGGGACGGCGATCCAGGTCGCGGCCTCCCGCGACGCTGCCGGCGTGACCTCGGAGTTCCTGGTCGGGCAGGTGCTCATCCGTCCGCAGAGCGCAACGGACCTCGCAACCTTCCTGCAGCGATACCAGGGAGTGGTCATTGGCGACGACTCGGTCCCTGAGCCGCCCGCTTCGCTCGGCGTCTCGCTCACCGCCGCCCAGCGTCAGGCGCAGTCCTACCTGGTGCGCATCAACACCGCCGCCGTGAGCACGGGCACCTTCGCCACCGATGCCGCCGCCATGGGACTGGGAGGAACGGTCGAGTTCTCCTCAGACGATGCCCTGCGGTCGATGGCCGCGGTCACGAGCGCGACGGCGGCGGGCTTCAACGCTGCGCCGGACCGCCTCGAGCATCCGCAAGACTTCCCGTCGATCCTGCTCTCGACGGAGGAGCGCCCCGTTCCGGGTGGCAACTACCTGGATGCCTTCACCGCTACGCCAGACTGGTCGCGCTTCTGGACCAGCGGAAGTCAGTCCAACGTCACCTTGGCCTGGCAGTTCCTGTCGGCGCGCGGCATCACCCGACGGGTGCGCGTTGCCATCATCGATGGTGGCTTCTGGCTCGACACGACGGGTAACCCTCGGGGAACCGACACCGACCTCCCGGCCAATCCAGCCCAGTACAACTTCAACGGGGACACGGCGATCGCTGACGGGCCGAACCCCAACAACTGCAGCGGCAACAGCAGCTGCTTCTGGCATGGCAACAACTCGGCCGGCGTCGCCATTGGATTGATCTCCAACCACTCGGGTGCAGCAGGCGTCGGAGGGCAGGTGGGCGACCCCATCTTGCTCAAGTTTAACGGGTCGACTGCGCAGCGGAACCGCGCTATCCGAACGGCCGCGGCGTGGGGAGCGGACGTTGTATCGATGAGCTTCGGCGGAGACTGCAACAAGCTGTGCCGCATCTTCGACCGGCTGTTCACGCCCATCGATGACGCGGTCAACAATGGAAGCAAGGCTGTCTTCATCGCCGCGGCCGGCAACGGCGACGCCGCCGGGAATGGGTACGACGTCGGGGCCCCCCACTTCGTGCACCCGTGCCTCGACGACCACGTGCTCTGCGTGGGCGCGCTGGAGGACGACGTCGCGACGCGCAAGGCGTACTCGAATGTCGGTGGCCCGGTTCGGCTGTTCGCCCCGACCGACATACCGACCATGTCGTCGCCCGCCCCGACGGACAACGACGGCGCCGGTCCGGCTTCTCCGCAAAAACACAGCGGGACCAGCGCCGCGACCCCGTTCGTCGCCGGCGTGGCCGCGATGGTGAAGGCGATCGCGCCGGACTTGACCGGAGATCAAGTGGCCCAGTTGCTCACCGACACGGCACATCCCGGCGCGAGTCCGGTGACCAGGTATGTCGATGCCTACGCCGCCGTGCGCAAGGCCGCCGAGGGCATCGCCGGAGTGAAAGATGCGTTCGAGCCGAACAACTCGGAAGCGGCGGCGCGCCCCATCGATCCCGGCATGTACAAAAACCTCAACCTCGACACCGACAGCGACCAGGACTATTTTCGCCTGTCCTTCACCAAGACGACCAACGTCAGTATCAACCTCGCGTTCATGGAATCGCTCGGGAGGGTCACCCTGGGCGACGGCTACGGCTTGGCTGCACAGGCCGGCGCCTGCGGCCGCTTCGAACAGTACGTCTGGCGCACCAGCAAGAACGGGCTGTTTGCCGCCTACGAGGTTCCGGCGGGAACTTATTTCTTGAAGGTGTCCGGCCGGACCAACGCCTACGACCTCAGCTGGACAGCGGAAGACACGTTCATCTTTCCCGTCAGCCCGGACTCCTACGAGCCAAACGATCGAATCGACCTCGCCACCAACCTCGGTTCCGGCGCCTCGGGATCGGCGACCATCACGACGGGGGACGTGGACTGGTATCGCTTCGACAGCCCAGGCAGCATCACCAACCGGTACCTCACCAGCTCTGCCGGCTTTGGCATTCGATCGACGGATGTCCCATTGACCCTGACGCTCTACGATCAGTCCGCAACGCAGGTGGGCGCGTCGGTAGCGAGCGACGCTACCTGCGGGTCCAATCCAAAGTTCGGCAACGTCCCCGTCGGAACGTTTTACGTCAAGGTCGTCCCGAGCACGCCGGGCGCGACGGGTCACTACGACTTCAGCGCCGGGGTCAGCGCTCGCGGCGGCGACGGTCCGGTCCACGATCGCGTCTACCAGGTCGTGCATCCCGGCGACCCCATCGTGGGGAGGTTCACCGACCGCTACGACGGGTACATGTTCACGCATTCAGCCTCGTACACGGCGCTCGACCTCTCCGCCCGGGAGTCGCTGCAACTGTCCTTGCTCGACCTCACTGGCAGCGCGCTGGCTGTGGGCGAACCGACCTTCACTGGCCAGTCCTACGTTGCTCGGCTCTCCCTGGGCAGCGCGGTGCCGGGGTCGCAGTACCTGATACAAGTGATGCGCACCAACGCCGTCGGGGCCGCGCCCCCATTGCAGCTCCCGAGCGTCGGGTACACCATGACCTGGGAGGGTCCCAATCCGCCAGTGCTGACAACGCAGCCCGCCGATGTCAGCGTCGTCGCCGGGCAAACAGCGACGTTCAACGTGGTCGCCTCCGGCAGCGCGCCGCTGGAGTATCAATGGCAGCGGAACGGCAATGCGATCGCGGGCGCGACCAGCGCGAGCTACACGACGGACGCGACCGTCGCCAACGATAGCGGCGCGACCTTCAATGTAATCGTCACCAACCCAGCCGGCACCGCCACCAGCATGTCGGCGACGCTCACCGTCTCGCTGGCCGCACCGGTGCTCAGCATCACGGCGCAGCCCGCCGATGTCAGCTTCGTCGCCGGTGCGACAGCGAGCTTCACGGTGGCTGCCACCTGCAGCTCCGGCGCGCTGGCGATTCAATGGCAGCGCGACGCTCCCGGCACGTCGATCTGGACCGACCTTGCCGGCGCCACCGCGGCAACGACCACCTTCGTTTCCGCCGCCACCGACAACGGTGCGCAATTCCGGGCGCAGCTGAGCTGCAGCGGACTGTCCGCCGCGACGAGCAACACCGCGCTCCTGACCGTCACCGCGCCGCCGGCGGCCATGCTCGCCGCGCTCCCGATCACGGGCCTGCGCGATAACGCGGAGGCGCCGAGCGTCACCGGGATCGTGCAGGACGCGGCGGGCAGCTTCACCTTCATCACGCTCAACCGCCTCAAGCGGCTCAGCGCCGACCTCTCGACGATCACGCCCGTGGCGGGTGGCGGCTCGCCGGCGGGGTTCGCCGACGGCACCGCGGAGACTGCCCGCTTCAACGCGCCGCAAGGGCTCACACAAGACGGGGCGGGAGTCCTCTATCTGACCGACACCGGCAATCACGTCATCCGCAAGATCGCGATCGACGGCACGGTGAGCACCATCGCCGGCTCCCCAGGCGCGAGCGGTTCGGCGGACGGCAACGGCAGCGCCGCCCGCTTCAACTCGCCGGTCGGCATTGCGCTTGGCCCCGACGGAGACCTCTACGTCGGCGATTTCGGCAACCACCGCATCCGACGGGTGACGACGGCGGGCGTGGTCACGACCTATGCCGGCAGCAGCCTCGGCTTCTCCGACGGGATGGCGGCGGCCGCGCAATTCAATTTGCCAAAGGGCGTGGCCGTGGCCGCGAGCGGCGAGGTGTTCGTCGCCGATTTCGGCAATCTGCGGGTGCGCCGCATCACGCGCGGCGGCGGCGGCGGCGCCGGAGACGTGAGCACGCTCGCGGGCAACGGCACGAATTCCTCGACCCCTCCTGACGGCCCCGGCGACACCGCCGTGATCCCCTTTCCGGTCGCCATCGTTCTGCGCGGCACGACGCTGGTCGTCAGCGACGAAAGAGGTCTGCTGCGTCAGATCGACACCACCACCGGCGTCGTCTCGACCCTGGCTGGTACGCGCACCTTCACGTTGGGCGGCTATTTGGACGGGGCGCCGGGAAAGGGCCAGCTGAACGCCGTCGCCGGCATCGCCAACATGTCGGGCGGCGGCTATATGGTGGGTGACCATCATTCCGTGCGCAGCATCAGCACGACGGGCGTGGTCAGGACAATCGCGACTACGGCGCCCGGCGTCGCGTGGACTTCCGCAGGCACCGGCACGCTGGCGCTGGAGCCGATCGTGATGGGCCCCGATACGCGCCAGGCAGTGACTGTCGAGCCGGCGGGCAACGTGGTGATCGCCGACTACGGGACCGACCTGGTGCGCCGGATCGCGCCGAGCGGCGACGTCTCCCTGATCGCCGGGCTCTCGGGAGGTCACCAGGCCGCGGTCGACGGCACGGCGAACGAAGCGCAGTTCACCAACATCGGACCGATCGCCAGCGATCCCGCCGGCGTGCTCTACGTAACCGACAACTACGGCGTGCGCCGGATCGGCACGGACAATGCCGTGACCTTCCTGGCCGGCTCGAGGACCGACTTCGGCAACAACGACGGCAGCGCGACCACGGCGCGCTTCTATGAACTGCAGGGCATCGCCGTCGGGTCGGGCGGAAATGTCTTCGTCAGCGATCACTTCGCGATCCGACGCATCGATGTCGCGGGCAACGTCACCACCTACGCCGGCGTGACCGGCCAGGCGGGCGACATTGACGGGCCGGTCGCAACGGCGCGCTTTCAGTCTCCCCGCGCGCTCGCTTTGGCACCCGACGGAACACTCTATGTCGGCGACGCCAACACCATCCGCCGCGTGTCGGCCGACGGTCTCGACGTGTCGCGGGTGACAGGCGTCGTCTACACCGGTGGCCTGGCCGTCGATGCCGCAGGAACCCTGTACTACGGCGACGTCGCTGGTCTGAAGATGGTCCCGGCCGGTGGCACGAGCACGTTGCTCATCCCGAGGGGCGCGACCACGCTGGGAGCGAATCCCGCGGTCCCCATTGTGTTCGGAATCGCCGTCCTGGGACCCAAGCGACTGCTGCTCCAGACCGGCTTCGAGCTGCTGATCGCGACGTTGCCGTGAAGGCCCGATAGATCTGGGGTAGACAGCGCGCGTCTGGAGCACCTGCATGAGCCTCACCGCCGCCCAGTGGTCGCAGGTCGAGACGCTCTTCGCCGACGCCGTCGATCTGCCGCAGACGGAGAGACGACAGCAGCTCGATTGGGCCACGTTCGACCCCGCGGTGCGGGCAGAGCTCGAGGCGCTCCTGGCCGCGGCAGACAGCGGCGGCGATTTCCTCTCGCGTTCAGCGACCGTCGTGAGCACGGGGTCCGCGCTGGACTCGCTGGCCGCCGGCGCTCGTCTGGGACCCTGGCGGGTGCTGCGCCTGATCGGCCGCGGCGGCATGGGCGAGGTGTACGAGGCCCAGCGCGCCGACGGCCAGTTCGAGCAGCGGGCGGCCCTCAAGCTCCTCTGGCAGGAGTCGGCGCAGCTGCTCAAGCGCTTCCAGATCGAGCGCCAGATCCTCGCGCGGCTCGACCACCCCGGCATCGCCCATCTGCTGGACGGCGGCGTCACGTCCTCGGGCCAGCCTTACGCGGTGATGGAATACATCGTCGGGGAGACGATCACCAACTGGAGCCGCGCTCGCGCCTCCTCTCTTCAAGACCGTTTGCGCCTCTTCCTCCAGGTCTGCGAGGCGGTGACTCACGCGCACCGCAACCTGATTGTGCATCGCGACCTGAAGCCGGCCAATATCCTGGTGGACGCCAGCGGCCGCGTCCGACTGCTCGACTTCGGCATCGCCAAGCTGCTCGATTCGCCGGTCCCTCTCGGGCCGGCCGGGGTGCTGACTCCCTCGGGCGTTGCCCGGCTGGTCGGAGCATGTTCCGGCAGCAGCAGCGGCGGCAGGGCCACTGCGCCGACGATGAACCTCTTCACTCCCGACTACGCCGCGCCCGAGCAGTTGGCTGGCGAGGCGATCACCACCGGCACCGACGTCTACGCTCTGGGCCTGCTGCTCTTCGAGCTGTTGACGAACCAGCGCGCCAGGGCGCAGGCGGGGTATCCGCTGGCGGTGGGATTGCGGGCAACTTTCGATGCACCCGCTCCTGTGCCGAGCCGCGCCGCGGACCTGCCAGGCGCGCCGGTGCCGGCAAAGCGCCTGACCGGCGATCTCGATGCCATCGTCGCAAAATGTCTGTGCCGGGAGCCCGCTCAGCGTTACCAGAGCGTCGACGCGCTCCGGCTCGACCTCGAGCGCAGCTTGCGTGGCGACACGGTGAACGCCCGGGGCGACGGCCGATTGTACATCCTGGGAAGCCTCGTGCGGCGCCACCGCCGGCTGGTCGCGGGCGTGGTCGCCTTGACCCTCAGCCTGGCGCTCGGCGTGGCCGGCGTCGCCTGGCAGGCTGCCAAGGCGAGGCGAGAGATGGCGCGCGCCATCGTCACCAAGGACTTTCTCATCAGCGTGTTTCGCGCCAGCGATCCGCGCATCGCCTCCGAACGGCCGCGGGGGCAAATCACCGCCAAGGAACTGCTCGACTTGAGCGCCGAACGCATCGCCCTGGATTTCGCCGCAGACCCAGCGACGCAGCTCGAGCTCCTGGGAGTGGTCTCCGACATCTACGCCGAGTTCGATGATGAGAAGCGCTTCAAGGGCCTGCTGGCGCAGCGCAAGGAGTTGGCGCGCAAGTATTTCGGCGAGACGCACCCCGTGGTGGTGGAGAGCGTCCTCTCCGACGCCTGGGGCGCCATCGTCCTGGGGCAGGACTATGCCAAGGCCAACCGCTTTCTCGACGAGGCCGACCGCCTCATCCGGGCCGGCGGGCACGAGCAGAGCGTGCAGCGCGCGGAGTGGTGGTTTGCCAAGGAGCAGGCGCTCAAGGCCGAGGCGGGCTCGGTGGAGGCACGCAAGGACGCGCTGCGGAGGTCCGTCGAGCTGTATGATCGGCTCGACCCGAAAAACATCAACCGCGCGCAAGCGCTCGGCTTCCTCGCCTATCTCTATGCGCAGGAGGAGGACTTCGCCCGGGCCCGGCAGGTGTATGAGGCGGCCATCGCCGCCTTCGAGTTGGCCGGCTCGCACACCTCCCCCGCGCTCGGACGCACCTATGCCAATCTGGCGCGCACGCTGGCAGAGCTGGGCGATGCTGACGGCGCCGACCGCGTCTATTTGCAGGCGCTCGAGCTCATCCGCAAGACGCTGGGCGAAGGGCATTTCACCTACTGGCTTCGCGCCGCCGACCATGCCCGCTTCGTCCACTTGCGCGGCGACCGCGAGCGGGCGCACCGTCTGTTCGAGTCAGCGCTGGGGAAGATACCTGCCGGTTCGCGCGACAACGCCTATGCCCTGGTGGCGCGCGAGCTGTACGCCTCCTGCCTCGCTGCCGAGGGCAGGGAGGAAGAGGCCATACCGCTGCTGGAGAAGGCCGAGCAGAGCCACCGCGAGCGGCCCATCCGCGAGTTCGACCTGCGCCGGGTGCGCCTGACTCTCGGCGACGCCTACGACCGCGCCGGTCGTGTTGAGGACGCGCGGCGCGTGCTTAAGGCGTCGTTCGACGAAACCATCGCCAGGGACCCGGTTGAGTCGAGCGCGGCGCTTGCGGCCCGCGAGCGCTGGGGCCGGTTCCTCCTCTCTCAGGGCGAACTTGCCGGCGCAGCGGAGCAGTTCCGCGAAGTCTTCGCCCATGCCCGCGGCCGCAACCTGGCTCCCGTGGCGCTGGCCCACGGCGACCAGGCGCGCCTTTTGCTGGCCCGCGGCGATGCCGCTGCCGCGCTGGTGGCGAGCGCCGAGGCGGTGAAGACACTCGAAGGGATCGTGGGCCTGCACGACGTTCGCATCGAGCCCTACCTGTGGCGTATCCATGCCGACGCTCTCGCTGCAGCGGGCCAGATCGCAGATGCCGGCAAGTTTGCGGACCGGGCGCTGGCGGCCAGCCGGCGCTACGACGATCCGTCGAGCCCGACGACGAAGGACGCTGTGACGGCGAAGTGACGAACAAGAGAGCTCACCTTTGCTGCCGTTGCTTGCGTCACTGGGTCAAGGCCAGCGTGAGCGCGCGCCGATACACGTCCACGGGTACCGCCCCCCCGGCGCCCGGCCTGCTGCACAACGACTGCCAGTAGCCCGACGCCGGGTCCGATGCGCGTGATGTCAAGGGTCGTAGTACCAAGGCTCATGCGCTGGCGATGGCACGGGGTCGCGCCATGGTCGTGCACGAGGAGGAAGGCGATCGGACGAGCGATTCCGCCGGCAACTCCGGTTGCAGCAACAGCACCGTGCGGTCAGCGTTGCACGATCGCGGGCTTGATCGGCGAATCCGGCCTGACGACGCTGCGGACGAAGTGGACGAGCTGCCATGCCTCCTCTGCCTTCAACTGGTCGGCGAACGAGGGCATCGGCGTGCCGTTGAGGCCAGTCATGAGGACGCGGTAGACGTCCTTGGGCGAGCCACCGCACTTGAGAAATTCGCTGCGCGTCATGTCGAATGGCGCGATGCGATGTCCCCAGTCGTCTTTCAGCTCCGCCGCCGAAGGGCCGTCGCCCTTGCCCTGCTCTCCGTGGCAGTTCGCGCAGCCGGAAGATTTGTAGACCTCCGCGCCCGCCGCACGCGACTCCCTCGTGTCCGGAGGCTCCAGCGGAATGACGATCGCGGTTGGCACCGGCTCGTTCCGCCAGCGTGGAGAGAAGGTCTTCAGATACTCGACCACGTCGCGCAGGTCACGCTCCCCGAGCACGGCCCAGGGTGGCATGTTCGTATGATAGAGGCCGCCCTTCAGCGTCCGCAGGATATCTTCTTCAGACGGCAAGGCGCCGGAGGGCGTGCTGCGCCACTTGAAGACCGCGCCTGTGAAGTCCCGCGGCGCCGGATCGAGCCAATGCGCGGAATAGCCGCGACCGTCCCCATCGCCGCCGTGGCAGGAGATGCAATAGCGTCCGTAGACGTCCCGCCCGCGATCGGCCTTCGATGTGTCGATCGGCCGCGGCTCACTCCCCGCTGCGACGGCCGCGCCGGCCAGAAGAAGAAGCATGGCAGATAGCTTTGCGTTGTTCGTCATGGCGTCTCCTAGTAAGCGAAGTCGACTGCGGCGAGGACGGTCGTCACTGGAGGACTGGCGCCCAGGACCCGTGTGGTGGAGCGGCTGGCCTCGAGTTGGAGCGCAAAGCCATTCCGGTTGGCGATGTCGAAGGTGCTGCGCAGCACGGCGGTGATGATGGTCTGGTCACCCAGCTCCGCCAGCGATTGTGAATCGCCCGGATTGAGCGTGCGAATTCGCTCGACGCGCAGCAGCCCGGTCAAGAACAGCGCCGGCGTCCAGGTGATTTCGCCGAACCCGCCCAGCCAGGTCGCGTTCTGCGGCGCCCCCGTGGGCCCCTGCGAGAGCTGTGCATCCTCGCTCGCGGTGAAGACGACACCCGTCAACGTGAGCGGCTTCGCATTGCTGAAGAGCCGCAGGTGCAGCTCGGCACCGAGCCTTTGGAACGAGCGCAGGTCGCGCGCCGTTCCCACCACCGGGACCGGCGCCCCGCCCTGTGCCGTGAGGGAGTCCTGCTGGATCGGGTGGAATCCGACCGCGCCGAAGAGTCCGCCCTTGACCGCGACCAGCAGCCCGTTGTCGAAGTGCTGTAAGCCCTGCACGTGGCCCCAAACCGTCGGCGAGCTGAACACGTGACCGGAAAACGCGGCCCCATTCTCGTTGAACAAGGAGACCGAGTACCGCAGGCGGCCGACCTCCGAAAGTCCCCAGACCTCGAGCCCGGTCTGGTTGCGTCCGACCTCGAACGGCGACGCGCTCCCCTGCGGGTGGAAGTGATAAACTCCATATCCTTGTGTGAGCGTCAGCGTGCGATGCTCGTCGACAGGCTGGTCGAGCGCGTGCTTTCCGACGCGGAGGTTGACCCAGCTGGTCGCAAAAGGCTCGATGACCGTCACCCATGCGGACTCGAGATCGCCACCCTGCGGGGCGAGTCCAAATCCGGCGCCGCCGAGCCCCGGCGTGTAGACAACCAGAAAGCCGAGCTTGTCGCCCAGCGTCCCCGCGGTGAGGATGTCGAGCCCGCTGAAACCAAACGAGCCGGTCTGCGCGACCGTCGTTCCGGCGTCGGTGCTCTGGAGCGCCTGCCGGAGGAACTGGTACCCCGCGGCTGTGCGGAATGAAATTGGCCAATAGGAAGGATCCTGCTCGGTAGGAGCATCGCGTCCTCGCGCGAGCCGGAAGCCGCGGTCGCGGTAGAGCTGTCCAAAGTCCGTCAGGCGCGGCCAGACCTCATGACAAGAAGTGCAGGCCATTCCGGTCTTCCGCGCGAACAGTGGAATCGCTTGCGCCGACATCGAAGCGCAAAGCACGCCAACGAAAAGAAGCCTCGCATATAGATTCATGGTCCCCCCCGGGCCCGACTTGATTGTCATGTACCACTTAACACTACTTGATACCAAACAGACTTACACATTTATTGCCTTATTACAGTACAATTTTATCGCTAACGGAAACAGCCTCAACGGAATTACCGGAAAACCCCTGTACCGTCGGGCTGGTTCGCGTCTCGATCGAACGAAGAAATAATCGTACTCACCGAACCGTCGACGCCGAGCTTCGAGGTGTCTACCGCCAGATCGGCCTCCGCGTGGAGCGGGCCGCGGGTCTTCAGCAGCGCCTTGCGCTCCTCGCGCGGCGATAGGACGTCGCGTTGCTCAGCGCGGTGGCGGCGGCGCTCGAGTCGCTGGCCAGCGAGGTTGCCGCCGAGGGGATCACGGCCAACACGCCCGCGGAGTTTGTGCCGCTGGTGACATTTCTTTGCGGCGAGCCCGGGCGATATGTGACCGGGCAGACCGTCTCCATCGATGGCGGCCTGACCGCCTTCTTCTTCGGATAACCTCACGGAACGGGCCAGGTGGGTCCCGCATGATGGAATCACGCCTCGCCTTCGAGCTTTCCGGCCACCGCACCGTGGTGCGGAGCGCGTTCGCTATCGCGCCCTTGCGCCTCCTGACGCCGCGCAATCACGGCGACGGCGCCTGGGCCTATACGACCACGCTCGGCGGAGGCCTGCTCGCGGGCGACGAGATCCGGCTGCGAGCGACGGTCGGCCCAGCGGCGCGCGCGGTGCTCTCGTCGCAGGGCTCGACGCGCATCTATCGGTCCTCGCTCGCGTCGAAGGTGTCGCTCGAGGTCGCACTTTCCGAAGGCTCGCTGCTCGCGATCCTTCCCGATCCGACCTCGTGCTTCGCCGGCAGCCGCCACGAGCAGCGCACGCGGGTGGACATGGCCGCGGGCTCCTCGCTGGCGCTGGTCGACTGCGTCACCGCGGGCCGCGTCGCGCGCGACGGCCGCTGGGCCCTTTCGCGCTATCACAGCGCGCTGCGCATCGACCGCGGTCCTCTCACAGTCCTCGACGAAGCGCTGCTGCTCGACGCCGCGCACGGCCCGCTTTCCGAGCGGCTCGGCCGCTTCGATTGTCTCGCTACGGTGCTCCTGCTTGGGCCGCTGCTGGAGTCCGGGGCGGCCGCCGCGCTCGCCCGCATTGCCGCGGCGCCGGTCGCGCGTGGCGCGCAAATCGTCGAGGCCGGGAGCCCCGTCCAGGGTGGCGCGCTGGTCCGCCTCGCCGCCGTTTCCGTCCAGGTCGCGGCCGCTCGTATCCGCGAGCTCTTCTTCGCCCTGCCCGCTCTGCTTGGGGACGACCCTTTCGCGCGCCGCGCCTGACGCCAGGCCCCGCTTTACCGCTTCGCGAGGCGAGCCTAAGTTCGCGCCATGCACCTGACCCCGAGAGAGATCGACAAGCTCGTGCTGCACGGCGCGGGCACGCTCGCGCAAAAGCGGCTCGCGCGCGGGCTGCGCCTCAGCTATCCGGAAGCGGTCGCGCTGATCGCCACGGTGCTGCTCGAGCTCATTCGCGACGGCCGCCGCGTCGCCGAGCTGATGGACCTGGGCCGCCGCATCCTGGGCCGCGCGCAGGTGATGGCGGGCGTGCCCGGCCTGATCGCCGAGGTGCAGGTCGAGGGAACTTTTCCGGACGGCACCAAGCTCGTGACCGTCCACCACCCGATCGCGCTGACGCAGGGCGATCTCGCGCTGGCGCTGTACGGCAGCTTTCTGCCGCCTCCCGCGACGCCGTTCGCGCTGCCCGAAGACGAGCCGCAGCCCGGCGAGGTCATCGCCGCCCCCGGGGAGCTGACCCTCAATGCCGGCCGCGCGACGCTGCAGCTGCCGGTAACCAACCTCGGAGACCGTCCCATCCAGGTCGGCAGCCACTATCCCTTCCACGAGACCAATCGCGCGCTGTCGTTCGATCGCGGCGCGGCTTACGGGATGCGGCTCGATGTTCCGGCCGGCACCGCCGTCCGCTTCGAGCCGGGCGAAGCGAAGACGGTCGCGCTCGTCGAGTTGGGCGGGGCGCGCATCGTCCGGGGCGGCAATGCGTTCTCCTCCGGACCGGTCACCGAGGCCGGCCGCGCCAGTGCAGCGGGTGTGAAGTGAGCCGGCAAATCGACCGGCGCCATTACGCCGACTTGTATGGTCCGACCACGGGAGACCGCGTGCGGCTCGGCGATACCGACCTGATCGCAGAGGTCGAGCGCGACCTGACCCATTACGGGGATGAGTGCAAGTTCGGCGGCGGCAAGGTGCTGCGCGACGGCATGGGCCAGCACGCAGGCTCGAGCGACGCAGAGGCGCTCGATTGCGTGATCACCAACGCCTTGATCCTGGACTTCACCGGTATCTACAAGGCCGACGTCGGAATCAAGCATGGACGCATCGTCGGAATTGGAAAGGCTGGCAATCCCGACATCATGAACGGCGTCACCAAGGGGATGGTGGTCGGTGTCACTACCGAGGCCATCGCCGGCGAGGGACTGATCCTCACCGCCGGCGGGGTCGATTCGCATATCCACTTCATCTCGCCGCAGCAGGCGCCCGAGGCGCTGGCGAGCGGCATCACTACCTGGGTGGGCGGAGGGACGGGCCCAGCCACCGGCACCAATGCCACCACCTGTACGCCCGGCGCCTGGAACCTCGCGCGCATGCTGGAGGCGTGCGATTCCCTTCCGCTGAACATCGGCTTCACCGGCAAGGGAAACAGCTCGCTGCCGGCCGGCCTCGTCGATCAGATCCGCGCCGGCGCCATCGGCCTCAAGCTGCACGAAGACTGGGGAACCACTCCCGCGGCCATCGACTGCTGTTTAGCCATCGGCGATGCCGAAGATGTCCAGGTGACGATTCATACTGACACCTTGAATGAGTCGGGCTTCGTGGACGACTCGATCAAAGCCTTCAAGGGCCGGACGATCCACACCTATCATTCGGAAGGCGCGGGGGGCGGCCACGCTCCCGATATCCTGCGCGTCTGCGGCGAGCCCAACGTCCTGCCCAGCTCGACCAACCCGACGCGGCCGCTGACCATCAATACCCTCGACGAGCACCTCGACATGCTGATGGTCTGTCACCACCTCGACCGCGAGATCCCCGAGGACGTGGCGTTCGCCGAGAGCCGCATCCGGGCCGAGACCATCGCCGCGGAAGATATCCTGCACGACCTCGGCGCCATCAGCATGATGTCGAGCGACAGCCAGGCCATGGGCCGCGTCGGCGAGGTGATCACCCGGACCTGGCAGACCGCGCACAAGATGCGCCAGCAACGCGGGGTGCTCATCGGAGCCGGACCAGGCGCCGGAGCCGGCCCCTCGCCCGCGGACAACTTTCGTATCCGGCGGTATATCGCCAAGTACACCATCAATCCGGCCATCGCGCACGGCTTCGCCTCCGAGGTGGGCTCCATCGAGGTGGGCAAGCTCGCCGATCTGGTGCTCTGGCGGCCGGCTTTCTTCGGCGCGCGACCCGAGCTCGTCATCAAGGGCGGGTTCATCGCCTGGGCGCAGATGGGCGATGCGGGCGCGTCCATTCCGACCCCGCAGCCGCTGTCGATGCGCCCCATGTTCGGAGCCTCCGGCGCCACCAGCGTGGCCTTCGTGTCGCGCCGCGCGCTCGAGGAAGGAACGGTCCGCGGACTGCGCAAGCGGCTCTTCGGCGTGCGCGGCTGCCGCGCGCTCGGCAAGCGTGACATGAAGCTCAACGATGCACTGCCGCGCATGCAGGTCGACCCCGAGACCTACGAGGTCCGCGCCGAAGGCGAGCTTCTCACCTGCGAGCCCGCGACGGTGTTGCCTCTCGCCCAGCGGTACTCGCTCTTCTAGCCAGGGCGCTTCGTTTCCGGATATCGTGAGGGAGCCGCGCTAGCGACCTGCCGCGGCGATCGAGCGCGTGTCCAGCCTGGCCTGGAGATATCGGGGGATGTACAAGTCGTGCAAGCGTCGCGCTGGGCAGCACCCCGCCCCGGCGGCGGGTGACTCAAAAGGAGGTTCGCTCGAAATGTCCTGGCTGCTCCTCCAGCTTGCCGACTCCGCGTTCCCTTCGGGCGGGTTCGCACACTCCGCCGGCCTCGAGGCCGCGGCGCAGGCAGGCGAAGTCCGGGACCTTCCGCGCTTCCTGCGCGATCTCATCTGGCAGGCCGCCCACGCCGCGCTCCCGCTGGCCTCTGCCGCGCACGAGAACCCGGACCAGCTGCCCCGGCTTGACGCCCGCGCCGAGGCATTCCTGGCCAATCACGTCGCCAACCGAGCCAGCCGCCAGCAGGGTCGCGCCTTGCTGCAGACCTGCGCGCTCGCATTTCCCGAGACGAAAGGACTGCGCGAGGAGACGCGGACGCTGCGGCGCCACCACGCGCCGCTCTTTGGCGCGCTTTCGCGGCGGCTGGGCCTGGGCCTCGAGGAGATGCAGCGGCTGCTGCTCTTCGGCACGCTCCGGGGCGCCGTCAGCGCGGCCGTGCGGCTCGCGCTCGCGGGAACGCACCAGGCGCAGGCGCTGCAAGCGCAGCTCGCACCCTCGCTGGAAGAAGCGCTGCACGCTTGCGCGGCGCTGCGAGACCCGCAGCAGACCGCGCCGCTCGAAGACCTCCTGCAGGCCACGCACGATCAGCTCTACTCGCGCCTCTTCCTGTCTTGAGCCAGTGAGCAATGGGCCACGACGACCACGACGAGCCGGGCCACTTCCACGAGCGGGACGAGCCGCTGCGCCGCGACTACCAGGCGCGCGCTTTCACCGTCGGCATCGGTGGTCCCGTGGGCAGCGGCAAGACCGCGCTGCTCCTTGCGCTCTGTCGCGCGCTCCGCGCCGAGCGATCGCTCGGCGTGGTGACCAACGACATCTTTACCCGCGAGGACGCCGAGTTCCTGCTGCGCAACCAGGCGCTGCCGCAGGAGCGAATCCGCGCGGTGGAGACCGGCGGCTGCCCACACGCCGCCATCCGCGAGGACATCAGCCACAACCTGCTCGCGATCGAGGAGCTGATGGAGACGGTCCATCCTGAGCTGATCTTCGTCGAGAGCGGCGGCGACAACCTCGCCGCCCAGTACAGCCGCGAGCTGGCTGATTACACCATCTACGTCATCGACGTCGCGGGCGGCGACAAGGTGCCGCGCAAGGGCGGGCCGGGCATCACGCAGTCGGACCTGCTGGTGATCAACAAGACCGACCTCGCTGCCGCCGTGAACGCGGACCTCGGGGTGATGGCCCGCGACGCCAGGCGGATGCGCGGAGACGGCCCGACGGTCTTCGCGCAGTGCACGCACGGAGTGGGCGTGGACGAGGTCGTCGCGCACATACTCCGGGCGTTGAATGCCGCCGGCTGAAAGCCGGTCTGCATTTGGCTATCCGCGGGCCGTGCACCTTGCCCGGGTGCACTCAGTTCGACGGAGCGCAATTTTATTCAAGATGAAGAAGGTTCCGGCGCCGTTACAATTCCCTGTCAATCACCCTGGAGGATCACGAATGCGATCGCTTCTTCTCTCTGCGGCACTACTCCTTTCGTTGCCGGCGGCAGCGCAATACACCGAAAGCCCGGTCAGCAACGGCGGGACCATCTCGGGAAAGATCACCTACAACGGCAAGCCTCCCGCGGCGAAGAAGATCGCCACGAACAAGGACCCCAAGGTCTGCGGGACTTCGCGCGACGACGAGACGTTCATCGTGGGGCCGGGCGGCGGCGTGAAGAACGTGGTCGTTTATCTCTCCGACATCAAGACCGGCAAGAAGATGACCGGCGACATGAAGCCGGTGCTCGACCAGAAGGACTGTCACTATGAGCCCATGGTGCAGGTGGTGCCGCTCCACTCGACGCTGCAAGTCAAGAGCAGCGATCCGGTGCTGCACAACGTGCACTCGTTACTCGCGGGCTCGACCGTCATCAACTTCGCCGTGCCGCCGCAGCCGGGGCTGGTGCTCACCAAGAAGCTGGACAAGCCCGGTGGCGAACAGCTCAAGTGCGACGTCCACAACTTCATGACCGGCGGTATCTTCGTGGCCAGCAATCCTTACTATGCGCTCACCGGCGACGACGGCAGCTACGAGATCAAGGACGTCCCGGCCGGCAGCTACACCATCGCCACCTGGCACCAGGCCGCCGGTCCGCTCAGCGAGCCGGTGACGGTGGCCGCGGGCGGCAAGGCGGAGTTCGATGGCAAGGTGAAGTAGCCGCGCCTCGTTCCGCCGCTGCGCCTACTGTGCGGCCTCCGGCGGCGGGACGAAGTCGTTCTGCGAGGCCAGCTTCTGGTGCAGCTCCTCGGCGCCCGGCGTGCCCTTGAGCAGCGTCAGTGAGCGCACATAATACGCCAGCGCCCAGATATCGGCCTCCTTGTTGGGCAGGGTCATCGGATTCCAGGCTGGCATCGCGGCGCCGGTCACGCCGGCGACCAGGATCCGATAGAGATCCGGCAGCTCCGTGTCTCGATTGACCGAGCGCAATTCATTGAAGAGGAAATCGGGCGGCAGGATCTTCACGCCGTATTCGCTGTCCTTGATTTCGGGCAAGTACATATGGTCGCGGAAGTCGGTGGTACCGGACCCGAGCGTTGCCTTCCCAGCGTCGTAAATTTCCTGCTTCGTCGCATATCCCGGGTGACAGCCGAGGCACTGCGCGAAGCCATGGTAGAGGACCTTTCCGCGCGCGACGGCTTCTTCCCTCTTCGCTTCTTTCCAGGGATCCGGCGCGATGGTGACCGCCACGCCGACCGCGTCATCCTCCTGCCATTTGGGCGACAGCGTCTTGATGTACTGGATGATTTCCAGAAGCTTCTGATCGGGCACCTCCCAGCCCAGCATGCCGGTGCCATGCAGTCCCTGGCGGACGATGCGCACCAGGTCTTCATCGCGCGGCAGCTTCTGGTCGAGCACGCCGGCGAACTTGAACGACCCCTGCGTGAAATTGCGCGGAGGCGGGCGCATGGCCAGCGCCGCCGGGCCTTTGCCGTCGCCGTTGTCGCCGTGGCAGGCGCGGCAGTTCTGCAGATATGCGACGCGGCCGTTGTTGAGCGTGTCGGCGGAGACCGTCTGACCGCCGAGCTTCACCGGCTCCTTGAAGATCCGTTCCTCACGGGCGCAGGAGGTGGCGACGAGCAGCAAGAGCGCGAGACGCATCGGAATCCTCACAGCGCAAAAAGGGTGACGAAAAGGAGCAGCCAGACCGCGCCGACGAAGTGCCAATACAGCGTCCAGAGGCGCAGGTGGAGATGCCGCGCGGGAGTAAAAGCTCCCTGGAGCGCCCGGATCAGCAGCCAGGCCAGCGCGACGATACCGCCCGCGACGTGAACCGCATGAAAGGCGGTGAAGGCGTAGAAGACCGACGCGTAAGGGCCGTTCTGCGGACGAAGCCCGCTGCCGATCAGCCGCATCCACAGCAGGGTCTGGAGCGCGAGGAAGCCCAGGCCGAGCAAGAGGCTCGCGCCGACTGCCGGAGCGACCAGCGAGGCCCGCCCGCGGCGCGCGGCGCCAAGGCCGAGTTGGAGGGCCACGCTACTCGCGAGGATGACCAAGGTGTTGCCCGCAGGCAGAAGCACCGGAAGTACGGGCGTGCCTGCGGGCGGCCACTGCATGGCGCCGAACCGCAGTACGCCATAGGCGAAGAAGAGCGCGGCGAAGAGCATCGCCCACGAGCCGAGGAAGATGATCATGCCCAGCCAGGCGGTGGTCTCGGTCCGCGCGCGCGGCGATCGCAGCGCAATCACCTCGCTCTGCATGGGGTCAGGTGCCTGCCTTCCGCGCGCTGCCCGGCATCGCTTCGGGCAGCTCCTCGGCCTGGCCGATCCAGTCGCGCCCCAGCCGCTCGAGCACCACCGGGTTGGCGAACTCGTGCGGGCCGCGCACCACGATCGGGATGGTGTCGAAGTTGTGGTACGGCGGCGGCGAGGGGATGGCCCACTCGAGCGTGCTGACCTGCCAGGGATTGGCCTCCATCCCGCTCGCCTTCACGAAGAACATGGTGCGGAAGAAGTTGAAGATGAAGACGAACTGGCCGAGCAGCAGCAAAAATGCGGCGTAGCTCGTCCACCGGTTCAGGCCGTGCAGGCGGGTGAGGAAGCTATATTGGTAGGGGTCGTACAGGCGCCGGCTCTGTCCGGCGTATCCGGCGAGGAGCTGGCCTCCGAAGACGAGCGTGATGAAGACTGAGCTCATCCAGAAGTGGATTTTCCCGAGGGTGTCGTTCAGGCGTTTGCCGAACATTTTCGGGAACCAGAAGTAGAGCCCCGCGAAGGTGGCGAGGAACGACGCGGCGGCCATGGTGAAGTGGAAGTGGCCCACCACGAACATCGTGTCGTGCAGATAGATGTCCGGGACCACGGCGCCGAGGTAAAGACCGGTGAGCCCGCCTACGCCGAAGACGAACATGGTGCCGAGCGCAAACAGCATGGGCACGGTGAGCCGGATCGATCCGCCCCAGAGGGTGCGCAGCCAGTTGAGCACCAGCATCACCGACGGGATGCTGATGATGAGCGTCAGCACCATGAAGCTCTTGCCCAGCATCGGCGACATGCCGGTCTGGAACATGTGGTGGCCGTAGACAACCGCGGAGAGGACGGTCACGGCGATCATCGCTCCCACCGTGCCGCGGTAGAAGTTGGCGGGCTTGCGGGAGAAGAAGGAGAAGAGGTCGCCGATGATCCCCCAGGCGGGGAGGATCAGGATGTAGACCTCCGGGTGCCCGAAGATCCAGAACAGGTGCTGGAACATGATCGGGTCGCCCGCCGGCGCGCCCGTCACTGACCCGGCGATGAAGAACTGCGTCCCGAACATCCTGTCGAGCAGGAGCAGAAAGGCCGCCGAGCCCAGCACCGGGACGAAGAGCACGTTGAGGATGGCGGTAAGGAACAGTCCCCAGATGGTGAGTGGCATCCGGAAGTAGTCCATGCCAGGCGCGCGCAGCCGGATGATCGTCGTGACGTAGTTGACGCCGCCCATGATCGACCCGACGCCGGTCACGAAAACGGCCGCGACCATCAGCGTCTGCCCGCTGCCTGGCGTGCCGAGGTTGGTCGAGAGCGGCGGATAGGTCGTCCACCCTGCGCCGGCCGGGCCGAGGTTGCCGAACAACGAGGCGATCACGAGCACCAGCGAGAGCGCGTACATCCAGAAGGAGAGCGCGTTCAGCCAGGGAAAGGCCATGTCTCGCGCGCCGATCTGCAGCGGGATGAGGAAGTTCCCGAACATGCCGATGAGCAGCGGCGTGATCGCGAAGAAGATCATGATCAAACCGTGCGTGGTGAAGATGGTCATGTACTGCGCCGGGCCGATCACGCCGCCCGATCCGCGCAGCAGGATGGAGCCGAGGATCGGCACCGGCGCGCCGGGGAACGCCCACTGCCAGCGGATCATCATCGCCAGCGTTCCGCCGATGAGCAGGAACACGAGCCCGGCCCACATGAACTGCTTGGCGATCATCTTGTGATCGGTGGACCAGAGGTACTTGAGGAAGAAGCTGGTCGGCTCGTGGTGAATGGGCTGGAGCTCGCCCGTCTCGTTGTGCGCGGTCATTTCTAGATCCTCGAGTAGGCGGCCCAGTCCCAGCCCCAGTGCGCTTCAGCGTCGTCGGGGTCGAAGCCGCGCGACGAGTTGGCGGAAGCTTCCCCGAGCCAGCGGTTGTAGTCGGCCCGCGGCAGGACGGTGAGAGTGCCTTTCATCTTGTAATGATTCGAGCCGCAGTGCTGCGCGCAGGCGATGTCGAACTGACCGGTCTCCTTCGCCTCGAACCACATGCGGTTCACGATGCCCGGCACCGCGTCGATCTTCATGCGCATGTTGGGGAGGTTGAAGGAGTGGATCACGTCGGTGGACGTGATCTGGATGATCACCGGCGCGCCTTGCGGGATGACCACGTCGTTGGTGGTCACGATGTCGTCGGCGGTGTTGAACTTTCCGTCCGGGCCGGCGTAGCGCGCGGTCCAGATCCACTGGTGCGCGTTGATCTCGATGCGCACCGCCTGCGGCTGGCTCTCGGCGTAAGCGAAGTTAAAGAAGACCTCGCGCAGGTCGGTGAGGCTCTCGACCAGGAGCGGGCCGTCCACCACGAGGAAGATCGCGGCGGCAACGGCGAGGGTCCAGCGAAAAGACTTCCAGGTGTCGCCGTGATCATACGATGCCTGGTGCCGCTCGCCGTGGCGGAGGCACGCGTAGAGCATCAGCGCCGCGGTGACCACGAAGAAGAGGATGACGAAGAAGCTGGTCTCGTTGATGAGGTGGTCGATGCGGTAACCGTTCACCGACGCATCGTGAGGCAGTCCGAGGAAGTCCATGCGCTAGCCCTCGCTCTTGCGAATGGCATGGATCACGACGGCCGCGATCGCGTACGGCGTAGCGGCCATCAGGATGATCATCAGGGCGATGCCAGCCGAGGCGCTCGCGTTGCCCGAGCCGAGGCCGCCGCAGAGCGGGCAGGCCAGAAGCGCGGCCATCATTGCAGGTGCCGCCATGCAGCCTCCAGCGTGAGTGCGATCGCGTAGACGGCGAGGAACACGAGCGGGATGCCGACCATCCGGCGCAGGCCGCGAGTCTCCCAGCGCAAATGCATGAAGTTGAGCGCCACCCAGGCCGCGTTGGTGATCATGATCGCGATGAGCGCGATGAAGATGGCGTGCGGGTGGCCGGGGATCATGGCGATCCCGATGGCGGCGCCGGTCAGGAGCACCTGGACCGCGAAGATGCCGAGATAGCGGCGGGTGCCCGCCGGGGCGTGCGCGTCGGGGGTCATGGTCAGGTCGCCTGGAGCAGGTAGACGAGCGTGAAGACGAGCAGCCAGACGAGATCGATGAAGTGCCAGAAGAGCCCGAGCACCTCGACCAGGCCCGTCGAGGCCTTGCCGCGAAGGCTGTAGACGAGCACGAAGAGGATGTAGATGACGCCGGCGAGAACGTGCGCGCCGTGGAAGCCGGTGATGACGTAGAAGGTGCTCGCGTACGAGGACTTGCCGAGCACGAGCCCTTCCTTGATCAGTCCCGGGTGCAGGATGCCGAAATACTCCGCGTACTGCCCGAGGAGGAACAGCGATCCGAGCAGCGCGGTGGCAGCGAGCCATGCCGAGGTCTGGCGCTGCCTGCCGCGCAGGGAGGCGTCGTAGGCGAGCACGACGGTGAGACTGGAAGAGATGAGAATGAAAGTCAGCAGCGCGGTGAACGGGATGCTCAGCGACGGCTCCCCGGGATGCCGCCAGGTGCTGCTGCCGCTGCGCAGGATGCCGTAACCGAGTAAAAGGGCGAAGAAGGAAAATCCGTCGGAGACGAGGAAGATCCACATCGCGATCTTTGCTGGAGACGCGGTGCCGAGTTGCCGATCGGGCGGCCAGGCTGCGGCGGGAGGCTGGTCCAGAACAGCGGTGCTCGTTGCGGTGCTCACCGATGACGCTCCTTGCGCAATTGAGCTGCCTCATTCATGCCGACAGGCACCGTGCTATGAGCGGCGCGGACCGTCGCCTCCCGAGAACCGTGCCGATGCCCGAATCCCCCGAAGTCCGCCTGCAGCGACGCATCGCCGCGCTGGTGGGCAGACCGCTGTTCTGGATGGTCCTGGTCGGCCTCATCTTCTCCTGGCCAATCGCCCGCGCGGTACGAGAGACGCTGCCTCCTGCCCTGCCCTTCCTCGGAACCGTGGCGTCCTTTGCGTCGGTCGATCAGCAGGGCCGCCCCCTCGGCGACGCGCAACTGCGCGGCCGCGTCTGGATCGCGGACTTCCTCGACGTCCGCTGTGCCGCAGCTGCGCTCTCGAGCGACCGGATGCGCCAGCTGCAGCACCGCGGCCGCAACCTCGGCGACGCCTTGCACCTGGTCACCTTCATGCTCAACCCGAGCTCGCTGGAGACGCGGCTCGCCTGGGCGCGGGCGCACGCCGCCAACCCGCGCCTCTGGTCGTTCCTCGGCGACGAGCCCGGGGTGGCCCTGTCGATGAAACGCATCGACGGCGGCTGCACGGCGCCGCAGGCTCTCTTCCTGCTGGACGCGCATCTGCGGCTGCGAGGGATCTACGACCCCGCGCTCGAAGGCACCCTCGACCTGGTGCTGCGCGACGCCGGGTTGCTGATCAATCGCGATGGCTGAAAGCAGGCGCTGCAAGATCACTTGCCCATGGAGAGGTTGAAGATGCCTTGCTCGGTCTTCTCCACGCGCAGCGTCTTGAGGAAGTGGACCAGGTGCCAGGCGTCCTCGGGGGTGAGCGTATCGGCGAAGGCCGGCATCGGCGTTCCGTTGATACCGGTCAGGAAGGTCCGGTAGAGATCCTTGTCGCTGTTGCCGCACTTGCGGTGCGGGCTGCTGGTGAAGTCGAAGGGCACGATATGGTTGCCCCAATCGTCGAAGAGCGTGGACACCGAGGCGCCGTCGCCCTTGCCGCCCTGCCCGTGGCAGTTGAAGCAGGCCTGCGCGTTCCACACCGACTGGCCCTTCTTGCGCGATTCCGCATTGTCCTGCGGTTCAGGCGCATAGCTGATCGGGTCGCCTGGACCTTCCTCTTTCCAGCGTGGAGAGAAGACCTTGATGTACTCGGCGACGTCGCGCATGTTGCGATCGCCGAGGACAGCCCAGGACGGCATATTGGTGTGGTAGAGGCCCTCGCGCAGCGTGCGCATCAGGTCGTCGTCGACCGGCAGCGTCCCGCTCGGGGTCGAGCGACACTTGAAGATCGCGCGGGTGAAATCGCGCGGCTGCGGATTGAGCCATTGCGCGGAGTATCCGCGTCCGTCCCCGTTCTCGCCGTGGCAAGAGATGCAAAAGCGCTGGTACACTTGGCGTCCGCGATCGACCCGCGACTGCTCAAGCGGCTTCGGCGGATTGGGTGGCTTCTCCACGGGCTGGTCCGCGGCCGGGGCGGTCGCTGCCGCTGGCGCCGCCGCGGGGGCCGACGTCGACCCCGGAGCTGCCGCAGCGCTGGGTGCAGCGGCGGGCTTTGCCTGCGTCGCCGGCTGCGCGAGCGCGAGCGCTGCAGGCAGCGCGACCGCGAGCAGGACTGGCTTCCATCCGGACATTTGCCGCCTCCTCTTACATCGTGAAGTCGAAAGCAATCAGCCCGGTATAAGTCGAGGGCAGGGTCATGGAATCGGCGCCTCTGAGCGATCCCTTGGTCAGCTCCAGCTGAAGCGCTGCTTCGGTGCGGCTGGAAAGCTCGAAGGTGTGGCGAATTGCGCCGGTGAACGAGGTCAAATCGCCCATCGGCTGATAGGCGGCGGGATCGTTCGCCTGCGTGGTGCGGATGCGTTCATAGCGGCCGATGAAGCTGAGCCGCGGGTTGTAAGTATACACGCCCTCGAGGAAGGCCCCGAACCATTGCGTGTCCTGTCCCCCGGTGGCGAGGCCGCCCAGCTCCGCGTCCTGGAAGTCCCCCCAGACCACACCGGTCAGCGTCAACGGATTGACCGTGCTGAAGAACTGGAGATGTCCTTCAGCGCCATAGGTGTAATGTTTCTTGAGGTTGAAGCCGCTGTTTGGAACGATGCCCGGAGTGGCTGGCGGCCCACCTGCCGTCGTCGGAGGGGTCAGGAGGGACGAGCTGATCGGGTGCAGGCCGTAGGAGCCGAAGACCCCGCCCTTGACCGCGGCGAGGATATCGTTGTCGAGATACTGCTGAGCAGTGACGTGGCCCCAGACCACGGGATTGCTGATGATGTTGGACGAAAAGAACGCCGCGTCGCGCTCATTGATGAGGGATACGGAGTACCGAACCCGCGACAGGGGCGAGTGGCCATAAAGCTCCACGCCCGCCTGGTTGTTGCCGGGTTCGAACGACACCTGCGAGCCCTGCGGATGGAAATGATAGACGTTGTATCCCGAGGTCAACGTGATCTGCCGGTGCTCGTCGATGGGCAGGTCGAGCGCGTGCTTTCCCACCCGCAAGTTGAACCAGTCGGGGATGACGAGATCGTTGAGGCCAATCCACGCCGTCTCCAGATCGCTGCCATCAGGATTGCTGCCAAGCTGGAAGCCGGTGCCCTTGAGGCCAGGGGTGTACGTGATCGCGAACGAGAGACGCTCGCCGAGAGTGCCCGCCGCCCAGATGTCGAGGCCGGTGAAGCCAAAGGTTCCCGTATTCGTTGTTACGGGCCCGTTATCCGTCTGGACCATCGCCTGGCGGACGAACTCGTATCCCGCGGTGGTACGGAAGGCGAGTGGCCAGTAAGCCGGGTCCTGCTCGACCGGAGCGTCACGATCGCGTTTCAGCCGATATCCGCGATCGCGGAAGTTCTGGCCGAAGTCGTTGAGGCGCGGCCAGACCTCGTGACAGGCGGAGCACGCGAGCCCTGTCTTTCGCGCGAACGCAGGAATCGCAATCGCGTCAGGCGAGAAAAGAGCGAAGGCGAAGAGTGCAACCAGCCCGGCGGTAAGTCCAGCAAGAGCGAGCCCTATCGTCCGTCTCATCGTGCTCCTCCCGGGGGGGCTCAGCGTCAGGTTTTCGACGATTCTTTACCTGTAATCGTCTGCTCCCTTTGCCTTGACGGTCTTGAACAGAATTGCTAACGTTTCGTTTTGTTGCGACCCTTGTGTTCTTCTTTTTGTCTCGACAACATGGCCGACGGGGAGGGGCCGCAGGAGTACATTGCTTAGTCCATTCGCCGAACGAGGGTTGGTGTTCAGCACGTTGCGGTCGGCGGTACTTCCAGGGGTCGAGATCGCAAGCAGTTCCTACGCGGGGCAGATCCCACCTTTCCATTTCCTGCCTGCCGTGCAGGTCACGCACATCGTCGAAGGCGTCACCAGGCTCCGGGTCGGCAGTCAGGAAATCGTCGTAGAGCCGGGCGACATGATGCTGAACGGCCCCGATTGCAATCCCCGCGTTCTCGAGCGCCTCAGCGCCAGTGGCACCACGGTGCGCGTGCTGATCCGCCCAAAAACGTTCAACCTGCTCGCGGGCCCCGTCGCCGACCAGTTCGACGCCGGCATCTTTCGCCTTCCCGCGCTGGCCGGAGCACTCGGAGTGCTCCTCGCCTCGATGTCCGCCGACGAGCCTCCCGCGCTCCAGACCGCGGCGCTCGCCGCGCTGGTCGGCCAGACGACTGCGGCCCTGCAGACGACCGAAGGGATGCGCCTGCGGGCGCGCAAGCTGCGGCCCGAAGTGGTGCGGGTGCGCCAGATTTTGCGCGACCGCTGGGCCGAGCCCGTCTCGCTCGCGGAGCTCACCGATGCGGTGGGGCTGAGCGGCTTTCACCTGCTGCGCCTGTTTCGCGAGCAGGTTGGTACGCCGCCGCACCATTATCAGCTGCACCTGCGAATCTCCCGCGCCCGCGAAATGCTCGACCGCGGTCTTCCGATCGCGGACGTGGCACTGGATTGTGGCTTCGCGGACCAGCCTCACTTCACCCGCTGGTTCAAGCGCGTGGTGGGATTCACGCCCGCAGCCTTCGCGCGTCTCGGCTGAGCGTTCGAACGGCTTATCCATAGGTTGCCGCTTGAGGGACCAGCACCAATCATTCGTGCATGCTCGCCCTCCTCCTTGCGGCCGCTGCCGGTTCTACTTCTCCCTCGTGGAAGCTTTCGGCCGAGAGCGATCCGGTGGACTTCGTCAGCCATGGGTACGCCCTCTACCTGGGCGTGAAGCCTCCCGGACTCGACCGATGGCGCTTCGGACTCGGCACCTTCGCGCTCGATTTTCCGGGCTTCGCGGTGGACAAGCTCGCCGGCGAAAGCGGCTGGAGCGTGCGCGCGAAGTGGTCCGCGCTTGCTTACGTAAGCCGGTATTTCAACGACGAGCGGCGCGGCTTCTTTATCGGCGGGCGAACCTTCGTCAGCGACTTCCGCTACCGGAACAGCGCCTTCCCCGGCGCTGAAGACAACCAGCTTCACCTTTTCATCGCGCCCGAGGCCGGGTACCAGTGGTTTCCATTCGAAAACGGCTTTTACGTAACCCCTTGGCTTGGGCTCGCTTTCGACGTCGCGCGCTCGGGTGTCCCGCGCGTAGGTGATCGCGAACTCACGGGCGCGCGAGTCCTGCCCCTTCCATTCGTCTACTTCGGCTACGAGCTGTCGCTCTAGCGCAACGGAATGCCAACTGCGGATTCTAGAGGCGATAGCGCGACAGCGTTCCCGCGAGGCGTTCGGCCACGGCTCTCAGCTGGTCTGAAGCCCGATGGGTGGTCTCGAGGCCGCCGCGCACCGTCTCCATCATCCGAAGCTGGTCGGTGACCGCGGTAAAGATGTGGCCGATGCCCAGATTCTGCTGACTCACCGCGGCCGCGATCTGCCGTGCGGCTGCGACGTTCTCGCGCGTGATTCCGACGATCTCGCGCAAATTAGTGCCCGATGCGCGCACCTGGACGAGGCCGGCCTCCATGCCCTCATTGCTCTGGTGGCTGATGGAGACGGCGGCACGAATCGACTGTTGCAGCTGCGAAAGAATCTCGCCCACCTGGCCCGTGGCTTTGATCGATTGGTCCGCGAGGCTTCTGATTTCCCGGGCGACGACGGCGAAGCTCTTGCCGTGCTCGCCCGAGCGCACTGCCTCGATGGCGGCATTGAGCGCCAGCATGTTGCTCTGGTCGGCGAGGTCCTTGACCGTCAGGGTAATGCCGCCGATCTGCCGCGCGCTTTCAGAGAGTCGCTCGATCTGGTCCCCCACCTCGAGAGCGCGTCGCCCGATTTCGGAGATACCTCCCAGGCTGCGCTCGACCGCGGTCTCTCCCGCACGACCGACTTCCTCGGCCCGCTCCGCTACCTGCAGGACGGCCTGTGCCTTCTCGGCCGCGAGCTTCGAGGTCTGCTTGATCTCCTGCGCGGTGACCTGCGTCTCCTGTAGCGCCGCGGCCTGCTGCCCGATCAATTGCGATTGCTGGTCCATGGTGGTGTGCAGGTCATTCCCTGCTTCCTCCAACTCTTTCGCCGAGGCCTTGAGCGCCGTAAGCGCCTCGCGCAGTGCCTCGACCATGCGCGCGAAGCTCCGGGTCAGCTGGCCAACCTCGTCGTCGGAGGTGGACTCCAGCTTTTGGGTCAGATCACCCTCGCTGACGATGAGCGCGCTGACGGCGGTGAGGCGCATCACCGAGGCTACCAGCTGCCGCGCGAAGAGCAGTGAGAGTCCGATGGCCGCGAGGAGCCCGACCAGCGCGGCAAGGATGTCGTTGCGCAGCAGGTCGGTAGCGGTGCGCTCGACCTCGACACGCGGCAGCGAAGCGACATAGAGCCAGCGTGCGGTCGCGAGCGGCTCCGCGGCGCCCAGCTGCTCGGCGCCGCCAAGGGAAAATCGCACCGCAGTGGCCACCGTGATTCCGCGCGCCGCTGCGAGCTCCTGGTTTTGCAAGGGAAGAGGCGCCGGCGCGGTTCCCCACCGCTTGTCGTCGAGAAGTGCGCGCTCTCCTGCAGCGGAGAGCGCGGCGATGGGGCGCTGCTGCCAGCCCGGATCGATCGTGTTGGCCATCACCAATCCCGACTCGTCGAGCAGCAGGCCGTTCGCGCCTGACCCTCCACGGTCGCGAGCGGCGGCGACGAAGCTACGGACCGGGGCGAGGCTTACCTGGATCCGTGCCACGCCGATGACGGTACCGTTCGAGCCGAGCGCTGGTACCGAGAAGAAGACGACCGGCTCGGTTGGGACGAGCGAGGCGGTGATTCCGCTGATGAACGGTCGCCCTGCAAGTGCCTCACGGAAGTAGGCACGCCGCTCGAAGTGTTGGCTTTCTTCGGCGGGATCGGTGCTGCGGACAACGCGGCCCGTCGGGTCGATCAGGGCGACCGACTGAATCTCGGGTGCAAGCGCAATCGCGTCGCCCATCGCGGTGTCGGCAGCGTCGAGATCGACCTCCACCGGCGCCGCGGCGGTCTCCAGAAGGCGTCGCACCGGCCGCAGGTTGGCGAGCGCGCGCAACCCGGCCAGCCGGTCGCGAGCCCACGTGTCGACCAGGCTCGCGTTCAGCGTCGCCTCGGATTCGAGAACCTTGGCGCTTCGCTCGCCCAGTCCTTGCACGGACTTGCGATAGCCAATCAAGGTCAGGCTGAGCGCGAGCGCCGCGGCGATGCCCACCGAGTGGAGAACGATCTTGGCCGCGAGCGTGCGAGGCAGGAGCCACCTCATTCAACGCACCCGCGCATTCCAGGTGACGGTGCCGCCCGCGGGCACCTCGATGGGTTCGTTGATCGGCCCCCCGACCTCGTGCCAGGTGACGATGGTGTAGCTGCCCGGTGGGACCTCGAGGATCTCATAGGTGCCGTCCGCGCGGGTGAGCGCGTAATAAGGGCTCGCTGCGACGAAAATGCCACCGCGCATAAACGCGTGCACGTCGCACTTGAGCTGCATGCCGCCGGGCTTGTCGAGCTTCTGACGCAGTACCAGGCTCGTCGCCGGGGGCACCGGCATGTTGATCACCGTGCTGCCGTTGAGGAATGCATGCACGTTGTGCAGCACCGGGTCACTGCTCTTGACCTGCAGCGTTGCGTGGTCCCGCACCACCTGCACATGAGGGAGATAATGGCAGCCCTTCTGATCGAGCGTGGGCTGGACAGTATCGGTCCATTTTTTCCCTGAGCGAACGTCCAGCAGGTAGACCACTACATCCTGCACGCCGCCTTCCTTCGACACCTGGAAGGCGTCGTCGATATGTGTCTTACCGCAAGCTGTGACGTCCTTCGTGACCAAGGTCGCACGCGGATTCGGCGGGCGTCCCAGGAAGGTCACCCGGCCGCGGATGGTGCCTCCGTGGGCGACCCCCGTCTCTTCGTAGGCAGACGCGGCGGTGGACACCAGGAGTGCGGCAGTGAAAAGCGGAGCCCAGTATGAGTGGTGCATAAGCCTCCCTCGCGCTTCAGAGTAACCCGGTTTAGTCGATTCATTTAGCGTTCTACCAAGTCGTTCGTCCACTTCGGTCAGGCTGCGAGGCAGGCTCTGGTGCCAGCGCGGGCTTCGGCACTCGGATCACATGCTGCGAGACCCTCGGGCGGGACTGGCTTTGCCCGCCGCTGGCGCCGATCGGTCCGGCTCCGGGCACCCGACGCAGGTCAGCCGGAACTCTCCGGACAAATAAAGTAGTTGGCAGGTTCGGAGGCCTGGATTCTGCATTGGGTGAAAAGGGGCAGTGATCTGAGGCTTTGGTGTCAGGCCCTCATGTTAGGCTTCGAGCGGTCCGCGATCGCAGGGGAGGAGAGAGAAATCGACGCACGAACGCAGAGCGCGTTGCTCGCCGGCGTGGTCTCGCTGGCGCTCGCGGTCGCCATGCTGCTGCGCCAGGGGCGCACGCGGCTCTGGACGGCCTTTGCCGTGCTCAACTTCTCTCTGCTTGCCTACGAGCTGGGCGACTTTCTCAGCGGCATGCTCGGCGGCTCGCGGCCCTGGCCGTTGCGGCTGACGCTCGCGGCCGCCGGCCTTTTGCCAGCGGCCATGCTCGGCTTCCTGGTCGAGTTCCAGGGCGAGTCGGCCGGCCGCGCCGCAGGGCTGCGCCGGCTCGCGTACGGCACCGGCGTCGCCACCGTGGCTCTCGCGCTGTCGCCGCTCGGCACCGTCCAGTGGGCGCGCATCACCGCCGCCAGCGCCATCTTCCTGCAGCTGACCGCCGGCGTCAGCCTGCTCTATGCGCGCATGCGCCGTGCCGCGAGCCGCACCGAGCGCGCCCGCCTCTTCTACCTCTGGGTCGGCGCCGCGCTCTGCGTCGGCTTGACTTTCGGCGAGCTCCTCATCCGCCTCGCCAACTGGCCTCCGCCGCCCTTCGCGAACGTCGCGCTCACCATCTACCTCTACTTCCTCTCGCAGACGATCCTGCGGCACCGCCTGCTCGACTTGAACGAGCTGCTGGGAAAAATCGTCGTGCTGGGCTGCGTCGGCCTGGTGCTCGCCGCCGTCTACGGGCTGCTCGTGCGCTGGACTGGCGGCGCCTCCACCGGCCTCTTCCTCTTCAACACGCTCATCGCCTCGTTCGTCATCCTCATCCTCTTCGAGCCGCTCAAGGCCAAGGTCGAGGAGCGGGTGCTGTCGCTCTTCTTCGCCGAGCGCTTCGAGCTGGTGCAGTCGCTCGCGGCGCTGCGGCAGCGCATGGCCGGCATCATCGACGTGCGCGAACTGGGGCAGGTGGTGCTCGACGGACTTTACGAAACCCGGCGGGTCACGCACGGAGCGATCTACCTGCTCGCCGACGACGGCCTCGGCTATCGGCGGCTCGATTTCCGCGGCCCCGCGCCCACGCCGTACATCGACGCCGCTACCATGCGCGCGCTGGTCCAGAGCGCGCAGTCCGGCCAGAAAGCCCAGCTGGTCGAGCTGGTGGAGCGACGCCTCGCCGAGCTACGCCAGCTCCTCCCCGACGGCGAGACCGGCGAGACCACGGAGGCCACTCCCGAGGCGTCCGCGCTGGCCGAGGAGCGCACGCGGCAATCAGAGATGGGCGCTGCCATGGCGGCCATGCGCGCAGGCGTCACCATCCCGCTGCTCGCGGGCCAGCGCGTGGTCGGCTTTCTCTGCATGCTGGACGATCGCGTGCCCGAAGCGTTCGCCTCCGACGAGCTCGCCGCCATGCTGGAGGTCGGCGACCAGGCCGCCATTACCATCGAGAACAGCCGGCTCTATGAGCGCATGAAAGAGCGCGACCGCCTCGCGGCGCTGGGCGAAATGGCGGCTGGCCTCGCGCACGAGATCCGCAATCCGCTCGGCGCCATCAAGGGCGCGGCGCAATATCTCGACCCCTCGGCGCTGCAGCCGGGCGACGCTGAGATCCTCCAGATCATCGTCGAAGAAGTGAACCGGCTCGACGGCGTGGTCGCGCAGTTCCTCGACTACTCGCGGCCCTTCCCCGGTCCCGGCGTCACCGGCAAGTTCCAGCCCACCGACGTGAACGACGTGCTCTCGCGGACCATCAAGCTCATCGAGAGTTCATTGCCGCAGAACATCGAGCTCGCGCTGGATCTCACGCCGGGCCTCCCCGCCGTGAGTGGCGACGGCGAGCAGCTCAAGCAGGTCTTCATCAACCTCGCGCTCAACGCGGTGCAGGCCATGCCCGACGGCGGGCGGCTCACGGTGCGCACGCGGCGGCCGCACGCGCCGGTCGAGCTGGGCCTGTCGGACTCGACGCCGCGCTACGCCGCCGACCAGATCGAGGTGCGCTTCGCCGACACCGGCGCAGGCATTCCGGAGGAGGCGCTCGACCGCATCTTCATTCCTTTCTACACCACCAAGTCCAAGGGGACGGGCCTCGGACTCGCCATCTCACAGCGCATCGTCAAGGGGCATGGCGGCACCATCGAAGTGCAGAGCCGCCTGGGCGAAGGGACCGAGTTCATCCTCCGCTTTCCCTCGGCCAGCGCGCTCGACACCGCGGGCCGCCTCGGCCTGGTCCAGGTGCCGACGCCAATTCAGAACAGGAAGCTCGAGGACGACCAGGCGCGGCCTGTCATCGGCCGCGCCAGCACTTCGTAGCCTTCGACCTGGCGCCGTCCCTAGGTGTCCTGCGAGAGCACCGGCCACCCGCGCCGGCGCGCCTCGAGGCTCAAGGGTGAGCCCGCGGCCGGCGCGATCACGACAGCCAACCCTGCCGCCTCCAGCAGAGCCAGATCGCCGGGCAGCGAATCCCCGCAGGCGAGCGCGAGAGCTCCCATGGTCGCAACCTTTTCGACCTTCCCGGCGGCATAGGTGATCGGCTGAACCAGGTCTTCCGTGAAGCGCCCCTGCAGCACGCTCGTCTCGATGCCCGCCCAGCGGGAAAAGCCGGCCAGCGGTGCCGCGGCGCGCACGATCGGCAGCGCACTCGCCGAGATCACCAGCGGACACAACCCCGCCCGGAGGCAAATCTCAAGGAGCGCGCGGGTGTCCGCGATCAGCCGCGGCGGCACCCACCAGCGCGCGAACGATTCCGCCTCGACCGCGACCCGCGCCTCATCGAGCCCCGCCAGGAGCTGCGCCGCATAGGCGTAGCCGTGGGCGCGGTCCTGGGCCACGCGGAGCTCATAGGCCCGGTACGGATCGCTGCCGTCCGGGAGCGTCACCCAGCCGCGCGAGATCAGGCGGCGCAGGAAAGCCTCGCCGATGTCCTCGCGCCAGAGCGTGCCGTCGGCGTCGAAGGCCGCGAGCGCGCCGGGGGTCTCGCGCCCCGCAGCCGCGACGCGGTCCGCGAGCGCCGCCGCAATCACTCGCAGCGCTCGAGTGCGCGGTCGAACGCGCCGCTCTCCTCGCGCCCCGCCTGCGCCCGCACCGCGCGGCAGCCAGCTATCTTCCCGTGCCGCGCCAGCAGCTCGGCAGCGGACTTGCGGAGCCCGAGTTCCTTCGCTGTCTCGAGCACCGGCTTCAGAGCTGCCACAAGCTTCAGGGGCGGCAGCACCCGCACGGCGCCGTGCAGCGCCGCGACCCGCACCACCACCGGCTGCGTCTCGCTCTGCGCGAGCTGCGGAGTCAGCGCCGCGGCACGCTCGGGCGCGGCGGCGACCAGGCCATCGACCGCCATGGCGCGCCGGGAAGGGAACGCCTGCGCATCACCGATGATCTGTTCGAGGAGAGGCGCGGCCTGCGGCCCGAGCGCGCGCCACTGCGAGACCGGAATGGGCACGTCGATGACGCCGAGGAAAGCATCGATCCGGGCGCGAAGCTCCTCGGGCGAGAGCTGCGGCACCGGAGCCTCGGCCGGAGCGTCGGCCGGCGCCTGCAAGGGAGCCTTCCGGACTGTGGCAGGTGAGGCGACGAGCGCTGCGATCAGGATCCACATGGTGTCCTCACCCTCACTGGACGACGGGGTTGAGCCGCATGACCTGCCCCTGCTGCGGCGAGAGCTTGCCCTGCGAGGCGTCGTCGAAGATCCAGAACATCAGGTCGTCTCCGCCGCCGCAGGTTCCGTCCGGCTTGCGGCAATCCAGCGCCATAACCTGTGGACCGCTTCCGTCGCGGTTGCAGCCGGCGACCTTGCTGGCCGCGACGCAGGTCTCGCAGCGGCAAGTCGCCGTGTCGGTGAGCGGGTCGAAGAACTCGCCGGTCGACTCGCTGGTGTGGAAGAGCCCCATGAAGTGCCCCCCCTCGTGCGCCGCGATGTACGCGACGTTGTCAGGCGCGCAGTGCGAGTTGTCGACGGCCCCGCTGCAGCCGAGGCTGCCCAGGTTCGCGATCGACACCGCCGCGCCGCTGTGAATGGTGCCCCCGATGGTCGAGGGCCCCGGAATGGTGCCGTCGATGCCGACCACCTGCTGCCCGCCGGTCGCGGTCGAGGTGATGCTTTGCACCATGAATAAATTGAGCGCGTTGCCTGGCTTCGAGAGCGTGAACATCTGGTCGAGCGCGCTGCAGGGAGAGGTCCGGTCGGCGTCGATGTGCGTGCCATAGGCGTTCTGCGCCCAGACCGGCACGTCGGAGACGGTCACGGTGCGCACGCAGATGCCGACCTGCGCGTAGTACGAGCTGAGCGTCTGCACGAACCGCTGGATGGCCGGGCTGGCCGGCGCGGTCTGGTTGTTCAAGCCTGAAGTGCTGGCCACCAGATAGAGGCTCACGTCGAGCGCGCCCGAAGTGGGCAATCCCTGCCTGGTGAGCACCGTGACGTCGTAGGTGCCGTTGGGCGACCCGCCGTCGGTGCAGGTGGGGTCGCCCACGCACTCACTCGCGTAGTCGTTGACCGTCATCTTCCAGGTACCCGCGGGCAAGCCGCCGCCATCCCGGTACACGGCGCTGAGCAGCGCGGTTGCATTCGGGATGGTGAGCGCCAGCGTGCTGGATCCCCCGCCGCCGAAGTAGACCGGATACTGCCGGCTGGGATCGCCGCCGTCCGCGTCGCAGCAGGTGAGGTCGTCATAAATCTTCGTTCCATCGGGCGTGGTCACGTCGAGCGGCACCGCACTGTTTTCGATGACGCGGCCCTGGAAGACGACCGAGGGCCCCGCATCCACCGCCTGCTCGACCAGGGTCACGCTGCCGGTGCCCGCGGGCACGGTGAAGGTCACCGAGTCGCCGACTCGGTGCGTGCCGAAAGCCTGCACCTGTCCGGCGGCGAGGGCGCTGGGCTTCACCGACTTCATGCACGCCCCAGCAGGCGGCTCCGGCGCGGAAACCGTTCCGCCCGGAACGATGTTGGCGGCAGCCGCGCAAGTCGTGGCCGAGGCCGCGGGACAGGCCCCTGCAGCAACGCAGCTGTAGCCAGTCGCTGCGCAACAGACCAGAGCCGGATCTTTGCAGTCGCCGTCCCCGAGGCAGCCGATCCGGGGGTTGTCATTGCTGCTGCAGCCACTACAGGCGAGAGCAAATGCGCAAGCGGCGGCGATGACTTCAGGGCTCACGAAGGTCTCCTCGGGTAGCCGCGTAATCTAGCCTGCGTCCCCCAAATGGGACACAGCCAGCTGCGCTTTAGTTCAAAACGCACGGACTACTGGCAGCGATCGAGCGCCCGGTCGAAGGCGCCGCGCTCCTCTCGCGCGGCCTGCGCGCGCACCGCCTGGCACCCCCCGAGCGCCCATGCCGCGCCCGCAAGTCGGCAGTGGACGCCCGCAGGCCTGTCTCTTTCGCCGACTGCAGCAGGGGCTTCAGCGCCGCAATCAGCTGCTGCGAGGCAAGAGCCGCGTGGCGCCGTGCATCGCCGAGACGCGCACCACGATGGGCTCGTCCTCGCTCTGCGCGAGCCGGGACAGCCTCGGCGCGGCGCGCTCCGGCGCGGCCGACACCAGGCCGTCCAGCGCCTTGGCCCGCCGCGTGGGAAACGCCTGCGGGTCGTTGATCAACTTTTCGAGCTGCGGTGCCGCCGCGGGCCCCAGCGCCTTCCAGCGCGAAGGCGAAATCGGTGTGTCGATGCGTCGGTAAAGTAGATCTTCCCGGCGCTCGCAGCGGGCGTCGCCTGCTCGTAGATGCTGACGCTCCCGGTCCCTCCCGGCACCTTGAACGGGACTGATTCGCCGACCCGCCGGGTGCCGAAGCTCTGCACCTGCGCCGCGGGCGCCGCGCTGGGCTGGATGGGCTGGTTGCAAATCCCCTTGGGTGGCTGGGTGGCCACGATGGTGCCGCCCGCAATCAGCGTGGGCGCGGCGCAGGTGATGCTGCTGACCGGCGGACCGCACAGCGCGGTGGGCAGGCAGGCATTGCCTTGCGGCCCGCAGCAGACCTCGCCCTCGCAGCAGACCTCGCCCTCGCGGCAGTCCGCGCTGGCGGCGCAGGGTGGCGCGCAGAGACGAGCGTCGGCGAGGGTCCTGCGCAGGTCAACGCAGGCCGAGCCCGCGGCGCAGCCCCACGAGGGGAGGATCGCCGCGCAGCCGCCGATCGCTTTGAGGATCACCAGAGGGACTCTAGCGAACGCGAGACCGCAACGCGCCTGACCAAGGCGTCGCTTGTTGACGATCGCGCGCGGTGATAGTCGCAAGCCCCAATGGCAGACCGCGTCCTCGTCGTCGATGATGAGCAGAACCTGCGCAAGGTCCTCGCGGCCACGCTCCAGCGCGAGGGCTACGAAGTGCAGGTCGCCGCCGATGGCGAAGAGGCCCTGGCCGCACTCGAGCGCGACGGCGCCGACGTCATCGTCACCGACCTGGTGATGCCGCGCATGGATGGGCTCACCCTGCTCCGCCGCGTGGTCGCGCGCCACCCCGACGTGCCGGTGATCGTGGTCACCGCGCACGGCCGCGTCGACCGCGCCGTCGAGGCGATGAAGGCCGGCGCCTTCGACTTCGTCGCCAAGCCGTTCGAGACCGCCGAGCTGAAGGCGATCATCGCCAAGGCCGCGCGGCAGAGCGACGAGAACGCCAAGAACGTGATCCCCGAAGCGCCGCAGGAGGGCACCGCGCGCCGCTACACGGAGATCGTCGGCCGCGGCGCACGCATGCAGGAGCTGCAGCAGATCATCGGCAAGGTGGCCGACGCGCCCTCGACCGTGCTGATCCAGGGTGAAAGTGGCACCGGCAAGGAGCTGGTCGCGACCGCGCTGCACGAGAAGTCGTCGCGCCGCGACCGGCCGTTCATCAAGATCAACTGCGCCGCCATCCCGCGCGACCTGGTCGAGGCCGAATTGTTCGGGTTCGAGAAAGGCGCTTTTACCGGTGCGGTGTCTTCCAAGCCCGGCCGCTTCGAGCTTGCCGACGGCGGCACGCTCTTTCTCGACGAGATCGGCGAGGTGCCGCTGGAGATGCAAGTCAAGCTCCTGCGCGCCATCCAGGAGAGCGAATTCGAGAGAGTCGGCGGCGTGAAGACCACGCGCGTCGAGGTGCGACTGATCGCCGCCACCTCGCGCGATCTGTCCAAGGAGATCATCGCCGGCCGCTTTCGCGAAGACCTCTTCTATCGATTGAACGTCGTGCCGGTGTTCCTCCCGCCCCTGCGGGAACGGCGCGACGACATTCCCCTGCTAGTCGAGCACTTCCGCCAGAAGTACAATGCGCGGCTGAAGAAGGCGGTCGAGCGCGTGGATGACGAGGCGCTCCAGGCGCTCGCCGCTTATTCCTGGCCGGGCAACATTCGCGAGCTGGAAAACATCCTCGAGCGCACCATCCTCTTCGCCGAGGGGACCACCATCCGCGCGGCCGATCTGCCGGCCTCGCTGCGGCAGGGCGGAGTCGCGGCCGAGGCGCCCCCGCTGCATTCCCTGTCGGGCCCGCCCGGACCGCTCAAAGAAATCGTGCGCGAACAGGTGCAGGCAATCGAGCGCGAGCTGATCATGCGCGGACTCGAGGTCACCTCCGGCAACGTCACCCGCACCGCGCGGCTGCTGAAGATCTCGCGCAAGAGCCTGCAGATGAAGATGAAAGAGTTCGGGCTGCGCGAGGTGGAATCATGACCTGCTTCCGGCGCACGGCGCTCCTGGCTCTCTTCCTCGCATCTCCGGTTTTCGCCGCGCACGTCACCGACGTGGCCGACGCGATGGACGAGCAGCACCCGCTCGAGATCGACCTCGAAGCGACCTTGCTGCACTCGCGCGAGGAGACGCGCATCGCGCGCGAGCAGGTCGCGAACGGCGCCACCAGACTGGTCGACGAGCTGCACACGCTGCGCACCGTGGACGAGCTGGGTCTGCGGCTCGGCGTCGGCCTCTGGCACGATCTGGAGCTGCACGCACTGTTGCCGCTGGTGCTGAAAGACGAGCGGGACTGGCGCTATGCCGACGTGGGCGGCGTCTCGGTCGAGAGCGCCTCGACGCTGAAGAACAATCATCTCGATATCTCCGGATGCCTCAAGCCGGGCTCGTGCAGTCCGGCCGGGCCAGCGTCGCCCATCGTGCCGGTGCCTGGACAGAGCACGCGCGCGGGCTTGCGCGACCCTGTGATTGGATTCGCCTGGGGCCCGATCAATGAAGAGCGCGAGTTGCGCTTGCGGCCCGAGCTGTTTCCGCCCGGCAAACCGGTCTCGACCTGGGTGATTGGACTTGATTACACCCTGCCCTTGCCCATCTCGCCCGACGACCCCTCGCAGTTTGGATTCAACAGCCAGCTGGGCGCGGGAAAGCTGCCCGCAAGCGGCGGCGAGCACAAGCGCGTGCACCTCTTTGAATTGTGGACGACCTTCTCGAAGAGATATCGAGTGCTGGACCCTTATGTCCGCCTCTGGGGGCGCGCGCCAATCGTCCCGCGCGGCAACGGCAAGGGTGACGGTCCTTATGACAATTGCTGGCACCCGGAGCTGCTGGCCGACGTGGCGAAGGCGAACTGCGCCGCGACCGGCAAGCTCTCCTGGAGCGGCGAGACCGGATTTAGCCCGGGATACCAGGCGGGCTTCTCGGTGGGAACCGAGCTGGTCGCCGCCGAGGACAACAAAGCGCAGCAGAAGCTCGCCTTCGATCTCCGCGCCGACGTTACTTATAATGGCTCCGCGCGCGATTACACGCAGGTGACGGATATGCTGGGCAAGCTCACCAGTCGCGATGAATACATGAATGGCACGGCGCAGCTGGGCATCTATGGACGCGTCGCGCGCTGGCTGCATGCGCGCGTCTACGGCAGCGTCGGCTTCGACACTCCGCATCTGCTCACGCATGAAAACATCGGCGAGGACAAGACGGGCTCCGGGAAGGTGACGGTCAGTGCTGGCAACGGCGCCGCGCCGGACCAGAACCCGAACTATGACTTCCGGCTTGACCAGCCCGGGCGCCGCCTGCGTGCCGAGGCCGTCTTCATCTGGGGCGTCGCGGGCACGCTCTCGCTCAACTTCTAGATTGGGGTCCTTGCCTACTCGTCGTCGCGCCTACTCGTCCTTGAGGCGCAGCGCGAGCTGGTACACCTCGCGCTTGCCGGGCCGGCCCGCGCGGCTCTCTCCGCGGCTGCCAACCACCGCCTCGGCGATCTCCTTGGGCCGCTCGCCGCGGGCCAGCCGCTCGCGAACCTCGCGTTCCAGTGCGGCCGGATCTTCCGGCACCGTCTCGACGGTTGCGCCCGCGACCACGATGACGATCTCCCCGCGCACCCCGGCCTTGAACCGCTCAGCGAGCTCGGACAGCGTCCCGCGCGCCAGCTCCTCGTGCAGCTTGGTCAGCTCGCGCGCCACCAGCGCCGCCCGATCGCCCAGCGCTTCCTGCAGGTCCAATAGAGTCTCGTGAACCCGGTTCGGCGAGTCATAGAAGACGAGCTGCGCGCGCAGACTCGAGATCTCACTCAACATCTCCGCCCGGTGCGCCGCCTTGCGCGGCAGGAACCCCGCGAAATGGAATCGCCCCTCGAGAAAGCCGCTGACGCTCACCGCGGCGATGACCGCGCTCGGCCCGGGAATCGGTATCACGGGAATGCCCGCGTTGATCGCACTCCGCACCAGCAGCGCGCCCGGGTCGGAGATGGCCGGAGTCCCCGCGTCGGTCACCAGCGCCAGCGACTCGCCCGCGGTCAGCCGTGCGATCAAAGGCTGCACGCGCGCGGCTTCGTCAAAGGCGGGCAGGGAATGAAAAGGCTTCTTCAATCCGAGGAATTGCATCAATTGCCCGGAGTAGCGCGTGTCCTCGGCAATCACCCCATCGCAGGAAGCGAGCACCGTCCGGGCGCGCGCGGTGATATCGCCGAGATTGCCAATTGGGGTCGCGACGACATAGAGCGCCATCAATCAGCTTCGAAAGCCGCGGGAATATGTGTGAGCACGGGAGCACCGGGCGCATCGACGACGGAGATGACGTCGAAGCGCACGCCGCGCTCCGGCCCGCGCCACCGCGCCAGAAAGTCGCGCGCGGCGATAATGACCTTACGCTGCTTCGCCACGGTCACGGTGGCGGCCGGCGCGCCGAACGCCGCGGTCCCGCGGGTGCGCACTTCGACGAAGACGAGCAGCGCGCCCTGCTCGGCGATCAGGTCCACCTCGCCCAGGCGGCAGCGGTGATTGCGCTTCAGAATCTTGTATCCGGCCTTCGTCAGCAGGCTCGCCGCGGCGTCCTCGCCGAGCGCGCCCAGGCGCATCCGCGTGGTCATGCCTGCAGCACGACGTCGGCCACACCCTCGGCCGGCGCCTCGACCGTGCGATGAATGATCTGCGTCTGCGACGAGATGCCCTTGAGCATCTTCGCGATCAGCGCGCGCCGCGGAGCCTCGAGCGTCCCGAAAGCGTCGTCGATGATGATGGGAACGCGCTTGTACGAGGCCACTTTTTCGAGCAGCAACAGCCGCAGCGCGACGTAGACGAGGTCACGCAGCGGCGCCGGCAGCGACAGATACGATCCGCTGCGCCCGTCCAGCGCCGCAAGCGTGAGGAAGCCCTTGTCGTCCGGCTTCGCCGAGACGACCCGCTGGTCGGTGAGCGCGCCCAGATAAGCACCCAGCCGCGGAGTCATCTCGGCCCACAGCTCATCTGCGCTCAGGGACATCAATTCGGCAGCGCGGTCGATCAGGTTCTTTGGCACCTCCGCTTCAGGCGCGCCCGTGGACTTGCGCCCGTCGCCGAGGCCCATCGCAAGCCGCAGGTCGAGCTCGATCTCGGCCATGGGCCGCGAGAAGCCCATGGCGTGAACGTCGTCCTCCAGCTTCGCGCGTTCAGCCTCCAGCACCGGCGTCTCAATGGCCACGCGCGGCAGCAGCTCGTGCGCGCGCGCCTCCTGCAGCTTCTTCTCCGCAGCCTCGCGCCGCACCAGGATGTCTTCGCGCTGCTTGAACAGCTCCAGCAGCTCGGCGGGCGAATCGGCCTTGGCCGCCTTCAGCGCGGCCCGCAGCGGAGCCTGCTCCTCGTCGTAAGATCTCCGCACAGCCGCATCGTGCTCCTTGATTTCCTGCGTCCACGCAGCGGCTTCCTTGTCGGCCTCGTCGTCGCCGATCCAGCGGAGCACCGCCACCAGCGCGGCGGTCCAGGGCAACAACCCAAGCAGCGCGATCCACGGCTGGCGCAGCGCAAAGGCGAGCCCGTCCAGCGCGAGTCCCAGACCCACGCCGCCGCCGAACCAGGGGCTGCGCAGGAGTGGCTCGGGGGGCGGCGGCACGTCGCGGATGGCGCGCTGCCTGCGGGTTGCGCTCTCGGCCAGCGCCTCGTCGCGCTTGCGCAAGTCGCCCTGGGCGCGGGCGGCCCGCTCGGCCAGGTCCCTCATCTCTTCGGCGGTCCAGCGGGCGCGACCCAACTCGGAGGCGATGGCTTCGAGGTTCTCCTCGGCCACCCGCGCCCGGTCCCCGACTTCTTTCAGCTCGATCAGCCGCTGCTGCGCCTTGAAGAGGTGGTCCTGCTGCCCCTCGAACTTCTTCGTCATTGCCAGCTCGTCGCGCAGCGTCTGGACGCGCGGCTGATCGACGAAGGCTTCGGTCAGCGGCCCCTTGCCGCGCAGGGACGGCAGCTCATTGGCCTCGACCACGAAGAAACCGGTAAAAGCGTCGGCCTGCGGCAGCCCGCATTCGACGCGCAGGAACGAGTCGATCTCGAGCGCGTCGCTGCTGACGGAAGTGAACTTGCGCGTGGTTGCGTCGAGCTTCTGCAGCGTGCGCGCGCCGCCCAGCTCGCGGAGGACGCGGTAGGGCGAGCCGTCCCCGCCGAACGTGCCGACCCCGACGCGCGTCGGACCCTGGCCATCGACCAGCCGGCGGCCATCGTCGGGTCCCGGGAAGAGCGGCGCCACCAGCGCGAGGCGCAGCGACGGCGACTTCGAGACGACGGAAACGTAGCCGGGCCGCAACGCCAGCAGGCCTTGCGCTCCCAGCTCCTTGACCCTCTGGAACAGCAGCTCCGTGAGCTGCAAGCCGCCCCCTCTTACTGGCCTGCGTTCTCAGCTGCGTTCTTGAGACGGCCTGCCTTGCCCTTCAGGTCGCGTAAGTAGAACAGGCGCGCGCGCTTCACCTTGGCGCTGGCCATGATCTCGATCTTGTCGATGCGAGGCGAATACATGGGGAAGATGCGCTCGACCCCGACGCCGTAGCTGATCTTCCGGCAAGTGAACGTGGTCGCGACGTGCTTGCGCTGGATGCGGATGACGATGCCTTCGAATACCTGGATGCGCTCCTTGTCTCCTTCCGAGATCTTGGAGTGCACCTTCACCGTGTCGCCCACGCGGAACGCCGGGACGGTAGCCCGCGCCTCCGCCTTCACGTTCAGCATCTCTACGATTTCGATCGCCTTCAAACGCATATGTGCTCCTGCAAAAGTCGCCTACCGGTCGCTTAAAACGGGGACTGCGTCAAGATCTTCCTGCAAGAGGACCTGGTCCAAGGGCGTCAAGTCCAGCTTGCCAAACAAGTCGGGGCGGCGCGCGCGCGTGCGCACGAGCGCTTGCTGGCGCCGCCAGCGGGCGATGCGGGCGTGGTCGCCGGAGAGCAGCGCGGCGGGCACCTTGAGCCCGCGAAACTCTGGCGGCCGGGTGTAGTGCGGGCCTTCCAGAAGCGGGCTTGCGTCGTCGGCGAAAGTCTCGTGGATTGCGCTCTGGTCGTTGCCCAGCACGCCTGGAACCAGGCGCGCCACTGCGTCGATGACCGAAAGCGCGGCCAACTCGCCGCCGGTGAGGACAAAATCGCCCAGCGACAGCTCTTCGTCGATGAAGCCGAGGATCCGCTCGTCCACGCCCTCGTAGCGCCCGCAGACGAAGATGAGCTCCGTCCGCCGCGCGAGCTCGGCGGCTTTCCTTTGATCGAAGCGGGCGCCCTGCGGAGAGAGGAGGATGACTCGCGCCCCCGGCGCCCGCGCGCGGGCCGCTTCGATGGCAGCGACCAGCGGCTCGGGCTTCATCACCATTCCCGCGCCGCCGCCGTAGGGCGAGTCGTCGGTGACGTGGTGCCGGCCCTCCGCGAAGTCCCGGATGTCGGTCACTCGCGCGCGCAGGAGCCCCTTCTCCTGGGCCTTGCCCAGGATGCTCTCCGCGAGAGGGACCGCGATCAGGCGCGGGAACAGCGTGAGGACCTCGACCGACAGCACGTTTACTCTCCCAATTCGAAAAGACCTTCGGGCGCCTCGACGACGATGCGCCCGTCTTGCACTTCGCGGACGAACGCCATCGGGACCAGCGCTCCCGTGGACAGGCGCAACAGCTCATTGGGCCCCGCCGCTTCGATGGCTTCCACCACCCCGCGATCGGCGCCCTGGGTGTCGAACAACTTCAAGCCGATCAGATCGACGGCATACATCTCGCCGTCGCTGAGCTGCGGCAGCTCCTCGCGCGCCATGAGCACGACGTTGCCGCGGAGCGTGTCGGCGACATCCTTGTCGTCCACACCCTTGAGCGAGACGAGATAGCCAAGGTTGACGCGCTCGGCGCCCGCGACTTCGAAGAGCCGCTGGGTACCGTCCCTGGCCTCGAGCCAGAGGCGGGGAACTTTGTCGAGGCCCATCGACTCGGCGTTGTACGGCGCAATCAACAAACGTCCGCGGACGCCGTGGGCCCTGGCCACGCGCCCTACCGCGAGCCGCGGCGGCAGGGTGTCCATGGCGCTGCTACTTCGCCGAAGCGGCGTTCTTCGCCGGCGCGGCCTTCTGGACCCTGGCGGCCAGCTTGATCAGCTGCGCCACGGTCGCCGAGGGCTTGGCGCCCATCTTCAGCCAGTGCGCCAGCCGGTCCTGCTCGAGGGTGACCTTGGCCGGCGTGAAGCTCGGGTCGTAGGTCCCGATCTGCTCGGAAAATTCGCCGTCCCGCGGGTTGCGCGAGTCGGTCGCGACGACATGGTAGAACGGTGCTTTCTTCGCGCCACGGCGGGCGAGGCGCAGCTTGACGGCCATTGCAATCACTCCTGCTCTAAGGGCCCGTCTGCAGACCCTCGAAAAAGCAGCGCTCAGTACCCGAAAGGCCGCGCTGAGTCAAGCTTGGCGACCTCGTTCGATGAAGCTGATGCGCCCGCGCAGCCGGCCGCAACGTCGCCTTGGAGTGGCGGGAAGATTAGCGCGCCGGTCGCAGGCCGCGCACATCGCGGGCGCTCCCGGCTGCTACGAAGTCCGGCGAGCCGTTGGGACTTTTGCTCCATGCTCCAATTCGCCGCAGGAGCCCCTGCATCTCTGGGGTCGGCGACGATCGCAAGGAGCCAAGGCCATTCACCAGCAAGGCGCTCGGCCTGTACGCGGTTGAAGGTGGTGTCCCCGTACCAGTCGATGGTGCCGGCCCATGGAAACCGAGCATCATCGGGAACCGGCAAGACCACGTGCAGCGAATTGCGCGGGTCCTCGACGGAGCCGAGCCCGTTGCCGTATTCGTCTTGCAGAGTGACTTTCAGGCCCAGGTTGCTCCCTTCATGGCCGCGAGCGGTGGAGCAGTACTCGGACCGCCACCAGCACCGGCACCAAGAACGGCAGCGAGACGGAGAAGCCCAGGCCGACTTTGAATGCTCGCTTTCGGAACGCCGCTTGGTCTTGCGGCGCCAAGACCTGCTCTGAAGGCGGACCCCGACCCTACAGGATGATCGCTATGCTCAGAGCTATCAGGTGCCGATCTTCCCACCGAGCGCGCGAGCAGGCCCCTCCACCTAACCCAAGGCGCATGGACCGTGCCTCCGGACTTTCGGAGCGACTTCCGGTTCACGCAGCCAAGGAGTTTGAGTCTGCTTCCTTTTCCAGGTCGTCATTCGGGTCTCCTCGACCTGCACCGCCCCTCATGGGCGGGGGAGGGCCCGCGCTTTGCTCGTCCCTCGGTTACGGGAACAGAGCGCGGGGGTCCTCTGAGCTTGGCCAATACGCAACCGGGAGCGGGCCCGCGCGGCTCCTCAACCACCCGACCGTCAGCAGCCAGGTGCGCGGCGTAGCCAGGGCCCCAGCCGAGGCGCAAGGGTCCTCCTCCGGCGCGCGACCCGTGCCGTGGTGCAGGTGATTGTCCAGGACGTAGCGCACCGCGCGCCGCACTTCCGCTGGCGTGCACAGTTCCCGGGCGAAGTAGTGGTCGGCAAGCACGCGACCTTTGCGATCCGCGGCGCGGTTGACTGCCCGCGCCACGCGCACCGCCAACCCTTGCATGCCGCGCGAAAGCGACAGTTTGTCGTGGGCCTCCACGACCAGATGCACGTGATTGCCCTGGACTGAGTAATGCACCAGCCGAAAAGTCGCGCGGGACCCTCCGGCCGACAGGACCAGGCGAAGCAAATCCATGACGGCGCGCTTGCGCAGGCTGGGAACCTCAGGCCGCATCCGCCAGACCACATGCAACGGATGGCGCGCGAGGTGCACTGGCCGCGACCGGTGCGAGACGAGCCGCAACGTCCCCTTGGGCTTGCGCCCGGCGCCCTTGCGGCGCCCGCCCCAGCTGGGCAGATCGAGCTGTTGTGGTTGCATCTTGAAGGATCCTTGTTGCGATTGAGATTGGGATTCAGTGTTGCATCTTGATTGAGGATTGTATTGGTATCGCTCAAGTCTGTCAACCGGATCCGGGCCGGTTTTCAGTCATCCAGGGTCGCTCCATGCGAGGTTCTCGGTTGCTCCGCGATTGACGCGTTTCGGCCAACCCGCTGCGGCCTGGTCGCGGCCGGTAGCCTCGGCGCGCGTGCCCGAACGTTTCAGCCGGCCTCCCGCGCCTTCACCCGCATGAGGGGCGGCCGTTGATGATGACCTCCTCGTCGCGATGAACGTCGACTTCCACAAAAGTGCTGGTCGTCGTCGCACCCATCGAAGCGCCAGAAGCCAAGCCGACCTACGACCCTGAACTCAGTCCGATCGAATTTCTCTGATTGGACTGAAGCGCGGTCTCCGCCCGATGGCCGCGCGAGGGTCGCAGCGCTCGCAGCCGTTGGCTCTCACCATCCTACACATCGACGGATCGATGTCAGACCCGACTGGGTCGATGGAGGCATTCCCTCCGCGAGTTGATCCGCCAACGGGTCGAGCCGCCGACTCAGCCGCGGACGAGTCGCAACTCGAGGCTGCGTATCGGTTCTTCAGCAACAGTCGTGTCAAGCCGGAGACGATTCTCGAGCCGCACCCCGGCTGAGTTCGAGGTTCACTGGCGATACGCAGGGGTTCCTCGGTCACTTTTCGCTCGCCGTTGAAGCGACACCGAGTTACGCGCGGCTCGGGTTACCCGGTCTGGAATCAATCTCCCGGCGCACCGCCGCCATTCCTGCGAAGCAGCGAAAGAAGAAATATCGCCTCGGAGAATCTGCGCAGTCGGCCAGCGCCGTCGAGTTGTCCCAAGCGCGGCTGGCACCTTCCGTGCGCGCTTATTCACCTAGCAGGCTGCGGAAAAAACCGGCTTGACGTTGAGTCACTGCTCCGCTCGCGCGCGGCGTGAGTCCGCCACTTGCCTTTGGGCGTCGCTCGGCCCGCGCTTATGCCGCCGCGACCGTCAGCAGCTTACCCATCCGCAGCAGATTGTAGGCCGCGCCCACCAGATACGAGGCGAGTTGCGTACGTTCGAGACCTTTGAAGCGCGTCTTCCGAAAATTGCCAACCGTCTTCGTCCAGCCAAAGATTTCCTCGACTCGCTTTCGTTATGACCTGACTAATCGGATAGCCCGGATGTCGAGTCGTGCGCCCGTCGATCGCCGAGCTGCGGCGGAGTCCCTCGTTCTTCGCGACGTGCGGCGTGATTTTACGCTCGCGGCAGTTCTCTACGAAGCCGCGCGTGTCGTAGCCTTTGTCCCCGCCGAGCGTGATCCGCGCCACCCCGGGAAGATATTCGTCGACCATCTTGATCGCCGTATCGCGCTCGGCGGTGCCAGTCGCCGTCGCGATTTGGATATCGACCAGCAGTCCGTTCCGATTCTCCATCAGCGCGTGCTGCGGGTAGGAAAGCTTTGCCTCCTTGCCCTTGCCTTTTCTCGCGAGCCGCGACTCTGAATCGGTTCTTGATTCGTGAGTCTCGTTACTGCGCTTCTCGCCGTGGAAATCGACGGTGGGATTCCCTGGATCGTCGGGCGGCGGCGTGTCGCCAGGCTTCTGGTCCTTGCGCTTGAAACTCTTGAGCGACGCCCACGCCTCGATGAGAGTGCCGTCGACGGTAAAATGGTCGTCGCTCATCAAGCCCGCCTTGCGCGCCTGCTCGACGATCGCGCCGAAAAAGCGGCTGGCCACCTCGTGCTCGATAAGTCTCTTCCGATTCTTCGTGAAGACGGTCGGAACGAAGCTCTCCTCGTCCATGTTCATGTCGAGGAACCAGCGGAACAGCAGGTTGTAATCGAGCTGCTCGCAGAACAG
>JANYKT010000154.1 GCA_025358085.1 Deltaproteobacteria bacterium | reverse complement strand
CCCTACTACCGGCGGCGACAACGCGGCGGCAGGCTCCTCGGCCGCGGCGGTGATGGCAACGTCGCCCGCTGCGGTTTCCGCTCCGCCGGCCCCAGCGGCGCGATACAACGCGACCCGTCCGCCGCGCTCGGCGGAACCACTCTTCCTCTCGACACGGCCCTTCTCGACCAACTCTGTGAGCGCCTGATCCACTCGCTTTGCCGCGAGCTTCTTCCGAAGGTCACCGACGATCTTCTGGCGGGGCGTCCAGTCGTCGAAGGCGTCGAGATACTCGATGACGGCCTGCTGGTCTTCGTCGTCGAAGCCCTTGTCTTCGAGGTCTTCCAAGGTACGCAGCCAGCGGACCCGAGTCGCCTTGCCCGAGGCGCTCACCTCGTCTTCGATCTCGGCCTCGAAGCTTGCGATCGGCTTGTCCCAGCGGCTCTTGCTGTGCTCGACGATGAGGTGCCCGCGCTCCTTGCGCAGAGACAGAACGGTGTCCGCCGCAGCGACTTTCTCGCCTGAGCCACGTAGTGACAAGTCCATGCTGCCGGGCAGCCCTGGAGCCTTCCGCACGTGGTCGGCGAAGACGACGGCAACACCGAAATCGCGGATGATGCCCTGGACGGCGGCGGAGACCTGGGCCATCTCCGAAGCTGAGTTCTCCTCGGCCGCGTGGAAGCGGACCAGCGAGTCCATGATCACGAGTGCGGGCTCGGTCCGGCCGACGAGAGCCCGCAGGTCCGCAAGGCTGGCGCTGTCGGTGAGGTGGATGACCTGACTGTCCACAATCTCTATGGGCAACTCCTCGCTAGCCGTTAGACCCTTGGCCTGAAGCATTTGCGTGTAGCGTGGTCGAAGGAGGCGAGCACCGGCCTCACAGTCGATGTAGAGCACCTTCCCTTGCTTCGCCTGGAACCTTCCCAGCCACTTCCCGCCTCGCGCGGTCTCGATGCTCAGATCGAGAAGCAACCAGGTCTTGCCGCCGCCGGGTGGGCCGCCGAGAATGTTTAGCGAGCAATCGGGGAAGAGGCCCTCGACCAGCCACACGATCTCCGGTGAGGCCTCCGCGAGCATCACCGACAGCGGGCGCGAGGTCAGCGCCGTCGTCGTCGCCCCTACTACTGGAAACGACGACGACGACCCGCGCGGATAGCGGCTGACACTCTTGATGACTGCTTCCAACTCTGCCGCACCGAACTTTGCGTCCTCCGCATGCGGCGCGAGAATCGCCTTGATGTCCTCGGGGGCGTGGTGGTCGCGATGAAGACGACCAGCCAGCTTCGCAAACGTGGCGTTGCGATTCCCTGGCTTCAAGTCGGCGAGAGCCGCCGCAATCCAACCGGGCTCAGCACCGACAGCCCCGCGGGCTGGCTCGCTCAGTGGGGTGGCCTCAGTTCCCATGGCGGCCAACGTGGCAGGCTTCCCGAGCACGCCAGGGATGGCAAGGATGCCGCGGACGAACTCCTCGGCGTTCTCGACCTCGAGCAGCCGTGACGGTCCAAAGGCGAGGTAGGGTTGGCCGTCACGGCTGGAGGGCGGCGCAACGATGTAGCCTCCAGCGGCTTTGACATCCAGCCGGCCGGGGATGATGGGCCTGCTCTTGCTTGGTCGCTTTTCGTGTACGTAGACGTGAAACCCAGGCCGCGGCGTCTTGACCATATAAGCGCCCGCGAACTTCCTGGTCTTCAGAGCGCGCCAAAAAAGCTTGGCGTCGTCGAAGTCGATCACGGCCATGCCGTCGAACAACACGAGCCCGACGTTGCGGGGTGGTCCCTTGAACCAGGCGCAGACTTCTGCCTTTGTTGGTGCGCGCGCCTGAAACTGCTTCCAGTCGGGAATTGCCGGGTGCTTGCCCGGCGAGTCGCAAGTCGTCCCCTTGCTACAGGTACAGGTCCCGCGCACGACAGTATGAAGAGGGATCGGGCGGAGGCCGCGTCGGAGCAGGTCGAGGGCAGCGGGAAGCAAGGCCGCAGGAGCCTCGCCGCGGGACAGGACCGGAAGTAGTAGGACTGACATGGGCTGCATCTCCTTGGTTGATGGTGACGTCAGCTCATTCTCCCAAAACTCATTTTCGGCTCTCTTTTGGCGTCCTTTTCCAGAAGCAAATCGACGACTTGAAGGTTTGCCCTACCCGCATCGGAAACCAACGAAACTGGCTGCAACGCTCTACCGTGGCGGTCATCCGCCAACGGCTTTGCCACTGAGTTCCGCCACTTCAGCCACAACCGCCACGCCGCGGCGCGCGCGGCCTCGGCGGACCTGCTGGACGCGGCGAAAAAGACGCTGGCTGACGATGGGCTCGTGCGCCGCCTTCCGGGTAGCGCCGCCGTACCGCAAGCGGCCCAGGTAAACCGGATTCGCAAGCACTCCTTCCACCCCGGCGAGCGACAAGCGGCAGCCGGCGCGGTGGCGCACTTCGGCGAGGCTGAAGCGGCCCGTCCCGTACAACAGGAACAACTTGCGCACGATCTCGCGCTGCTCCTCATCGACGATGAAGGGAGCCTTCGCACCCTTCGGAGCGGCGCGGTAACCTAGAGCAATCGGACCGCCATTGAATCCGCCGGCAGCCGCGTTGCGCTTGCGCCCCGCCTCGATGCGCTCCAACAGCACCTCGCGCTCCGCCGTAGCGAACTCCAGCACGATGCGCAGCATGTGCCGTCCCATGGCAGTGCTCGTGTCGATGGTCTCCGTGGCAGAGAGCAACGCGATGCCGCGCTTTTCCCACTCGAGCAGGGTGGAGTAACCGTCAACGATGGATCGACTGAACCTTGAAAGCGCGAGCACGACCACGGAATCGCCCGGCGCGAGGAGCGTGAGCATCTTCTGGAACTCCGGCCGGTCGAAGGTCGTGCCGGAGGCGACCTCGCGGAACGTCGAGGTCAGTGACCAACCCCGCGCCTTCGCCAGCGCGGCGATGCGGTCAGTCTGCTCGTCGAGTGAAGTCTTGTCCTCCTGGCCCTCGGTGGAAACGCGCGTGTAGCCGTAGACTGCCATCTCTATCCCCTCCCGACGATCAGCATCCGGAGGAGCGTGTTGGTCTGCCGCTGTTCGCAGATCTGCTCGTGGATGAATCGCTCGGTGGTGGTGCGCGGCGGGGGCAACGACTCGCCGGTGCCGTCGAGCGCGGGCTCGTTGATGGTCTGCTGCTTCTTCCACGCCACGAGCTGCGCGCGGTCGAAGCGCAGGACGCGCCCGACTCTGACCGCA
>JANYKT010000127.1 GCA_025358085.1 Deltaproteobacteria bacterium | reverse complement strand
GATCGGCCATGCCCGGCTGGGCAGCCACCCAGCCAGAGCGCCCGCTGCGGCCCTACCGAGCTGGCGCGGCGGGTGCAGGTGAACAAAGCAGCTGGCCTCGAGCCCCGAGAGATCCCGCATGGAATCGATCACACCCGGCCGCACGCAGATCTCCGACCGCTTTCCCGTCGCCTCGTTCACGGTGCGAGCGCCCGGACAAAGATGGATCGAGATCGCCTGCGCCACTGACCCCCGGCTGTTCCACCGCGACTTGCAGGCGGAGCGCACGCCGCGCAACTTCTTCACCACTCGCGAGCGCGGGCTGATCGCTGCAAGCGGGCCCGACACCACCTATCTCTTGCCGTCGGGGCAGCTGCAGCAGTTCGCTGGCGCGCAGCGCATCTACTACGCGCTTGCGACCTACGGGAGCCCGCGCGGCGAGGACGCGCGATTCAGCGTGCACCCTGCGGCGCTGGAGCGTGCACCGTCCATCGCGCTCTCCTCGGACTTCACCGGCCGCGGCCTCGATCGCGCGCGGGTCGGCGCCGCGCCCGATGCGCGGTACGGAGCCTCCCCGCAGCACCGGCTGTCCTGGGGCGGCGACGACGCTCTCCTGGCCACCGCCGCGCGCGAGCCCGCGGGCCGCGGACGTTACGACGACGGCTACGGCAGCGCGCTCTGGAACTCGGCGCAGCTTGGCGCAGCGGAGGTGCCGGTCGATCCGCCGCTCGCAGAACCTTTGCCTGCCGCCGAGGAGCTGGAGTGCTACGACGACCTGGACGGCGCGGCGCCCGAACTATCTGCAGGCCCGGATGCGCCTCCATCCGGCGGCGAGGCGTACGGCTCGCCAGGCCCGCGCCCTGCCGGACGTCGCGCGGAAGACCCCGACGGTTATGGACAGCCGCCCGCGCGCGCGCAGACCTATGGCCGGCCCGCCGCACGCGCTCCCCAAGCTCTCGAAAATGAGCAAGCGGACGCGCCCGAGGACGGCTTCGCCTTGCTGCGCGCCGGTGAGGACGACTCGCTGCTCTCCGACGAAGACGCCCAGCAGGGGCACCTCGAGGACGGCGCCGCGGTGGGCGCGCTGGGCGCAAAGGTCCAGATCCTCGCCGCCGCCGATGGCGCCGAGGACGGCCCCGCGGTGGCGGCACTGGGGCTCCCCGTCGAGGTGGTCTACGAGCCGCTCGCGCCGTCCGGTCCCGCGGGCGAGCGCTACGGCCGCGCCGTACCGGCGGCCCCGCGTGCGCTCTCGTTGACTGTCGAGCAGAAGCTCGCTGTCGCCGGGGCCGTGGCGCGCGCTTCGGCCACGGCTCGGGGCTACGGCTCGGTGGACGCGAGCTTTCCGGGAGAGCACGGCGAGGACGAGGGCGTGGCGCTCGGGCTCTTCGGCTTCACGCAGCGCAGCGGCGCGCTGGGCAAGCTGCTTCGCACGCTGCAACGCCGGGATCGCGCCGGCTTCGCGCAGTGCTTCGGCCCGGGCCAGGAGGAGCTGCTGCAGGTCACCTGCGCCGCCTCGCCGGACGGTCGGCTCCAGGCCGTAGATGGCCGCCACCTCTGGGAGGAGCCGTGGCTCTCGCGGCTGCGCAGCGTTGCCGGATCGCCTGCCATGTGCCCCGCGCAGAACGAGGTGGCGGTGCTGGAGTTTCTCGACCCGCAGCTCGAGGCCGCCGGCTGGCTGGGCCTTGACTCGCCGCGCGCACTGGCGCTGGTGCACGACCGCGCGCTGGCGCTGGGCAACGCCGCGGGACTCTCGTGGGTGGCGCGCGCCGTGGGCCCGGTGCGCACGCACGCCGATCGCGAAACGGCGCTGCGGGCGCTCGGCCACGATGACGTGCGCGCGTTCCAGCGGAAGTCGCAGCTGCCCGAAACGGGAGCGTTCGACGGACGCACGCACGCCGCGCTGTCGGGCGCCGTGCGGGCTCTGGGCGCGCACGCGCCGCTGCCGGTGGACTCGCTTCCCCAGATGCTGGACCGGCTGGTGGACGCCGCGCGCGGGACGGCCGCGCACGCCCGATTGCAGCGGCTGCAACAGGCGCAGGAGCTCTCCGACGCTGCCGTGGGGACCGGGTAGCGCATGGCCGACGCTGCCGCCCTCGCGCTTGCGGCGCTGCGGAGCATCCGCGCATCGGCCGGCCTCGCGGGGCTGGCCGACGCGGAACGCCGCGCGCTTGATCGCGACCTGGGCCAGATCCAGCGCGCGCTTGCGCCGCAGGAGACGGGCCGCGCGCAAGCGCACGAGCCCGGCCGCGCTCTCTCGCAGGAAAACTCGCGGCTCGGGTCGCGAGCACCTGCGCGCGCTCTCCCCTGGGACGCTCACGACCCTTACGCGCAGCCGCTCGACGAATCGCCCATTGAGCGCGACATGCGCCAGCGCGAGCAGCAGCGCTTCGTCGGCCGAGGGCCGCTCCCGGCCTCGCAGCGGAGCACTGGCCAGCAGCCGCCCGCGCCTACCGCGCCGCCCGAGCCTACGGCGCCACCGCCTCCGCCGGGTACCGCGCAGATCGGCGACCGCGCCCGGCGCGCGCTGGAGGCGGTCGATTTCGCCGCGTTCGTGTCGGGGCTCGTCACCGGCACCTTCAAGTCCATCGTCGACGCCACCGCGCAGCAGATGCGCGAGTACGCGCAGCTGGTGGCCAGCATCTCGCGCTCGGTGGACGACTTCGCCAGCGAGAATGTCTCGCCGAACCAGGTCCGCGACTGGTTTGTCCAGCGCTATCCGAACGACCTCAAGCTGCAGCTTCCGGAGCCCGGCAAGGCGGGGCAGCCGAAGCTGCTCCCGAAAGAGGACGGCGCGCCGGGCCCGAAGTGGCTGGCGCGCTACGGCCTTGCCGGCCGCGACCTCACCGAGGAGCTGACCGACGGCGAGCTGCTGGAGAAGGGCCGCAACGCGCTGGGCGAGGAGCGGATGCAGACGCTCGCGAGCCTGGTGCTCATGGGTGTCAGCCGCATCGTGGTGGACAACGGCCAGATCAAGGCCAAGCTTCAATTTCATGCGGCGGCGCGCGAGCAGGTGCGCGCGGACATCGGTGTCCAGACCGGCATCGGGAACATCGCGCAGAGCAGCCTCGCGCCCTCGAACGTCAGCACGATGGTGTCCACGCTGGGCGTGAACGCGCAGGCGGACGCGTCCATCAAGGCCGACCTGATGGGCGAGGTCAGCATCCAATTCCGCACCGAGACGTTTCCGCTCGAGCGCTTCGCCGACAGCCGCGCCATCGAGCTGATCAACTCGAACGCGCGCTGGCAGGCGCCCGTGGCAGCTCCCGCCGCGGCCGCGCCCGGGGCGGCCCCAGCAGTGGCCGTGCCCTCTCCCGCAGCCCCGCGCCCGGCCGGGGGCCCCCCGCAATGACCGCCTTCGAGCACCTGGTGGTCGCGCTCGCCGAGTCGGTGCCGTCCCGCGCGGGCGGCCCGGCCGATTCCATCGCAGTGCAGGTCACCGATCTGCGCCTCGACCTGCCGCTCGAGGCCCGCTTCGACGACGCCGGTCTGTTGGCCACTCTTCCGCGCGGCCTGCTCGCCACCGGCTTCGATCACCCGCTCGACCGGGTCCGGCTCACCTTCGTGCTCGGCGGGAGCGCGGCATGACGCAGGGACGCGCCATGCCGGTCGAGGAATTCGTCCAGGCCTTCACCGCCCAGCTCGATCGCGCGCAGGACCTGCTCGCGCTCAAGGCCCGCACCGGCCGTCCGCTCACCTTCGCGCTGCGCGATCTGGCGGTGGAACTGCACGTCTTCTGGGAGCCCGACCAGGGCGGCCGGATGCTGATGCGCCACGCCGGTCCCAACGAAGCGGGTGCGAGCACGCTGCACTTCACCTTCACCACCATCACCAAGAGCATGGTGGAGGAGAACACGCTCTCGCTCACCGCCGACGAGGACCCGCGGCAGCTCGACGAGATCGGCGCGTCGCAGGCGCTGGATCCGCACGCGCGCAAGCGGCTGGAGTGGGCCGGTGTCCGCACCGTGGGCCAGCTGCGCAAGCTCTCGCAGAACGCGGACCCCAAGTCGGTGCAGGCTTTCACCGGCATTCCCATGATGCAGCTCGAGAGCCTGCTGCTGCAGGCGGCCGAGCCACAGGTCACCAGCCAGGAAGTGGTGGCGGGGGGGCTGGGCGTGCCGTTCCTGCGCATCCGTGGCGCGAACCTCGCGCACGGCATCGCGCCCCCCGAGGTTCTCTTCTCGGGCGAGCCGGTCGAGGTGCTGGAGTCGAGCCCGCGCGAGCTGCTGGTGCGGCCCATGAGCCACCACCACGAGGGAAAGTTCGAGGTGCTGGTCGGGCAGAAGCGCGCCACGGGTTTCTACCGGCTGCCGGGCGAGCCTGCGCCGAGACCGGGAGCAGCGCCCGAGCCCAGCCCGCGCGGCGAGGCGCTGAAGCGGCCCGACGGCGCGCAGTGGAACGACGGTCCCCGCAACGGTCACGGAGGCGCGCCGTGATGCCGGTCCGCCACGCCGTGCGAGGCCGCATCGTCTTCCGGGTCAGCCCCGGCGAGGACCCTGCGGACATTCCGCACCACGGCGACGTGGTGCTGGGCGCGCGCTCGCCGTTTCCGCGCTTCGAGGGCGGCGGGGTCGAGCGCGTGCTGCGGCGTTTCACTCCGGCGATGAAGGTCTCGCGCGTCTTCGGCGCAGCTCGATCGGTCGCGCTGCCGGGGCGCCGGCATCTCGGGTTCGACGCGCTCGAGGTCGACACCGGCCTGTCGCGCACCTACCGCGTGGACCTCGACCCGGACGCCGACCTCGATGCGCTGGTGCGTGATCTGCGCGGCCTGGCCGCGGTGGAGATGGCCTCGCGCCACTGGCTGTGCGAGACGCCCTTCGGAGGCGCACTCGACGCTGCGGCCGATTACGCGCACAACGGCGCGGACGGCCGCCCACGTTCTTCCCAGGCGGCTCTCGCGCACTTCGCCGGCGCCTCGGTCGCGCGGCAGATCGGTGCCGCCGAAGCGCTGCGCCTGGAGCCCGGCGACAGCGCGCTCATCGTGGCGGTGCTCGACAGCGGCGTCGATCTCGACCACCCGGAATTCCACGGTCGCCTGCGGCCCGGCGTCGACGCGGTCAGCTTGCCGCAGGGACGGCTCTCCCGCTGGGTGAAGCTCATCCGCACCGGAGCGGGCCGGCGCCAGGAGCCGCGCGATGACATGGGCCACGGCTCGGCGACGGCCGGCATCATCGGAGCGCTGGGCGAGCGGCTGCCGCGCGGGCTGGCTGGCGCGGCGCGGCTGCTGCCGGTGCGGGTGCTCGCCGGCGCGCGCATGGGCGCGGAGCAGGGCGTCACCGCCATCGGCGCCATCCCCGACATCGACGCGGGCATGAAGGCCGCCGTGGACCTGGGCGCGCGCGTCCTCAACCTTTCTTTCGGCACGCCCGAGACCGCGCTGGAAGAAGGCGAAGCCGCGCCGCACAGGGAGATCATCCGCTATGCGCTCACGCGCGGCTGCGTGCTGGTGGCGGCCGCGGGCAACACCGGCGACTCTACGCGCTACTTCCCGGCCGCACTGCCGGGCGTGATCGCAGTCGGCGCAGTGGGCGCGAGCGGAAGGCCCTCGCCGTTCAGCAGCCGCGGCCTGCATGTGGCGCTCTGCGCGCCGGGCGAAGACATCCCCACCGCAGGCCTGCGCGGCTACCAGCTCAGCACCGGCACTTCCTTCGCCGCGCCCTTCGTCACCGCGGCCTGCGCGCTGTTGCTCGCGCATGCCGCGCGCCGCAGCGAGCCGGTCTCGCCCGCCCAGGTCCGCGCGCTGCTGGTCCAGTCGGCCGCGCCCTTCCGCGGAGGCGCCGCCGGCTTCGGCTCGGGGATCCTCGACGTGCCGGCCGCCCTGCGCGCGCTGGAAGCCGCCACGGAGCCCGCCTCTCTTTCGCAAACCGGAGCGTCCGCATGAGCCACCACCACCATCCCCACTCTTCCGCCGCACTCCCGCCAAAAGCGGACGGGGCGGAGCCGCAAGACCCGACCAGCGTTTCCGCTGGGTCGGAATCATCCACCCCGACCGGCGCATCGCCGCCGAATCCTGGAGGTCTCCCGCCCATGCCCCCGAATCCTACTGGCAGCTCTTCCGGCTCCGGCAGCACGCCCGTGCCTCCGCAGCCCTCGTGCATCGCCTCCTACCCGGACATCTTCATCCGTCCCGACGACACCACCGTCTCCTCCGGCGACCGCGACGCCAAAAACGCGCTTTACAAGAACCTCTACCTCGCGGTCCGCTACCTGATCATCAACCAGTACCAGCTGGCCTCGCCGGACACGGTGGCGCAGGTGGTGCCCATCAGTCCGGACTCGTTCGCGGTCTGCCCCGACCCCACCGAGCCCGACGCCAGCCGCGCCATCCGCCTCACCTTCCTCTCGGCGTACGGCCTGCTCTTCGCCGACAACCGCACCGACCCGTCGATGGGGCGGCCCTCGACGGCGCGCCCTGGACCCGACGACATCGCCATCGATCCGGCCACCGGCAACGTCGCTGCCAGCAGCGGTCCCAACACCTTCTACATCGTGCCCGGCTTCGCGGCCGCCATGGCCGACGCAGTGCGCGAGTTCAAGAGCTCGTCCTCGCTCTTCGGCAGGGTCCTGGACCGGCTGCGCACGGTCGGCACCACCACCAACCCGGCGCGCATCACCGTCTGGACGCGGCAGCTCTCGGGCGTAACGCGCAGACTGGTGGACGAGCGCGTCGATCCCAGCGATCCGCAGATCAACATGCGCATCGACAACTCGCTTGCGCTGATGCTGGGCGACGTGATCGACGGCGCCTCAGCGGGCATCGATATCTCGCTGCCCGACCTCGACCAGGGCACGGTGGTGGACATCATCGCCGACAACGTGCGCGCGCTCGCCGCCATCTACTTCAGCTCGCAGCTCGAGGAGATGAAGATGTTCGCGGTGGTGGACCGCGTGGTCGAGCACTTCCTCGCGGGAATGCTGCCCATCTCGCGCGGGCCCGGCGGCCAGAAGATCTACGACTACTTCAAGACCGCGCCGAACCGCATCACCGAAGTGGAGCGCCGCAACGCCTACGGCCGCTGCTTCGGCGTGGCGCAGGGAGCGGCGTCCGACACGCTGCTCAACCGCAACTTCTCCGACAACTGGATCCGGTTCCTCTCGGCGGTCAGCATCTATAACCGGCAGTTCGGCAACACCGCGGGCATCCAGGTCATCAACACCGATCTCACCCGCGTCACCTCCGAGCAGGCCGTCAAGGCGGCCCGCGACCTCGCGGTCAACCTCTCGCTCCACGGTTACGCCTCTTCGCACTTCATCGCGGTCGAGCTGCAGAAGCTCGTCGGCACGGTGAAGGACATGCTCTCGAGCGCCGACGTGCTGCAGGCGTACGGAGTGCGCGACATGTGGCAGCTCATCGATCGCGTCTCGACGCTGTACCTCGGCGGCGCGGTCTCGAGCGTGCGCTACAAGACCACGGCGCAGGCGGGCGCGAACGTCATGCTCTTCCTCGCCGCGAATGCGCCGCAGCTCTCCACTGTCGCTTCCTTCCAGCCCAACACCGCCGACATTTTCAAGGGCGCCGACATCCGCAGCAACGTCGAGCGCTGGCTGGCGGTCACCGGCACGGCCGACGACTCCATCGACAAGTTCTCCTCGCCGGTGGACGTGCAGCAGGCCCCCACCATCCCGCCGATGCCGCAGCAGCAGATGCCGGAAGCGGTGCGGAACATGCTCGGCTCCATCGGCAATCTTGCCAACGTGGGCGGGATCAACGTGGCCATGCCCGGCAACGTCATTCCGCGCGCCTGAAGGAGGCCACCATGCCCAACGTCCGCGCATCCGAGGTGGCCCGGCGCCGCCTCACCATCGCCTCCCGCAGGCTGGGGACGCACGACCCCGTCCAGACCATCGGGGCCATGCTCGATCGCAGCTTCGAGCTGCCCCTGGGCGACCCGCGCTACGGGGAGAATTGCCTGACGCCCGGGCACATGCCGCTCGAACACAGCTACTCCGAGCTGATGGGGAGCTCGCTGCGGCTGGACCTGGAGCCGCTGGGCCCCTCGGCCTCGCCGCAAGCGCGGCAGCAAGAGGCCGGGCGCGAGATGCGACGCATCGTCAACCAGAGCTTCGGCGCGCCCGCGCTGAAGTGGTTCGACTCGAGGTCCGAGGCCTGGCGCGGCAGCCGCATCCACGGCGGCGCGCGCTTCGGAGCCTGGTTTGGCGGCGCCTTCGATCAGGGCGGCGTGCAGGAGGCCAAGGTCTATTACGAGCTGGGGCCGAACCAGCTCGACGACCTCCCGGCAAACCTGCAGCACGCCTCGCGGGTGGCCATGGCCTGCCTGCCGGGACTGACGCCTATCTTCACCAGCATAGCGTGCGGGCGCGCGGCCGGCGCGCAGCGGGTCTACTTCTTCCACAAGGGAGACCTGCGGCTGCTGGACCTGGAACCGCTCCTGAACCGGCTGGGCATCGGGCAGCAGCTGCCCAGCCTGCTGGCAGCGACCGGCGTGGTGCTGGGCGGGCGGTTCGTGCTGCCAGAGGGCTCGGTCATCCTGGGGCTGCGCGACACCTCCAAGGGGATGGAGCTGAAGCTCGACGTGCTGCTGGGCGGCGTCGCCGACCCGCCGCAGCAGCTGCGCGAGCTGGTGAATCTGACCCTGGCCGAGCGGCCCCAGTCGCAGCGCGCGCTGCAGACCTGGATGCAGGCCATGACCCCCGACGACGAGAAGGACCCCGGCGACATCAGCGTTCTCAGCTTCCGCGTGCGGCCCGAGATGGGCGCGCGGCTTTCCATCTACCTGCGGCCGGTTGGCTACGACGCACGGCCCTCGCGCTCGCGCGAGGTCGCGTAGCGCCCCCTCAAGGAGAGTTTGATGACCACCGCCCTGAACCGGGATCAACAACAGGCCATCATCCGCGGCAAGGTCCAGCAGATGCTGGGGACCAGCCGCGCCTACCAGCTGATGCCGGCGGCCGAACGCGCGCGCATCTTCGCGGACACGGCCGCCGTGGTCGAGGGGCTTGCGCGCCACGGCGGGGAGGGCACACTCACGCAGCGGCTCCCGCGGCCTCCGCGTCGCACGAGCGCGCCCGAGGATCCCTGGGCGCAGCCGCTCGACCTCGCGCCGCAGCCCCTGGTCCCGCTCGCGCCGGGCCAGGCGCCGCCGCCGAAGACCAGCTCTTCGAAGTCCACCGGCGACTTCGGCGCGGGCCTGGAGAAGGGCGTGCAGCAGGCGGGGCAGCTCCTGCGCGAGGTCAACTTCCCCGACTTCGTCTCGTCGCTGATCAAGGGAGTCTTCCAGGCCATCGTCGACTCCAGCATCCAGCAGATGAAGGCGTACGGCGAGCTTGTGCAGTCGGTGGCGATGTCGATGAACGACTTCCGCGATCAGAACGTCACCGACAACCAGGCGCGCGATCACCTGGTGTCGAAGTATCCCAACCTGCTGCAGATCAAGATCACCGACGGCAAGCCGCGGGCCTCGCCGCGCGACGGCGCCGACTCCCAGGAATTGCCCAACTTCAAAAAGGACCTGGGTCTCGACGAGGACGTCAGCAGCCTGGACGAGGAGACCATCGAGGCGAAGATGGTGCCGGCGGCGCGCGACCAGGTGGCGCTGGGCCGGCAGAAGCTGCTCGCTACCATGGTGCTGATGGGCATCAACCGCATCATCGTCACCGACGGCAGGATCAACGCGAAGCTGAAGTTCAACTTCACCGCCAGCGACTCGATGAGGGGGACCAACAGCGCTACCAAATACGACAACCTCGGGACCGACCTGCAGGACCACAGAACCTCGACGGAGGGGGTGGACAGCAACGGCGTTGCCAGCATCGTCAAGGACCGGATGCGTTCCGAGACTCCCGTGATCCGCGTCTCGGATCAGAGCGACACCACCAGCAAGGCCGACCTCAATGCGACCGCGCAGCTCTCCGGGGAGGTGAGCGTCAACTTCCGCAGCGAGACTTTCCCGCTGGAGAAAATGGTCAACACCGACCAGATGACGCAGCTGCAGTCGGCAGGCGCCGGACGCGCCGCCCCAGCGCCGCCCGCAGCCTCCCCCGCCGCGGCCCCGATGCCTCCTCCCGTTCCCGCTCTCGCACCCGCCGCGGCTCCGGCGCACTGAAGAGCGCATCGCCATGAAGCTGGCCATCCCAGAGCTCGACACCGTTCGCAGCGAGGTCCGCCGGATCCTCGAGCGGTCGCCGGCGTTCCAGGCGCTGGGCTCCGAGGACCGCCGTCGCCTGGCGGGCGACATGGTCAAGGTGAGCTCATTCCTCGCCGACCCCGCCTGGCTTGCGGGCAAGCCCCCGCCGGTGGCGCAGACGCTCGCAGATCCGGTCGACGCGCTCAAGCAGCGACTTGCCGCGAAGCCCGGCCAGATCGGCAAGGAGTTCGAGGCGGGCGCTACCAAACAGGGCGTCGAGCAGTTCGGCGAGCTGGTCAAGAAGGTGGACTTCCCCGAGTTCGTCTCGGGCCTGATCCAGGGCGTCTTCCAGGCCATCGTGGACGCGTCGATGCAGCAGATGAAGGCCTACGGCGAGCTGCTGGCGGCGGCGGCCAAATCGACCTCGCAGTTCGCCGACGATCACATCACCGACGCACAGGCGCGCGACTTCGTGATGAACCGCAATCCCAGCAAGCTCAAGCTCGCCAGCGGCGAGGGCGGCGGGCAGAAGCTTGCACTCGCCAGCGAGGACGGCGACACGAGCGAGCTCGCGAAGATGGTGCCCGGCGCGGGCAACGTGGACCTCTCCAGCGACGAAGGCGAGGCCGCGTTCGTCGGGGCCGCGAAGCTGGAGATGGCGAAGCAGCGGCAGCAGACCATGGCGCTGATGGTGTTGCTGGGCATCAACCGCATCGTGGTCACCAACGGCCGCATCAACGCCAAGGTGGTCTTCGACATGCGCGCGAGCGACACCGCGAAGCGGATGGCAAAGGCCGAGCTGCAGGACACTGCGAAGAGCGAGAGTGCCGCGGCCGCGGGCTTCATAGCGCCCTGGGGCGGCGGCGGCGGGTACAGCAGCACCAGCCACGTCGCCACCGTGTCCAGTGCCGTGGACGATTCCAGCGAATCGAAGGCGCAGGTAAAGGCGCAGCTCTCGGGCGATGTCCACGTGAACTTCAAGAGCGAGACCTTCCCGCTCGACAAGATGATGGCCCCCGGCCAGATCGACCAACTCACCAGCCTGGCCAACCCGGGCCGCGGCGTACCGGCTGCACCGGCCCCCGCCCAGATCGCACCGGCGCCTCCCGCGCTCGCCGCGCCGCCGGCTTCAACCCATTCCCCTGCCGCAGGAGCGCACCCATGACGCCGATCGACACCCTCAAGCCCCGGCAGCTGGACGAGGTGCGCTCGCAGGTCCGCGGGCTGCTGGAGAACACCGAAGCCTTCCGGCACCTGCCCGCGGCCCGCCGCCAGCAGGTCGCGAATGACCTGGTCAAAGTGGTCGGCTACCTCTCCGATCCCGTCGCGGGCCAGAGAGGTCTCGCGCACGCGCTGCTCGACGCCGGGCAGCAGCAACCGACCGCGACCGAGCAGCTCAAGACCTCACTCGCCAGTCCCCAGCCCATCGTGCAGAAGGAATTCAGCGCGCCCGCCGCCGCCGCGGGCGCGCAGGCGATGAGCGATCAGGTGAAGGCGATCAACTTTCCCGGCTTCGTCTCGAGCCTGATCCAGGGCGTCTTCCAGTCCATCGTCGACGCGTCGATCCGGCAGATGGAGGCGTACCAGAAGCTGCTGGAGGCGGTGGCCAAAAGCGTGGAGCAGTACGCGGGTGATCACGTCTCGCCGAACCAGGCGCGCGACTATCTCGCGAACAAGTACCCGAAGCACCTGGGCGTCGATACGAGCGGCGAGACGCCGAAGCTGGTGGTCAAGGAAGGCGCTCCTGATCAGGCGCCGGACTTCAAGAAGGAACTGGGGCTGTCGTCCGAGCCCGACCCGTCGGACGAGGCGGGCGAACAGATGATGGTCCAGGCCGCGCAGCTGCAGATGGCGAAGGTGCGCCAGCAGCAGCTGTCGACCATGGTGCTGATGGGCATCAACCGCATCGTGGTCACCGACGGCCTGATCAACGCCAAGGTGCTCATCGACGTGAAGACCAAGGACAAGGCGACGCGCAAGAACACCGCCTCGATGTACGACGCCCAGCACGATGACTCGCACCAGTCCGATGGCGGCGGGTGGTTCTCGGGCAGCTCGTCGTCGGCGAACCAGAACCACGACGTGACCGTCTCCTCGGCGCGCGAAGACAACAGCACTTCCAGCGTCGACACCCACGCTAGCCTCACCGGCGAGGTGCGCGTGAACTTCAAGAGCGAGACCTTCCCGCTGGAGAAGCTGGCCTCGCCGGGACAGATCGCCGACGTCAGTGGCAAGGCGAAGCCCGCATGAACGCGGCGCTCCTTTCCGCGAGTCCCGAGGCGCCGGCGCTGCAGCTCTGCGACGAGCTCAGCGGCGCCCACCTGCGCGCGCTGGAGGAGCGGCTGGGCGCGCCCGCCATGGGCCTGCTCGATCTGCCGCCGCTCGCAGGCGACGCCATCGAGACAGACCAGCTGCGCGCGGTGGCGCCGCTCTACTGGGCCTTGCACGCCGAGCAGGCCGGGCTGCTGGCGGTGGTGGAGGCGCTCTCGCAGCAGTTCGTGCAGGGCGCCATCGTCGAGCCCATCGGCCGCGCCGGGCACCTGCTCTTCCGCTACTTCCGCGACCGCCACGAGCGCTTCAAGGTGGAGGAGCGCGCGTCCATCTACAGCCACCTCTTCGGAGGCCAGGGCAGCGACGACCCCAACCACGAGTTCGCGGAGCTCTTTCCGCGGCTCGCCGCCGAGCTGGACGCCTTCGGCCGCTCCCCCACCACCGAGGACGGCGGCACCTACCGGGCGCGGATCTCGTCGCTGGCCGGCGACCTGACCCAGAACCTTTCGCCGCGCACCGCGGGCGTGGTGGCCTTTGCCGCGCGCGACGTCGTCGACAACTGCCGCCAGGCGCTGACCATCCTCCGCGACCCGGAGCTGCAGACCATCCTGGGGGGCGGCAGCGTGTGGCTCGTCATCCGGCGGCTTGGTCCGCGGCTGACCGGGCACCAGTTCGACCCGGAGCCGCAGCTCTCCAAGGGCGTGGCAGGGATGCGCATCCTGCGGTGGATCGCGGACGTCGCGGGGAGCCTTGCGGCGGGGCCGGTGCAGCTGCAGCGCGGAGATGCGGTGGTGCTGGCGGCCTCGGACTGGCTGATGTCCGGAGAGGGGCGGTAGCGCGTGCAGATCGAGAGCGGCACCCGCGACGTGGTCCGCCGCGCGGTGCGCTCGGTGGTGGACGCGACCTCCGCGCTGCGCAAGGACGCGCTCCTGCGCAAGCGGGTGCTGGAGCGGATGGAGCAGGTGTCGCTGGCTGCCGCCGGGCTCATCGAGGAGGACCGGCGCATCACGGCGCAGATCCGGCAGCAGCGGCCGCCGCGCGCGGTGCCGGCGGCGCGCGGGCAGGGCCGGGTCCTCGCCGCTCGCGCGCTGGATGCGCCGCCCGCGCCGCTGCGCGCCACCACCGAGGCGGGCCAGGCCGTCCGCAATTTGCGCGAGGCGCTCGACTTCCCCACCTTCGTGACCAGCCTGATCACCGGCGTCTTCCACGCCATCACGCACAGCACGCTGCAGCAGCTGGAGGAGTTCGCGAACCTGCTCGACGGCGTGCAGCTGCCCGCCGCGAGCTTCGCCAATTCGCAGATCCCGCAGGACGCGGCGGTCACCTTCCTTCTCTCGCGCTTCGATGCTTTCGCAGCCTCCACGGGCGAGGAGGGCCATCCGGTGGTGGCGCTGCGCGACGGCGCCGAGATGCCCGATGCGGAGACGCTCAAGAGCGCGCTGGACCTCACCGACGACGAGGCAGGCAACATCGACGAGAGCGATCTCGCAACGCTGGTGGCCGCCGCGCGCCGCAAGATTGGCCGCAACCGGCAGCAGATGCTCAACACCATGCTGATGATGGGGATGCAGCGGGTGGTGGTGGACCAGGGCTCGCTGCACGCCACCATGGAGCTGGTGGTGGACGCGCGCTCCTCCACCGAGCAGCGCCAGGCCAGCCAGTTCGACACGCGCGTGAACACCGCGGCGCAGGGCAGCTTCGGCGTGGGCGCGTGGGGCGCGAGCGCCAGCGTCTCCGCCACGGTGGGTTACGTGAAGAGCGACTCGAGCGTGAACCGCGACGAGCTGGCGGCGCGCGCGGGGCTGCGCTCCAGCGTGGACGTGCAGTTCCGCACCGAGCAGATCCCGCTCGACCGCATGGCCAACCGCGAAGCGCTCGCGCACATCAGGGCGAACCAGCGCGTGCCCGCCGACGATCACCCCCAAAGCCTGCTCCAGAACACGCCCATGCCCGGGACCACTGCTGCGATCATGCCCGCCGCCGGCACGCCGCCCGCGCCGCCGCCGCTGCCGCCGCGGACCAACCCGCAGGGCGGGGTGCAGACCGGGGCAGTCACGCCGCCCGCGGCCGGAGCCCACCCTCCCGCGGGTGACGCGCATCCGCCGCCCGCCGCGGGAACGCACCCGACCGCGGCCGCACTGCCCGGGTCCGTGGGACAGAACGGAGCCGCAGCACCGCCCGGAGCCGCAGCGCCGCCCGGAGCCGCCGTCAATCTCCCTGCCGCAGGAGCGCCGTGATGACCTTGTCCATCCTGCTCCCCGGCCCCTTCGCGCTCTTGAAGCAGAAGCTCGATCAAGCCGTCGCCGCCGACCCAAGCCTTGCCCCCGCGCGCGCCCGGCTGCTCCTCCCGCTCGAGCTGCTGGCCGCGCTCGCGCCCGACGCCGAGCCCGCGCTCGCCGACGACCCGCTCGCCGCCAGCCGCGTGCGCCTGCTCCTGGTGGCGGGCGGCTCCCACGGCATCCCGCCGGTGGCCTCCAGCGCGCTGCTCCCGGGAGACGTCGCGACACCCGGCGCCGCGCCCGCGCCCGATCCGTCGGGTGCCACGCCGGGCCTGCTCGATCTGGGCGTGCTGATCCTGGTCGCGCTAGCCGCCGGGCGCGCCGGCGCCGCCACCCGCCTCGAGCACCAGCTGGCGCGCACCGTCTTCGGCCTCGCCTTCGCCTCGGGGATCGCCGAGGCCATCGCGGGCCAGGGCGCCGCCGGCCTCGCCCCCGCGCAACTGCGGGTGTTGTTGGCGGCCCTGCTCGATCCCGAAGCGCGCGCGTCCGCGTGGAGCAGCGTGGTGGGCTCCTTCCTGGCCGATCCCGCCGAGCGCGCGCGCTGGGCCACGCTGGACGCGCTCCAGTCGCAGGTGCTCGAGCAGCTCGGCAGCGACCAGCCCTGGGACGGTGCACTCGCGCGCGGCATCTCGGCCATCGAGCCCGTCCAGGCGTGTGCGGGTAGCCAGGTGCAGGTCAAGGGCAAGCTCTCGGTGCAGGATCCCGCCACCCTGCGCGCAGTCTTCGCCTCCGGTGTCACCCGTCCCCGGGCCGCGCCGGCCACGCTCTCCGCGGAAGGGCTGACGGCGGTGGTTCCGGCAGGCGCTGCGGCGGGCTGGCTGGGCTACACCGACGACAAGATCCGTTCCGCCGCCAATGCACTCCGTGCGCGGCTGCGCGGCTTCTGGCGCGACCAGAACGCGCGCAACCCGGGGCTCGCCGGGACGCCGGTGCCGGTGGAGAGCATCCGGGACCTCGGCGACCCGCCCTCGCCGCCACCCGGCGGTGCCAACCGCTTCCGAGGCGGACGGCCCACCATCTTGCGCGCGCAGCTGGTGGACGCGGCGGCGGGCGGGCTCGCGTTCGAGTGGTCCGTCGAGGGCGCGGTGACGCTGCGGCTGGAGCCACTGCCGGACCAGCTGGCCGCGCACGGCTCGATGCTGCTGGACCAGGCCACCCTGCCGGCCGACGGCAAGCTCACGCTGCGCGCGACCAACGGCTGCGGCGAGGCGGCCACTGAGATGCTGGCCGCGCCAGTGATTGACCGCGTCTGGGTCACGCAGGGCGCGCGGACCTCTGGATTCGTCTCCGGCCAGCCGTTCACCGCGCACGCCGTTTTCCATTTCCGCGCTCCGCACAGCTGGTTCTGGCCCGCGTTGCTCTCGACGATGGAGCCCGGGGGCGCGCCTGGGCCGCAGCCGGCGCCGTCCTCCGGCTCTGCGGCGGCGTCTTCGCCGGCGCTGCCTTTGGGCCCGGCCGCGGCGCCGTCCATTCGCATCGCCGCGCCGCAAGCGGCCCAGACGGTCCGCGACGGTTTCACGGTCACCGCGGTCGTCTCCGTCCCCGGCGACGTGCAGAGCGTCCACGTCGAAGTTCTGCAGGCCGGCCTGCCTATCAACGTCGGCGACATCGCGTTTCCCGATGGCGCGCCCGGCAGTTTTTCGTCCATCGCCGATCTGAGCGGTGAGAGCGATGGACCCGCCGAGGTACGCGCGACCGTCCTCTGGACCGACCGCAGCACGCCGCCGGTCTACACCACGACCACCGCCGATCCCGTAGCCCTGACCATCGACCTGTCCGACCCGCTCCTCACCTTCGTCTCCGGCCCCGGGCTCGCGGCGCCGGTGAGCGGAGCGATCGCGGGCCTCGCGGCCGTGGTGGAACTGCCCGGTAGCGCGGCGAAGGACGGGTTCATCGGCGGCCTGGCGGTGTCCCGCGCGTTCGCGAGGAATGGCGACGCGAAGCCCATCGGACCGCTGCGCTTCGTTGAGCCCACGGCGGCCATCCGGCTGGTCGCGGTGCGGCCTGCGGTCTTCGCGAGCGGGTTCGCGCGGGTCTCGGACGCCTTGCTCGCGCGCGCCGTCGCCTTCGCGGAGGCGAGGCTGGGCAACCGCATCGAACTCATCGAGCCGGTCTGGCTGGAGGACGAGGACCTGGTGGTCAACGGCGAGATCAGCGCGCCGGACGCGCCCGGTGCGAGTGACCTCCTGGAGCGGCTGGAACGCTTCGCGGCCAGCCAGCCCGGTCTGGAAGACGCGTGCTGGGTCGCGCTGCTTCCCGACGCTCCCTGGACCGATGTGCCGGCACCAGACCGGCTCGCCATGGACTTGACGGTGGGCGGGCCGGCGGCGCTGGTGGTGACCGCGCCCGCCGAGTGCGCGCGGCGCGTGGCCGTGTCCACCGCGAGCGGCCTCGCGCAGGCTCTCGACGCGCTGCCGGAAGCGGAACCCGTGGCGCCACGGCTGCGTCTGCGCGGCAGCATCGACCGCCGCTTGCGGCTGCGGCTCGACACCGCGCGGCTCGAATCCCGCGCCACCGGTCCGGGTGCCGCGCATGACACCGGCCTCACCGCAGTGGCGCTCGACCGCGCGGGACGCGAGCTGGTCGTGCGTCCCGTCGCCGCGGTGCGCGCCGGGCTGCCGGTGGAGTTCGCCTGCCTGCTGCCAATGTCTGCAGAAATTGTCACCGTCGAGTTGCGCGCCGGCGCCCGGGTGTTGCAGCGGCTCGATCGCCCGCCCGGTGCGCCGGAGCTGTCGTTGCTGCGCCTGGAGGGGAGCACGGTGGGCTGGAGCTACCACCACTCGCAGGGCATGTCGCCGCAGGTGACCATCGAGATGGCGCAGGGGCGCGGCTGGTGTCCGGTGGCGCGCGCCGCTCCCTGCGACCGCACGGTGACGCTGTCCCTCGGCCGCCTGCGCCGCAACGGCGTGGACCCGGTCCTCCGCGTGACGGCCACCGACGGCTGGAGTGCCGCCGAGCTGCCCGCGCCGCAGCTGCCCGCTGTGCCCGCGCGCTACGTGGTGGCTCGCGCTGCTGCCAGTGGCCAGTTCTGGGCTGACACCAACGACGGCGGCACGGCCGCGTGGTTCTTCAACGGCCTGCGCGTGGAGGGGCCGTTGTACCAGTCCGCAGCGGGCGCTCGCGGCGTCCTCACGCTCGCGGTCACCGATGACGCCGGCAACACCTTTACCGACTCTCGATCGATCGGAGGCTGAAGATGCCCAATCCCCTTGTCGTCATAGACCCAGGCCACGGCGGCACCCGCATAGTGGGCGGCTCCAGCCCGAACAACGCCACGGGCCCCACGGGGCTGCTCGAGAAAGACCTCACGCTCGATGTCGGCCTGCGCGTGCGCGCCTTGTTGCGGTTGTGCGGGATGACGGTGGTGATGACCCGCACGTCGGACATCAACGTGGGCCTCATCGATCGCGCCGGCGTCGCTTACAGCAATGGCGCCGACATCTTCGTCTCTATTCACTTCAACGGCGACGCCCGCCCCGCCACAAACGGCAGCGAGACCTTCCTCTGGAATCCGCTGCTCCACGTGCAGGCGCTCTCAGCCGATCTCGCCCGCTCAGTGCAGGGCGAGCTGGTCAGCGCCCTCGGCTTGCGCAACCGCGGGGTCAAGACCACGCCGGCCAGAGCGGGCCTCAAGGGCTTCGTGGTGCTGGACCCCGCCAATCACCAGCCGCGCACTTCCTGCTGTCTGGCCGAGGTCAGCTTCCTCTCCAACCCGACAGAGGAGGCGCGCCTCAAGACCGCGGCTTACAAGGACCAGGTCGCGCGGGCCATCGCCACCGGCATCTCGGGCTTCATCGGGGTGAGCTGCCCCTGGCCGCAGCTTCAACCGCCGGCGAGCGTGGCGCAGCCGCAGGGGCGCGGTGAGGTGTCGCTTTCGCGCGAGGCGCAAGACATCTGGAACGAGGTTCCGATTGTGCCACAACAGACGGGCATGAGCTGCTGGGCGGCGGCCGCGGCCATGATCGTGGGCTGGCGCGACCGGCTGCATGTGGAGCCGCTGGACGTGGCGCGCGCCGCCGGCCGCTGGCGCGAATACCGCGAGGGCTTGCAGCCCCACGACGTTCCGGCGCTGGCCCTTACCTGGGGCCTGACGCTGACCACCGCCAGCATCCGCGGCCCCGGCGATCTGGCGCGGCTGCTCTCGGAACACGGCCCGCTCTGGGTGGGCGAGGCCAGCCCCGGCCTGCACTCGGTGGTGGTGACCGGCCTGCACGGCGACGGCACCCCCGCGGGGACGCAGGTGCGCATCGCGGACCCGTGGCCCATCGAGAAGGGCGAGCGCTACAGCGTCCCCTTCAGCGACTTCCAACGCAACCTGAGCGCGGCCGAGGCCGATGGCGGCGGCACGCAGATCCTCCACGCCGGCGGCCGCGGCGAGGGCGCCCGGCGCGAAGTGCGCGTGCGCGAATCGTTCCAGGCCCACCCCGGACAGCCCGCCGTTTATCCCGTCTGACCCTTCGCAAAGGAGATCAAGATGTCGCTCATCGTCATCGACCCAGGCCACGGCGGCACGCGCGACCAGGGCGGCTCGTCGGCGCTCGGCTGCCTCGGACCGTCCGGGACCTGCGAGAAGCAGGTCTCGCTCCAGCTCGCCGAGCGCGTGCGGCGCTTCTTGCCTCGCTCGATCCAGGCCCAGCTCACGCGCGACGGCGACGTGAATCTGCCGCTCGAGACCCGCGCGCGGAAGGCCCGCAGCGCAGGCGCGGATCTCTTCATCTCCATCCACGCCAACGCCGGCGCGAGAGGCGAGCGGGGCGTCGAGACCTTCGTGCACCCGCGCGCCGGCAGCGCCTCCCACGCGCTGGCGCGCTCCCTGCAGCGCGCACTGTCGGTGGGCTCCAGGGATCGAGGGCTCAAGTCCGCCGACCTCACCATCTTGCGCCCCGAGCTTCTGGGGGAAGACACCGCCGCCTGCCTGGTGGAGGTGGACTTCCTCAGCGATCCGCAGGGGGAGGCGCGGCTGCTCGACTCGCGCGAGCTGGACGCACTGGCGCGATCGATGGCCTCCGCGCTGGCCGCGCACGCACGCAAGCGGCGCGGCTACGGGCTCCCGGTGGGCAGCGGCGCCGAGGAGACCGACGCGCCGATGCTGGCCTCGCACCTGTCGCCCAACGCGGCGCTGCGCTGGAACGTGCAGCCGATGAGCGTCGCCTGTGTGGACCTGCTCCTGCACTTCCACGGCGCTGGCATCACCACCATCAAGGCGAAGGCCGACCGGGGCGGGCTCGACTTCAACGACCCCGCTGCCGCTACGCGCGACGACCCGCCGCTGCGCGACCGGCCCACGCTGGGCCTCGCGCCCGCCGGCCTGCCGGTGGCGGCCTCGCTCAACGTGGACTTCAGCGCCGTCGCCCGCGACGCGGCAGCGCTGGACGCTTTCACCAACTGGGGCCTCGACCGATTCGCCACCACGCAGCTGTCACAGCCCGCCGGCAGCCTGTCGGGCGCGGGGCAGCGCTTCATCGCCAGCGCGCACTCGGCCGGCGGCCAGGCACTGGAGGCCGTACTGCACTACGCCGATCCGCACGAGGTGGAGATGTTCGACTGCACCTACTACGGCGTGGCCAACGCCGCCCGCTGGGTGCTCTCGCGCCTGCGCCGCGACGCTGCCGCGCTCGCGCCGATGGGCAGCGAAGAAGCCTGGCGCCAGTACATGCGCACCGATGGCGGATCGCTCCGGTGCCTCTTCACCGCTGGTCGAACGGCCCCCTCCTCCACCAAGCTGCACCACATCATCTCGTGCGCGTTGCAGACCCTGACCGACCCCGGGCTGGCCGCCTTCCTGGGCCGCTACTATCGCGTCGAACGGACGGAGGTCGGGCACCCCGCCATCCCGCACACCTTCGGGTGGCAGCTGCTCGTGGACCCCTCGCAGGAGCTGACACCCGCGCCGGTCGAGCTGCCGCCGTCCACGCACTGCGCCTCGCTGCTCGCGCCGGAGCGCGCGAATCTCTCGCAGGCTGCCGCCTTGCCAGCGCTCGGGTCCCCCAGGCGCGGGCAGCCGGCACTCGGCCTCGATCACAACGACGACGTCGCTTTCATCCTCGACACGGGTCGCTCGGGCCTCGACCGCATCGCCAGCGCCGCACGCCGCGAACACTTCCTCAACGGCGTCGACTGGTCGCAGCAGTTCTTCCCTGGCAGAGGTCCCGACCGCGCCAGCGAGTCCGAGGCGAAGGCGCTCTTCGCTGCCATGGCGCAGGTCTGCCACGAGCGGCGCGTGCCGCGGATGGTGACCTACCGGGACGTCTCCGCCGAGGTGGTAGCGGTGCCGGGGCAACGCCCCGCGCGGCTCTGGCCCGCCGCCAGTGCAGCCTTCGTGCGGATGGCGCGTGCGGCCGAGGCCGATGGCGTGCGGCTTTCCATCGGCGACTCGTATCGAACCGCTGAGGAGCAGGAGGAGAAACGCCGGCGGAACCACAACCCCAACGCCGTGGCGCAGGGCAACTCAGCGCATATGTACGGTCTCGCGGTCGACCTGGTGCTGAGCACGCCCGCACTCCCGGTGCGGCCGCAAGGCACCCGCTCGATGGAGCTGATGGTCCGCATGTACCGGACGCCCGCGTATAAATGGATGCTGCTCAATGCGGCGCTGTTCGGGTTCTATCCCTACAGCATGGAGTCGTGGCACTGGGAGTACAACCCGGACGGGCTGGCTGCGCAGTTCGCGGGGAACGCATCGTGACGGCGGTGGTGATCGATCCCGGCCACGGCGGAAGCGCACGGCAGGGCGGATCGTCGCCGAGGCCGCGCGAGCAGGCGCGGGCGCTCTTGCTGGCGCGGCGGGTGGCGCGCGCGCTGGGGCCGGAGGTGCAGGTGATCCTGACTCGCGATTGCGACATCTCCGTGCCGCTCGCGGCGCGGGCGGCGCTGGCGCGTGATGCGAACGCGGCCGTCTTCCTCTCGCTTCACGGCGGACGCGAGCGCGAGACTTGGGTGCACGCGCGCTCCAGCGGGGCTTCCCGCGACCTGGCCGGCACTCTGCAGCGCGAGCTCGCCGCCGAGGCGGGAACTGACCGCGGCGTAAAAGCAGCGGACCTCGCGGTGCTGCGGCCCGAGGCGGTGGGCGTGCGGACGGCGGCGTGCCTGCTGGAATTGTACGAGCTGAACGATGAGGAGGACGGCTCGGAGCGCGAGGAGGCTCGTGAGCACGATAGCCGCGACCGTGAGGAAGGCCGCGACCGTGAGGAAGGCAACCGTGAAAAAGGCCGTGGGCGCGAAGACGGCCGCGAGAGCCACGAACGGCTGGAGCGCCTGGCGCGCGCCATCGCCCGTGCCATTCACCGCTACCTGCACGCCACGCGTGAACTGGTGCGGCTCATTGCTGAGCGCGGCGCCGGCATAGACAGCGACGACGGCGAGGCCTATCCCGCCATCGGCAGTCCCCGGCGCGTGCGCCGCATCGGAGGCTGGGCCCAGGACGACGTCTCGCCCGATTATCGCCACCTCGCAGACGCGACCGCCGGCATGTCGTCGGAGTTCCAGCTCACCGCCGCGGCACTGCAGACGCTCTGCGAGTGGAACGCCTTCGACGCCACCACCGGCGATAGGGGCGTGATCCTCTTCGGGCTGCGCGGCTGCCGCCTCACCGACGACACCTACGACGGCAGCTTCGCGAGCAGCGTCGCGCTTTCGGAAGACCTGCCCGACCACCGGGAAAACCACTGCGTGCTGGGAGTCTGGAGCCGGTCGGGCGACGCCGCCGGCAAGGTGGCGGCCTTCCGCGGATCCACGATTCCGAATCTTGGCGCGATGGCTCGCTATGCTGGCGGCGGCGAGGCCTGCAACCTGCTGCTCACGGGGCGCTACGGGTATCACGTCGGCGGGCACCGGCCGGCCGCGGACCGCCTGCACCTCGAGGGAGTCTTCGTCGAGAACGCGCCGCGCATCGTCGTGCTCCGCTCGCGCGACGACACCACCTACCAGACCTCGGACTTCTTCGACCTGCTCAACCCCGGCGACAACATCCACCCCAGCCGCGACACCACTGGCGAGACCTTCTCGTCGGAGGGCTGCCAGACCGTGCGTGGCGGCGGCGACACCGCGGGCCACCAGGCGCCGCACAGAACCGGGCCTGGATGGGTGGACTTCCGCGAGCGGGCCGGGCTCGCGCGGCTCACGGCGCCCGCCGCCGAGAACGGGCGCGCGTTCCCGTACCTCCTGCTCACCGGCCGCGAAGCGCGGCTGGCCTGCAGCGGCGCGAGTGTGGGCGGGCTGCGGCGCCTGCGGCAGGGCTCGACCGGCGCCGCGGTGATCGCGTTGCAGAACGCGCTCTCCGCCGAGCCGGCCTCGCGCCGTTACGCCGGACCCATCGACGGGATCATGAGCGGCGCCACGGTGATGGCCTGGGTCAAGCGGCAACAGGCGCTCGAGGGGGGCAACGCCGATGGAATTGTCACGCCGGTAGCCGCGACAGCAATGGGCTTCGACATCGAGACCGGAGCGCTGCTGGCGGTGCCCGCGGTCGCGGCGGGCTGGGCGGTCTCAGGCTTTCCCACCGGCGTCGACCAGCGGGCAGCTTTCAATTGAAGCCTTCTGGATGCGAATGCGAGGCGCTGATCGGCGTCCGGAATCTGAAGCCGTGTTTCTGTGGCCGCTCGGGCCAGGTTCTCGCGCAATAGACCCGGGCCGCCTGCGAAGTCGATGGCGAGTTCGCGGCGGGCGAGGAACCGGACTTCGACCGATTTCGCTCAGGGGGAGCTTCACCAGTCCGAGGTGAAGGCCGGTTCGGCGCTGAGAGTGTGCTTTCGGAGATCCCCTGCGCCTCGCGCAACCGCTCGGCGAATGATCACAGGGAAGGGCAGCTGGAAAGAAAACCCCCGGAGTCGTGAGATCCCGAGGGCTGAAAATGAGAGCGGACGGAATCGAACCGTCAACCTATGGATTAAGAGTCCATTGCTCTGCCAATTGAGCTACGCTCCCAAACTTTTCGCTGCGTGCCGCGGCTGTTTTGCGGCCCTGCTGCCTATGAAGGCCGCGCTGTGTAGCGTGGCCTCGCGCTGCCTGTCAAGGAAGGAAGAGAGGGGTGGCTGACGGGGCTCGAACCCGCAACACCTGGAGTCACAGTCCAGTGATCTACCATTGATCTACAGCCACCACAGTTCCGCTTCCCTTCCGACCTCATGGGCGCGCCAGGAGGGAATCGAACCCCCGACCGACGGCTTAGAAGGCCGTTGCTCTATCCGACTGAGCTACTGGCGCATCTTTCCTTCCGCGTTCGAGTCGGGGCGAGAGGATTCGAACCTCCGACCTCCTGCGCCCAAGGCAGGCGCGCTACCAGGCTGCGCTACGCCCCGCCAAAACGAGCGCCGCAAGTACACTGTTTGCCTCGCCGGTGCAAGCATCAGGGTTCGCCTTTTTCGAGCAGCTGGCGAAGCAGTGGCTTCAGCCGTTCGAGCGCGCGCCCGCGGTGGCTGAGCTTGTGTTTCTCCGCGGAGGAGAGTTCCGCCAGTGTCCTGCCGGGCGCCTCGTCGGGGAGGAAGAGCGGGTCATAGCCGAAGCCGCCCATTCCGCGAGGGCCTTGCGCGATGCTGCCGTCGACGCGACCCTCGGCGCGGAAAAGCCGCCGTCCGTCGGGCGCGGCCAGTGCCACTGCGCAGACGAAGTGCGCGCCGCGGCGGCCGATGCGCACCGCGTTCAGCGCCCGCAGCAACCGGGTGCGCCGCAATTCGTCGGTCGCGGCGTAGCGCGCGCTGTGCACGCCGGGCCCGCCTCCGAGCCCGTCTACGCACAGGCCGCTATCGTCGCCGAGCGTCCACAGCCCCGAGGCCTGCGCGCTGACAGTCGCCTTCTGCGCGGCGTTCTCGTGAAAGGTCGCGTACGGCTCGTCGGGAGCGGGAAGGGCGAGGTCGGCCAGCGAGACAAGCTCATGTGTGGCGCCGAGCAGCGACCCGAGAATTTCGCGTACCTCTGCGAGTTTTCCCTCGTTCGACGTGGCGACCAGCAGCTTCACTTCGCGAAGGCCTCCACGATGGCCGCGAGCTGGAGCCGGTGAAGTTCGACCAGTCCTCGCTGCGCCACTTCGACCATGACAGACAGCTGCGCAGGCGTGAATGGCTTCTTCTCCGCCGTCCCCTGCACCTCGAGAAGTTCGCCTGCGGCATTGCCGACCACGTTGAGATCCACCTCGGCGGCGAAGTCTTCCTCATAGTCCAGGTCGAGCAGCACCTGCCCGCCGATGATGCCGATGCTGACCGCGGCGACCGGCGGCTTGAGCGCCTTCTCGCGCCGCATCCGCTTCAGGCAGATGCCGAGCGCGGCATAGGCGCCGGTGATGGCGGCGGTGCGGGTGCCGCCGTCGGCCTGCAGGACGTCGCAGTCGATCAGCACCTGGCGCTCGCCGAGCTCCTTCAAGTCACAGGCAGCGCGCAACGAGCGGCCGATGAGGCGCTGGATCTCCTGCGTGCGGCCGCTCTGCTTGCCCTTGGCGGCCTCGCGGTCGCTGCGCGTATGCGTGGCGCGCGGGAGCATGCCGTACTCGGCTGTGACCCAGCCGCGGCCGGATCCTTTGACGTGGCCTGGCACGCGCTCCTCGGCGCTGGCGGTGCAGAGCACGCGCGTGCGCCCGAACGAGCAGAGCACGCTGCCCTCCGCGTGCTCGGTAAAGTTGGGCAGGAGGAAGACGTTGCGGAGCTGGTCGGAGGTGCGGCCTTGGCGGGGCATGGACGCGGTGACTATCGCGTCGGCACCGGCGCTGCAACTCTGGGCGCGGGCGCGCTGGGAACGAGGCTGGAGGTCGCAACACCGATGGGCGCCGCGGCGTCGACTTGGGCAGTTGGACCCAGGGTAGCGGCAGGTCCGATGGCCGGTTCCAGCGCCGGATCACCCTTGGCAAAGAGCCTTCGCGCCAGCACCTTGTTGGCGAACTCCCGCACGCCCTTGGCCAGCGCCTCGGCCACGCGCCGCTGGTACCTCTCCTTGCCCAACAATCGACCCTCGGCCGGGTGCGAGATGAAGCCGATTTCCACCAGCGCGCTGGGCATGCGCGTACCGCTCAGCACCAGGAACGGCGCCTGGCGCACGCCGCGCGAGGCAGCCCAGGTGCCCCGGATGACGCTGCGATGGATGATCTCCGCCAGGTGCGCGCTGTCGTTGCGCGCCTGCCCCAGCGCTAGGTCGGCCAGCAGGCCGCTGACCGCATCGGCCGTCTTCGGCAGCGGCACCGCGTCCGGGCTGCCGTTCTCCATCTCGGCCAGCATCTTTGCTTCCTGGTCGGTGGGGTCGGGCGAAAGGAAATACGTCTCGACGCCGCGGGTGATCTTGCGGTCCTCGCGGCTCTCCATGGAATTGCAATGAATGGAGAGGAACACGTCGCCGGCGGACTCGTTGGCGATCTCCGCGCGCTGCGAGAGCGGGACGTCGTCGTCGCTGTCGCGGGTGAGGACTACCGTTGCACCCTGCGCCTCGAGCAACGCTTTGACTTTGAGCGTGACCGAGAGAGCGATGTCCTTCTCGACCAGACCGTGCGGACCGTGAGCTCCGTCGTGGGGAAAGCTGCCGCCGTGGCCGGCGTCGAGGACGACCACCAGCGGGCCCTGCTCGGTGGCCAGCGCCGGACCAGCTTCTGCGACCAGGCCGGCGAATCCAAGCAGCAGGAGGGAGGCGCGCACGGGGACGTTCACTATAGCAACAACCCCCCGTATTGGTCAGAGATTTCCCGGCTCGCCCGAAATCCGCTCGCGCAGCTTGCGAGCGAAGTCGGGTGCGACGAGCGTGAGCACGAAGTAGACCGCGCCCACGAGCAGAAGGAGCTTGAGCGCGAACCATGCGAGGGCCAGGAGGAGCCCGATGATGCCGCCGGCGACACCGAAGACGAGCTTGAAGGCGACCCAGGTGACGACTGCGATGACGGCGAATGTGGCGGCGAAGCGCATGGCTGCTCTCCTCTTGCAGGCATTACGCGCTCAGGTGCCGCGCATTTCACCGGCCACATCCACCCCCGGCGGGCGGCGCTTGCGAGCAGTGACTTCGCCCAGGACCACGGCGGGCGCGCCAGCGCTGGCAAGCTCGCGCAGAAGCTTCGGGACCGCGCGCGCCTCCACTGCCGCGAGCATGCCGCCGTTGGTCTGCGCGTCGGCGAGGAGCAAGCGGTCCGCGAGCGACATCGCCTCGGGAAAGGTGGCGCGCTCGGAGACGAACTCGAGGTTCGCCTTGCTGCCCCCCGGCACGACTCCTTGCGCAGCGAGCGCGCGGACCTGCGGCAACAGCGGCAGCGCCGAGGCGTCCAGCCGGGCGCGTGTCTTCGATGCGCGCATCGCCGAATCGAGGTGGCCCATCAGCCCGAAGCCGGTCACGTCGGTGAGCGCGTGCACCGATTTCCACTCGCGGGCGTAGGTCTCGCCGGCCTTGCGATTGAGCGTCTTCATCTGCGCGAGCGCGGCTTTCAGCAGCTCCGCCGGCGCCACGCCTTGCTTGATGGCGCTCACTGCCACGCCGGTGCCGATGGCCTTGCCGAGCAGCAGGATGTCGCCTTCGCGCGCGCCGGAGTTCGTGGCGATGCGCCGCGGGTCGACCATCCCGGTGACGGCCAAGCCGTACTTCGGCTCGGTGTCGTCCACGCTGTGACCGCCCACGATGGGGCAGCCCGCCTCGTGCGCCTTCTCGGCGCCGCCGCGGAGAATCTCGGTGAGCCATTCGAACGGCTGCCCGCGTGGCCAGCCCACCAGGCTGAGCGCGTAGAGCGGCTTGCCGCCCATGGCATAGACGTCAGAGAGAGCGTTGGCGGCCGCGATCTGACCGTAGTCGCGCGGGTCGTCGCAGACCGGGGCGAAGAAGTCGACCGTGGCGACCAGCGCCTGGCGCGCGTTGATGCGAAAGACCGCGGCGTCGTCGCGCGTCTCGGTGCCAACCAGCAGCTGGTGGGGCCTTCGATATTTCGGCAAGCCGCCCAGGACCTGGGCGAGCTCCGCTGGGCGGAGCTTGCAGGCTCAACCAGCGCCGTGGCTGAGCTGCGACAGACGCGGCTGCGCGGGTGCTTGCACGCGCGGCTCGCGCCGGTTGTCCGATTCAAGGCTGGAAGATCCTAAAGTAGACTTCTCGACCAAATGCGCCTTCCTCTCTCTACAATCCTGCTTTGCGTTGCCTGCTCTAGCACGCCCGCACTCACGCTGACGGCGACGCCGGACCCGCTTCCAGGGGACGGTGTAACGCCCGGAACCGTGGTCGCCAACGTTACGCAGGGAGGCAGCCCCGTCGACGCGATGGTGCATTTCACCACCACCACGGGCACCTTCAAGGAGTCGCTGGCGGGGACGCCACTTGTGGCGGACATCGCGGCCAGCGCCGGCCTCGCGACCGCCAACCTGATCCCGCCGCGACAAGGATGGGGCCAGGTGACAATCACGGCCAGCGCCTCGGTGGACGGCAAGCAGGTCCGTGCCAACGCCACGCTGCCGCTGGTGCCGGCAGGAGGCGCGGCCACCACGCTCTCGTTCCATTGCCTGCACCAGAACATCGGCGGTCTGGTTCACGGCCGGCAGGACACTCTGCATTTGCTCTGCGTGGCGACGGCCCGTCTCGACAACAAGGTGATCGCCAACGCGTCGGTCCAGACGCTCACCGAGGCGGGCTCGCTCGACTGGGCACGCGACGCCAACGGCGACCAGCAATTCGTCTATAGCGTGCGGCCGGACGACCCGTTGCCCAAGGACGTTGGCCCCTTCGACAGCAGCGGTCACGAGCAGGCGACGTGCCCGGCTGGCTGCGTCGCCGCACCCTTCGACCCCAAGCAATGTCCCGGCGAGCCGTGCTGGACCGACGTCCCGGGCGTCATCCACAACCCGCGCGATGGCATTGCCACACTCATCGCCGCGGTACCTGGAGTCAAAGGCTACGACGATCAAGGAGAGCCGTTCGTCGACGCCAATGACAACGGCATCTGGGACCCGGGCGAAGCGTTCATCGATTACAACGGCAATGGCAAATGGGACGCGCCGGACGGAAAGATGAAGGACCGCCTGATCTGGAAGGCCTACCGGGTCATCTGGAGCGGCGAGGCCGCGGTGACGCCGTCGGGGTCCACCCGCAACACCCACGACGTATTCATGACCAAGTCGGGGGCTGACCTGACCTTCACGCTCTTCGACCGGAACTTCAACGCGCTCGCCGCCGACGGGCCTTCTGCAAGTGACGGCATGGATTGGAGCGCGAACTGCGGAGCCGGGGACGGGCAGGTCACCCTGGCCAGCCCCACAGCGCTGAACCAGCTCGACCCAGGCGTTCTCTTCGAGTCCTATCTAGACTCGAACGTACTGGCTGGCGGTGGAAGGATCATTGCACCCGGCAATCGCCTGAGCTGGACGACCGGCACCGCCTACGGCAATCACAGCAGCTTCACGACCACCACCGGCCCGCAGGAGTGCTCGGTCACCGCGGGTCCGCAGCGCGCTTACGACCCGGGCGCCCCGGAAATCCCTCCTGGGGGCGGCGCCACCAATCCGGACAATCCAATCGCAGTCGCGTTTCCGTTCCCGTGAAGCGCCTGGTTCCGCTGCTGCTGGTCGCGCTGGCGGCGGCGGCGCACGACTTTCCGCATCCGAAGCTGGACCGGCTGCGGCTGTCGCCTTCGAACATCTTGGTGTGGGTCGACTACCTGGTCTCGCCGGGCGCGCCCGCGCAGTCGCTGCGCGCCGCGTTCGCCGGGAACCGCGGCGCGCTGCTACAGCACCTCGCGCGCAGTGCCGCGCTGCGCACGCGGGTGACGGTGGACGGCGTCGAAGTCGCGCTTGGGCAGCAGACGGCGCGAGGCGAAGGCCTCGACGAGCCGCAGAGCTCCACGGCCCTCCTGGCGGTGCGTCTGGACATGCAAGGGCGCTGGCCCGAAGGTCGCGGCGACTGGCGCGGCCGCCGCCAGGTCGTGCTGCTGGACGAGGATCCAACCGGTCACGTCGTAGCGTCGGTCGCCTGCAGCGGTTGCCGCATCGTCGACGCGTCCTCCGGTGCCTGGGAAAAAGCGCCCGACGAGGAGCGCGTGCTCGGGGCGCAGACCCCGCTCACGCTGCTCGTGCGGCTGCCGTAATCGAGGACGCCGCGGCTCATTCCCCGATCTGCAGACCGCCAGAGGCGGCGCGTCGCGAAGAGAGCTCTTGACAAAACGACCGGTCGGTCTTTTAATTTGAAGATGGGCAAAGGCGAAGCCACCCGCGAGCGCATCCTCTACATGGCGGCGCGTCTCGCTGCGCGCGAAGGGCTCGAAGGGTTGTCGCTCGCACAGCTCGCCGACAGCCTGGGCGTCTCCAAGAGCGGTCTCTTCGCCCATTTCCGCTCCAAGCAAGAGCTCCAGCTGGAGACCCTGCGGGCCTTCAGCACGCGCTTCATCGCCGAGGTGCTCCGGCCTGCCTTCGCCCAGCCGCGCGGCCTGCCCCGACTGCGCGCCGTGTTCGCAAATTGGACGCGGCGTACCCTGGACCGCTCGTTCCCGGGAGGCTGTCTTTTCATGGCCGCCAGCATCGAGCTGGACGATCGCGAAGGCCCGGCGCGCGACTTCCTGGTCCAGTCCATGCGCGACCTGCTCGGCTTGCTGTCCCGGACCGCGCGTCTCGCCGTGGACGAGGGGCACCTGCGCAAGGACCTGGATTGCGATCAGTTCGCCTTCGAGGAGTACGGCATCCTGCTGGGCTTGAACCACGCCCTGCGGCTGCTGCGCGACCCCAACGCCGAGCGCCGCGCCCGCGACGCCTTCGACGGGCTCATCCGCGCTTCAATTTCCCGCTCCTGAGCTTTCTGAAGGTTTTTTGTGAAGCCAGGTCCCATCGCCTCACTCAATAAAAGCACGAACGGTCGTTTTATTATCTTGAACGGCATGCGTCTACTGCACGCGGTCTCGCCCTCGGTTGCGGTTAACCTGGCGGCCCGCCTTTTCCTTCGCCCCAACCGTCACCGCGCTCGCCCACCCGCGCCCCGCGGGATCGAGGGGCACCGCTTCGAGATCGCCGTCCCCGGAGGATCGGTCGCTGCCTGGGACTTCGGCGAGGGCCCGACGGTCTTGCTCGCGCACGGCTGGAGCGGGAGCGCGGCAGATCTCGAAGCCTTCATTGCGCCGCTGGTAGCCTTGGGCTTCTACGTGGTGGCCTGGGACGCGCCGGGGCACGGACAGTCGCCGGGGACCTCCTCCAGCATCCCGGCCATGGCCGATGCGCTGCTGGCGGTGGCAGCTCGGGTCGGCCCGGTCCATGCGGTGATCGCGCATTCGCTCGGCGCCGCGGCCACCACCTTCGCCCTGTCGCGCGGCCTGAAGCCCAGCCGGGTGGCGCTGCTCGCTCCGGCCGCGCAGCTGGACCATTTTCCTGCCAGTTTCGCACGCGCCCTGGGCCTCGGGGGCCACGAGCGCGAGGTCGCTCATGCCATCGAGCGGCGCGTGGGGATGCCGATGGCCGCGATCGAGCCCGTGACGCTGGCTCCCGCGCTGCACGTTGCAGCCTTGATCGTCCACGATCCCTCGGACCGCGAAGTGCCGTTCAGCCAGGCACAGGCGCTCGTGTCGGCGTGGCCCAAGGCTGTGCTGCTGCCGGCGCCGCGCCTGGGCCACCGTCGCTTGCTGCGCGATGAGACCGTGGTCCACGCCACGGTGACGCATGTCGCGGGAGGGCACGTCGCCGAAACGTGGCCCTCCTCCGGGCTTAGAAACGGGTTGGGAACGGCCTAGAACTGCCGCAGGTAGCCGCGCTGGATCAGCGCCAGCAACTTCTGCGAGACCTCGAGGTCCGACCCCGCCGCGCGGTCGAGCACCGCCTGCACGACGCCGTAGTTGTGCACCAGCTGGACCAGATCGATCTCATCGGACGGCAGGTCGCGCAGCTTCGGCGTCAGCGGCATGGCGATGCCGATGGCAGCGGTTGCCGCCGGCAGGTTGCCGCGTGCCAGCTCATCGGCCTGGTGCATGGCCTCCATCACCAGCATCTCGGTGCCGTCGGTGATCTCGTTCGGCATCGGAGGCATCTCTCCCTCCTGCGGAACGAACTCGAAGCCGCCCTGCGTCCAGCCGACCATCCGGTAGAGCGCCTTCTTCGGCGGCAAGGTGGGGTCGGCGTCGATGACCGCGTTGACCACCTTGCCGATGCGCAGGTGCACGTGGCCCCCGCGGTATCCCTTGATGACGATGGCGCCGGTCTTTTTCGAGGTGCTGAGCAGCTGCAGCAGATCGACCAGCGGTACCTCTTCGAGCCGGCCCTGCACGGCGGTGCGCCCGCCAGTCTTCTTCTCCTGCGCGGCCGCGCTGCGCTCGAGTTGCTGCTGAGCTGCCTTGGCGTCGATGACGCTCTGGCCCGCCATCCGCGTAATGCTCACCAGCTTGAGGATGCTGGTGCCGATCAGGATTCGGTCGCCCTCCTTGAGCCGGGCCCGCTTGATCTTCTCTCCGTTGACGAAGGTCCCGTTGGTCGACCCGAGATCGGCGATGGTGACCTGGCCGGGCGCCAGCGATATTTTGGCGTGTTTGCGACTGACCATGTCCTCAATCAGGACCATATCCAGTTCGCTCGAGCGGCCGATGACCAACTCGCCCGCCTCCTGCAAGGGGTACTCGCCGCCCTGGTATTTGCCGCTGATGAAGCGCAGGGCGTAAGCGCGGTCGCTCATGGCGCGCTCCGCGGACCCTGCACGCGCAGGAGCTTGAGGTACATGCTTGCCGTGCGGTGGGTTGGATCCATGCGGACAACTTCTTCCCATTGCCGCACGGCTTCGTCCAGCTTCCCGCTCGCGTGGAGGCCGGTTCCGAGGGCCACTCGTGCAGGGGCGTAGGCAGGGGCGTGCTCGACCGCAAGCTGCAGCTCGAGCAACGCTCCCGCATTGTCGCCCGCGTCGCGCAACGCACCCGCGAGCTTGAGCCGCAGGTCGATGAAAGTGGGGCAGAGCAGGAGTGCGCGGCGATATTCCGCGGCGGCGTCCTGCGGCCGGCGCACGCTCAGGTACCCCTCGGCCACCGCGGCGTGGAGGTTTGCGATCTTGCCGCGCGCAAAAGGGTCGAGGGGGGCGTCGCCATTGGCTTCGCGCGGACCGCTTTGCCGGGCTCGCGCGAGCGCAGCGCCATAAACCCTTTGAGCGCGCTCGTACTGCCCCAGATCGTTGCAGACGATGGCGAGATTGAGCGCCGCCTCGAGGTAGCCGGGGTTGATGTCGAGAGCCCTCTGGAACGCGCGCTGCGCCGACTCGAACTCACCGAGGTGATGGTAGATGAGGCCGAGGATGTGGTGCACGTCGGCGAAGGCCAGGCCGCGAGCGACCACCTGCTCGAGGTGTCCGGCCGCGAGCGAGTATTCGCCACGCTGAAAATGCTCTTTGCCGAGGGCAACCAGCTCCCTCACCTGGTCGTCCATGCAGGCGCCCTCCGAAGTGCGGGAAACCTAACACGGACGCTCAGCGGTCGGGCGCGGCCAGTGGCGGTGTGGGCGGCTGCTGGGACGGCGGCTGCGCCGGGGGCGAGGCCGGGCCGGGCTCTTGCGTGGTCGGGCGCGCGGGTTTTGGGTCGGCCTCCGGTTGAGCCGGACCGATGCCGGCGCCCGGCGGCACGCCCGGCGCGGGGTCCGCCTGCGGGCGCTGCTGCGGGGCTCCAGGCGTCTCCGCCGGAGTCAGTGGTGCAGCCTTGACTTCCCCCTCAATCGGTGGAGCGGCAGCCGCCTTCGGTGGATCGGCCGGCAGCGCCTTCAGCATCTTTTCGGCGTCGCGGCGGTGCGGGTTGCCGGGCGCCTCCTGCAACAGCCGCGTCAGCGTCCTGCGCGCGGCGGGAACGTCTTTCACATTTTCGTAGGCAACTCCGGCGCGCCACAGGGCCTCGCCGTGCAGCTTGCCACTATCAAGGTCTCCATAGGTGTCGGCCAACACCAGCTCGCGACCTGCCGCGCCCTTCCAGGATTCGCGCTTCCAATAGAAGTCGGCGACATACTGCTCGTGCGCCGCGAGCCTGCGACGGCACTCGGTGACCAGGTCCTTTGCCTTGTTGAGATAGTCGCTCTTTGGATAGGTGACGACGAATCGATTGAGTGCATCGAGCGCGTTTTTGAGCGGCGACTGGTCCTTCTCGTAGGAAGGCGGCAGCAGGAACCAGTCGGAGGGCTTGTCCTGGAAGTTCGCCAGGCCAACTCGCCACGCGGCGTAGTCCGCCTTGGGGTGAGAAGGGTGCGCCTTGACGAAGTCTTTATAGGCGTTGGCCGCGCCGGCGAAGTCGTCGCGCTCGAAGCTCATGTCGGCGATGGTGAGCTCGGAGAGCGCCGCAAACTGCGAGTAGGGAAAGTTGTTGCGCACGTACTCGAAGAAGCGCGTCGCCTCGAGGTAGTTCTGCACGCGCTTCTCTTCAAGGCCCCGTTTGTATGCGAGCTCGGCACTCTTTGAGGCCTCGCCCGTAACTGGCTTGGCGAGATCGACCCCGTCTTTGCTGCCGCCCGCGCAGGCGCAGAGTCCGATAGCAACGGCGAGCAGCCAGCTACTCCTCGAGTGCATCGTCATCATCACCTTCCCAGGTCAGCTGCAGCGCCCGCGCCACGGCGGAAGCCCGATGTCCCTTTGCCACCAGCGAGCGGAAGAGCCGCCGCCGCTCGCCTTCGTCCCGCGGCGTCCGGCCGCGCAACCTGAGCCGCAATGCCCGCGCTACCAGCTCGTCCTCGGCCGCTCCGCCTGCCGCCTCGGCTACCGCGGAACGCGCTACAGGGCTTGCGACTCCTTGCGAAAGAAGGCGCCGTGCAACCAGCCGCGGTGCTTCGCCCTTGGCCAGGAGCGTGCGAGCGCGGCCCAGGCCCACTTCGGAGTCGTCCATGTATCCCAGCTCCTTGAGTCGCGCCACCGCGGTTTCCCGTTCGGCGACAGAAAATTTTGCCAGCGCGCGCTCCACTTCGGCCTGGGTGCGCGCCTTCCGCGCCAACATCTTCAGCGCTCGCTCCATCGCGGTGGTCACGGCTCTTCTTACCAGCAACCGCGCGCGAGCAGAGACTAGAAGCGCTCGATCTGGAAGTCATCGTCTTCGGCCGGCGCGCTTGCCGCCGGCTTGGGTGCGGCTGGCTCGCTCGGTTTCCCGCCGGGCCTGATCGCGGCCGTGGTGGTGCGCCCCAGAGGCACCGCGGGGCCGGCGGGTCGCTGGGCCGGTGTTGGCCGCTGCGGGGCAGCCGGAGCGCGGGCGGCGGCTGCCTTGGCCGGCTCCACCTTGCCGCCTTCGAAGTCGTCCCACGAAGAGTCGCTGGTCGCGCTGATTCCCGAGACGCGCAGCGCAAAGTCGTCCGGATTCGACGACTGCCGCAGTGCCTCTTCATAGGTGATCAGGTTCTGCTTGAAGAGCATCATCAGCGACTGATCGAAGGTCTGCATCCCATAGGTGATGTAGCTCTGCGCAATAGCGGTCGGGATCTCCTTGGTGCGGTCCTTGTCTTCAATCATCTCGCGCACGCGGCCATTCGCGATCAGCACCTCGATGGCCGCTACACGTCCCTTGCCGTCGGCGCGCGGCACCAGCCGCTGCGAAATCACCGCGCGCAGCACCGACCCGAGCTGCAGTCGAATCTGCTTCTGCTGGTGCGGCGGGAACGCCGAGACGATGCGCGCGACAGTCTCGGTGGCGTCGAGCGTGTGCAGCGTCGACAGCACCAGGTGGCCCGTCTCAGCGGCTGTGAGCGCGGTCTCGATGGTCTCGAGGTCACGCATCTCGCCGACCAGGATCACGTCCGGGTCCTGCCGCAGCGAGCTTTTCAAAGCGTGCGCGAAGCTCAGCGTGTCGACGCCCACCTCGCGCTGGTTCACGATGCTGCGCTTGTCGCGGATGAGGAACTCGATCGGATCCTCGATGGTCATGATGTGGCAGGTCTCGTTCGAGTTGATGTGATCAACCATCGCCGCGAGCGTGGTGGACTTGCCGGAGCCGGTGGTGCCGGTGACCAGGATGAGGCCTCGCTGCTCGCCCGCGATCTTCTCCAGAATCTTGGGCAACGTCAGCTGTTCGATGCTGGAGATCTTGAAGGGAATGACCCGCAGCACGATGCCGATGGTGCCGCGTTGCTGGAAGACATTGACGCGGAAGCGGCCCAGCCCCGGCACGCCGTAGGCGAGGTCGAGTTCGCTCTGCGCTTTGAACTTCTCCTTCTGGTAGTCGTTCATGATGCCGTACGCCATCCGCGAGATTTCCTCGGGCGGAAGCCGGCGCGCATCTTTCAGCGGGACCAGCGCGCCATCGACCCGGAACATCGGCGGCAGGCCGGCCTTGAGGTGGATGTCCGAGGCACCGCCCCGGAGGGCCACCTGCAAGATCTCGTTCAGCTCCATGGCGGAAACATAGCACTGCGGCGCAGCGGTCTAAAAGCGTCCGCGCAGTCCGGATCGCAAAAGTCACCGTTGACTATTTTGTGATTCGAGTCAGCAGAACCTGCTTGTCAATCCAGGTGCCGCTCAGAGAAAAAGGAAATACCCGTCAAACGCAATCAGAAGTCCGATGGCGCCCAGTGCAATTCCGGCCCAGAGGAGCCAGCGCTTGTTGGACAAGATGGTGACCGAAAGCAGGATCAAGGCCAGCGTCATCAGCTTGGCGCCGAGCTCGTACCGCACCACCGACCTGCCCGGCTCGATGGCCTTCCTCAAGCTGACGTCCTCGAGCTTCTCCAGATCCTGCACGTGGAAATAGACGCGGCCAGTGTCGCCGTCGAAATCGCGGATGCGCTGTTCGTAGCCGCCCAGCTTGAGCGCATCGAGCCGCGCCGCGGCGTCGTCGCGCGACAGCCCCCGCTTCGCGAGGTCGAGCCTCACGCGGTCTCGCGCGATCTCGAGCGAGGTCTTCTCCGCCACCTTGGTCTGGTAGAACGCCCAGAGTTCGGCCGACTGCCGCCGCGCCGACTCGGCCGCGGACGTTGCCGAGTGCGCAGCATCGCTGCGGTCGCCCTTCACATTGCCGATGAAGGAGAGCGCCGTCGTCAAGATGATGGCGGCGACCGAGACCCGATTCTTGAGCTGGCCCTCGCCGGCCTCGCGCGCCTCGCGCAGCTCGGCTTCCTGCTTCTGCAGCGCCACCTCCTCGCGCAACAGCCGGGTCTCGTCGGTGTCCTTGCGCTGGTCGCCAGGGCCAGGGACTGGGCCTGGGGGAGCCGGGGGCGGCTTGGGGTCACTCGGCACGGGTGCCCTCCTTCGGCGGCTGGAACGTCTGGACGGCGCGGCGGACGGAAGCCAAAGTGACTGGCACCGGGCTTTGGGTCAGCACATGCTCGCGAAGCGCCAGGTACAGTTCGTCGTAGTCCTTGGTGAAGGTCTCGTCGGGCATGTCGCCAACGCCGCGCTGGGTCTGGCGGTAGCTCGCGTCCAGCATCCGCTCCATCCAGTCGAGCCTGAAGAGGATGGGATACTCCGCCGCGATGTCGGCGCGGATGGGCAGCATGCCCTGCGCTTCGGTTTCGCGCTGGTGCAGCCCGCGCTGGGTCAGGTAGTGCGCGAGTTCGAAGGCCAGCTGCGGGTGCGGCGAGTGGATGGGCACCCCCCAGAGGTGCACCTCCTCCATCGAAAAAGTGCGGCCCGGCCTGGCCGGCTCGCCGTCCTTCAACTCCAGCGAGGCTCCGGCGGGCAGGGTCGACCAGTCGATATCGGTCGCGCCGATCATGCCTGGCTCCGCGTCGCGCCGCGAGCCGCCGTGCACCCAGAGCGAGTCAGCCTGGTCGATGGGTGCCCAGGCCAGCTTGCGCGCCTTGAACATCGCGTTGACACCGAACTGGTCGAGACCCTTGGGGTCCTCGGCCTCCTTCACGAGCAGGTGGTGCTTGCGGAACAGGCCCTGCCACTGGAGCGCGTCCAGCACGGCCGGCGAGTCGGGCTGGGCGAGCTGCTTGTCGGTCCAGCCATGGGCGTAGAACGAGGCGAAGAGATCGTCGAGCGCCTCGCCGTTGTGACCGGTGCGCAGCGCCAAGCGCGGCTGCACGGCGGGTTCGCTGGACCAGGCGGCCGGGTGATGCGCCCAGTACCAGCCGGCGACGAAGAGATCGAACATGTCCCAGGCCTCGGGGATCTTCTCCAGGTCATAGTTGCGCGGCAGCCCGAACCCATTGGCTTCCCTGAGCGCTGCCTCGATGGCCGGCCGGTCCGGCTGCCAGTGCAGGTACACGTCCTCGACGGCAGGTCGCAGGTAAATAGCGATGTCGAGCAGCGCGCGTTTGGGCAAAAACCAGTACTTGCCCTCGACCTTGCAGCGCTCGATGGCCTCGGGCACGTACTCGGTCATGGTCGCTTCGACCGCGCCCGGCGGCGCTAAATCCTGCATGGGCCGGAGCGCCTTCTCCGTGCGCAGGTCATCGGCGGTCTCGTCGTCGATGTCGGCGAGCACGATGCCGGTTGGCTTGTCGCGCTCGGCGCGCAGGGTGGCAGCCACCTCCTCGAAGTCTTTGGCGGAGGTGAGCTCGAAGTCGATGTCGTGCGCCGCGCCAAACTCGGAGAGCAGGTTCTCCTTCATCCACTGCGCGCGGGTCGGGCTGGCGCGCAGCAGGATCTTCGCCTTGCGCCGGGAGCCCAGGTGGGGGCGCTCGGGCTTGAGGTTGATGAGCAGGAAAGAGATGTTGACGCCGATGCCCGCGAGGAGCAGCAGCCGCAGAAGAAAGGCGCGCATGGGGCGAGAAGGCTAGCAGAGAAAATGCTGCTGCGGCGCGGCGTTTCTATGAATGAGAGTTTATCGATTTTACCAGTGAGATCTTATCAAAGTCTTGACTGGTTTCTCTTGCTGCAGCGCACAGGGGACACCATTGGTAAATGGGTCTCGACAGTAACGACTATGGTGTCCCCGGGGATTAGCGCTTGGAGAACTGGAAGCGCTTGCGGGCTCCCGGCTGGCCGTACTTCTTGCGCTCGACGGAGCGAGAGTCGCGGGTGAGGAAGCCAGCCTTCTTGAGCGCGGGGCGGAAGTCCGGGTTGAGCTTGAGCAGGCAGCGGCTGATGCCGTGCCGGATGGCGCCGGCCTGGCCCGAGAGCCCGCCGCCGCAGACATTGATGGCGATGTCCACCTTGCCCAGCTGCTCGACGACCTCGAGCGGCTGCTTGAGGATCATCTTGCTGGTCTCGCGGCCGAAGTACTCATCGAGCGTGCGATCATTGACGACGAAGTTGCCGGTGCCTGGCTTGAGGCGCACGCGGGCGATAGAGACCTTGCGGCGGCCGGTAGCGGTAACGAGAAGTTCCCTGGTAGCCATTTGATTGTCGTCCTTAACCGTTGATCGCTTCGACAACGGTGGGCTGCTGGGCTGCGTGCGGGTGTTGATCGCCAGCGTAAACCTTCAGTTTCTTCATCAGCGCGCGGCCGAGGTTGGTGCGCGGAAGCATGCGCCGCACGGCATCCATCACGGGGCGAGTGGGGTGTTTGGCGACGACCTTGTCGGCCTTGATGACCTTGAGTCCGCCCGGGAATTGCGAGTGGTGGATGTACTCTTTATCCGTCCACTTCTTGCCGGTCAGGCGGACCTTCTCCGCGTTGATCACCACCACGAAATCGCCGCAGTCGGCGTGCGGCGTGAACGTCGGCTTGTGCTTGCCGCGCAGGATGCTCGCGATGGTCGTCGCGGTGCGCCCGAGAACCTTGTCCTTCACGTCGATGACCACCCAGTTGCGCTGGACGGTCTCCTTGCTGCCCATCACCGTCTTCATCTTG
>JANYKT010000123.1 GCA_025358085.1 Deltaproteobacteria bacterium | reverse complement strand
CGCCGGACGGCCGCCCGGGCATGACCCGGTGCGGCGGACCAGCAGGATTGCAAAGTCTCTCATTCAGGGTTCCGATGAACTTCAGCGCCTCGCGGAGTTTCCGGCCAAAGGTGGTCAGCTCGACCTCTGATCGGAGTGCGGCGTCTTGGTCCGTTGGTGCGTCCGCGCGGCGTTCGAGGGCACCCTAAAACGCCGGAATTCGCCGGGGCAACCCCCCTTTTTTCGTATTCTGACGGATTCTCGGGAATCGTCGCCGTGTTTTCTCGATGGTGCCTTTTGGAGGGCCTCGCAAATCGCGTTGGCCGCCAGATTCCACTCTTGAGCACACAGGCCCACGATGACCATCGCAATCAGCCCCGCGCGACTTGCCGCCAATCGAAAAAAGACTCGTTGGACAATGTTGCAAACGGCCCCGTGAGGGGCCTCGCTCAAAAGGGACGATGTTCACCTTGTACACGATCCGGATCGTCTTTTCACCCACCTCGATCCGATCGACCAGCGTCCGGATCAGGTCGCGCTGGGTCGTGAAGTCGCTCGAATCCAACCGCTCGCGAACTCCGGCGGCGAATTGCTCGAGCGCCTCGATCACCTGCTTTACTTCTTCCTCACTCCTCTCTTGTTTGGCCAGCCCGGCGGCGTTCGCTTCCAGTTGGGCCAGGCGTCCGCGCAGGCCGCGAATCCTCGGCTCGAATTCCTCCTTCTCCAGGTAGCCGTCCTGGTACGAGTCGATCAGCCGCTCAATGCTCCGACGCACCGCCGCGACCTTCTTCGTCGCCGATGTGGCCTTCGGGTCGGCCGGCTCGGCGGGGCCTTCCAGCCGGCGGCGATGCTCGGCGGCCAGGCGGGTCGGGTCCAGCAGCAAGCCCCTGACGTCCTCCCAGACCGCCGCGTCGACCCGGCTTCGATTGAGGATCTTGTTGGTGCAGATCCGCACGCCCGCGAAACGCGAGGCGATCCCCCCGCCGCATCGGTAGTAGCGATAGGGGTGGGGCTTCTTCGGATGCGACCAGGCGCCGACATAGGCGTATCCACACCTCGAACAGACCAGCAGCCCTTGCAGCAAGCACGACGCCCCCACGACGCCGACCCGCTTTCGCTTGCGGTTCTCGGCCAGTTGAGCCCGCGCCGCCTCGAACACCTCCGGCCCGACGATCGCCGGCACCGCGATCGCGATCCGCTCCGACGCATCCGTTTGATAGATCGAACAAGGGTTCCGAATATGTCCATCCTTCAGCCGCCGCGTCCGGCGAAACGTCTCGCGACGCGGGCCCAATCGGGTCCGGCCGAACATCGCCGTGCCGGCGTAGGCCGGGTTGGCCAGCATCGAGCCCAGCGTCGAGGTCAGCCAGCGAGTCCCCCCGCTGGGGTTGGCGGCCCCTTGAATTTCCAGGCGACGCTTCACCTCGGACAGCGACAACCCATCCACGATGACCCAATTGAAAATCTGACGGACCACCTCGGCCTGATCCTCGGCGATCTCGATCCGGGCGACCCCGCCTCCGGCCTTGCGGTCGATGTAGCGGTAGCCGAAGGGGGCCCGCCCGAACACGCTCATCGATCCCGAGCGGGCGGCGTGCAGCTTGCCCCGGCGATTGCGTTCCTGAATCTTGGCGCGTTCATATTCCGCGATGACGCCCTGGACCTGGAGCAGGAGATTCCCCTCGGGGGTGGGATCGTGGGCATGGTTGAGGAAGGCCAACTCGACGCCGGCCCGCCGAAACTCGTCGACGAGCAACGCCTGGTGAGCGAAGCTGCGTGCCAGCCGATCGGGGCAGAGGACGTAAAGCCGATCGACCCCGCCGGCGGCCACGAGGTCGCGGAGCCGCTCCAACGCGGGACGGACCAGGACCGATCCGCTGACGCCCTCGTCGGCGAACCCGAGCGACTCGTCGAGGACCAGGCCATCGGCGGCGATCCGTTGGCGGAGGGCTTGAAGTTGGCTGTCGATGGTCTCCTTGCGGACCTGCTGCTCGGAGGAGACACGCGCGTAGAAAGCCGGGCGAATCGAGCCTGCCTGTTTCACTTATGTTGCCTCATATCATTTTGTCTCGTGTTTTCCGATCCGATGGAGTGGCCGATGGGGACGGCCGGAGGGCCGGCCGCAGGGGAGGAGGACGGGGCGATCTTCTCGTAGGCCCAGATCAGCCATTGTGACTGGAATCGATTGGGATGCGAGGCCCGCTCGATGGCGACCTCGCGGGGTTTGAGACGACCTGGGAGCGGGGCCACGGCACTGCCCTCGACGAGCCTCGCCGTGCCAGGGGTGACGGAGTCGCCGATCCAAGACTCATTTCGGTCGGCGATCCCGCGCCGACCCGGCCCAGAGATGCTCGCGTGAGATCAAGGTTTCCAGGAAGTACGAGCTTTTTGCAACATTGTCCATCGAGTTAATGCACTCAAGAGCACCGGCCCTCGAACTGAAGAGGGCAAAGCCGTCTCGCGCCTCAATTCAACGACACATGGCCTGACCAGTACGGGGGTCGCGCTCGCGAGCTATGATCCCGACCTCGTGGCGCAACGCGTCGCCGCCTGGTCCGAGATGAGGAGGCCCGTGACCGTGCGCGAGAGATGGCTCGTCGAGCAGATCGCCCTGGCCACGATCCGGATCGATCAGTGCCGCTTGGAGGAAGATTGCCTCCGCACCCAGGCCTCGCACCGGGCTGCGGTCTGCTGGTTCGCGGAGCGGCGGGTCGATGCCGAGGTGCTGGCCGGGAAGATCGCCCGCAACCCGGCGCTGGTCGTGGCGAAGCTGCGAGGGACCCTCTATGGCACGGGCTGGCTCCGCGAACGCTGGGAGTCCCTCGAGGAGGCCGCGATGCAGGGCGTCTGGGACGATAAGCAAAGCGCGCTGGCACTCGACATGCTCGGCGTCTCGATCGAGTTCCGTGAGAGCGGCAAGCG
>JANYKT010000085.1 GCA_025358085.1 Deltaproteobacteria bacterium | reverse complement strand
AGTTCTGGTAGATGGACTGCGTAAGCCGAAGGTGAGACTTGAGGTCGATCACATCCGCGCCGACATATTCGGCTAGCCGGAGCGGCTGTTCGACGAGCCCCTCAAATCCGGGCGCACCCATTAGGACGGCCAAGTTCCGCCAGTCGATAATTCCAAATCGTGACGGCCGGATCAGGCGCATCATGTCGGTTCTCACTACCTATGGACCCCGGTTTCCCAAAACCATTCCCCCCCTCGGTCCAGCGCGCGCAGCGCGATGTTGATGTGCCCTACGCCGTCGCTTTCTGTCCAGTCCTCAGTCCGGGCTTGAGCCGGCGGCGGTACGATTCGCCCTCGATGACGAGGTCGTAGGAGTTGCTGGTAAAGCGGTCGACGGCACTCTGCGCGCGCACCGGATCGGCAAAGGTGGCGAGCCACTCGTCGGGACCGCGGTTGGAGGTGAGCACCATCGAGCCGGAGCGGTGCCGCTCGGTGAGGATCTCGTAGAGGTCGCGGCTCTCGGTTGAGTCCATCGCGTCGAGGCAGACGTCGTCGAGGATCAGCAGGTCGACGGCGATGAGCTTCCGCAGTTCCTGCTCGTGCGTGTTGTCCAGGCGCGCATGCTTGAGCGTCTTGAGCATCTGGTCGGCGCGCAGCGCGAGTACCGAGTGGCCGTGCCTGCAGGCAGCGTGGCCGAGCGCGTGCGCGAGAAACGTCTTCCCGACGCCGACCGGCCCGACGATGGCCGCGTGCGCGTGCGATTCGATAAAGCGGAGCGACACGAGCTCGTTCCACGTCGCTTTGTCGAAAGTCACCTTCGCGGTCTCGTCCCAGCGCTCGAGCTGCATGTCGGGCTCGAGGTGTCCGCGCTGCCCGCGTAGCGTTGCGGCGAGGCCGTCGCGGCGGCTCGCCTCGTCGGAGAGCACCAGCAGGAGCAGATCCTGGTGCGGCATCTTCTGCTGGCGTGCGAGCGTCAGGCGGTCGGGCAGCGTGTCGAGCATCTTCGAGAGCTTCAGCCGTCGCATGACGGTCCGCAGCTCGGGGGAAATCGGGTCGGTCATTGCTCTTCTCCTTCGATGTTCTCGCGCTCGCGGGATGCGAGCGGGAGGGCGTACTGACTTGCGGGGCGCAGATAGCGCGCGAGCGGGATCACTTGCGCGGACCGAGACAGCGGCGGCGGAGCCGCGCGCTGGAGCATTCGCTCGAGGCGGCGCACGTCGAGCATCTCGGCCTTCAGCGCGATGGTGCAGGTCGCGTCGAGGCGCGCGTCGCCGTAGCGCTGCGCGAGCGAGAGCAGCGCGTAGACCCTGCGCATGCGCGTCCACGGCAGCGGTCCATCGAGGAGCGCCTTCGCGAATCGGCCGACGTGTTCGCCGTGGGTGCCGGCCTGCCGCGCGAGGTAGTCGATGTCGCGCAGCGCGTAGGCCCGCTTTTCCGAGGGGAAATCGGCCGGGTCGATGGAGCGGCCACCCGGCGGCTGGCGCGCGTGCGTCTTGACCAGCGAATCTCCGTCATAGAAACGCACCAGGCTGCGGTCGGCGCGCGCGCGCAGCGTCTTGCCGATCAGCCGCGTCGGCAGCGAGTAGAGCGCCTTCGCCACCTGCGCCAGGTGGTCGCGCGCCACCTTCGGCTCGCACCACAGGGGCACGTCGTACCGCTCGCTCGGCGCAGGCAAGAGCGCCGCCTTCTCGACCGCCTCGAAATGCTCCTTCGGCATCCGCCGGGTCGTGCTGTGCCGGCGGGCGCCGTATTCGTGCTCGCTCCAGTGCAGACCGCGCTCGCGCGCATCGGCGAGCGTATGCAGCTCCTCGCCCCCAAAGCAGTCGTCGCGCACGGTCTGCACGCCACGCTCGACGCGGCCCTTGTCCTGCGGGCTGCGCACGCGCGCCGGGTCGACGTGGAAACCCCGCGCCTGCGCATACTCGAGAAACGCGGCCGTGATACGCGGGTTGATTGCATCCGCCGTCGTGACGATTGCTTTCGTGTTATCCGGTTTCAATACCTTGTAGATGCCTCCATAGAATCCCCAGGCCGCCTCGCAGGCAGCGATCGCCTCCGCCGTCGTCTCCTGTTCCGCCGGCCAGACGAATCGGTAGCGCGACACGTTCGGCGTGAAGATCCACGCCCGCATCCGCCGCCGCTTCCCCTGCGCGTTCGGCAGAAGCGTGATCACCCAGCCGGTGTCCACCTCCAGCTCTTCGCCCGGCTTGCCGTCGGCCACCGGCACCGTCGGCGCTGACTTCCCGAAGTCCAGCTCCTCGACGGCGAAGCGGTGCAGCGTCGAGTACGGGATCTCCACGCCGCGTCGCTGCAGCAGCTTGCGCGCCTTGCTCAGCCGCACGCCCTGGCCCAGCAGCCTGCCGAGATCCTCGCGCTCCTGCTCGCAGACCGCCCACGCCTCGCCTCGCGGCCGTCCCGCTTCGGGGCGCAGCTCCGCCAGCGTCTTCGTCAGCAACTCCTCGCTGACCTCGCTCGCCGTCCCGACCAGCCCCGCCGCGAGCGCTGCCGCGACGTAGCTGCGCACCGTTTTCGGGTCCAGCCCCACCTGCCGCGCGATCACCTTCTTCGCCTGGCCTGCGAGCCAGAGCCGCAACACTTCCTTCACCTCGTGCATGCCCACCTCCCGGTACGCCATCCGCCCTCCTGCACGGCCGAGATGGCCGGGCGGGGGCGTGGTACCGAAGGCGCTGCGCGAGGGGGGGAAAGGTTTTGGGAAACCTTCAGCCGAGGGGGGGTAAGGTTCTGAGAAACTCAGCCTTCAGGGGTCCATAGGTTCTGGGAACCGACAACCACGACGGCCAACTCCTCTACGAACACGGATACGGGCTGCGCGATCGGGGATTGCCCGATGCCTTCGTGCCGATCAGTAACTACTGGAGTCTGGAACAGCCGGACGTTGTCTTCCAGTTAAGGCGCGTAGCCTTCGCGCCCGACGCGGAGACTATGTTCAATCTCGCCTCGGTGAGCAAAGAGTTCACCGGCGGGGCCATCTTA
>JANYKT010000071.1 GCA_025358085.1 Deltaproteobacteria bacterium | reverse complement strand
TTTGACCGTGCTTAACCATGAACCGAAAATCGCTCGATATTCGCAATGAGGCCAATGAGCGATCATACAAGCTTTGGCAAAACAATCTACACTATTTCCAGTCGATCTCCACCAGCTGGATCGGCAGCTGTCCGGCATTCCCTGCGCGGCGGGCCGTTTCGAGTAGGCTACCACCCGGATGGCAGGCGCGAGTGGACAGAACGATTCTTATCAGTCGCAAAAGGCCGGTTAAATGTCCTATCGCCCAGCGTGGAGCGATTGGAGGGGCCACCACACCTTCGAATTCGGGCCGGCGACTTACGCGCGGGTGGCTCCAAAGGCCGAGAGCATATCTGTGACGAAGCCCACCGTGTGGGCCCTGGAACTCCGGCAACGCCAACTCGTTCAATTGTCGGAGTCCGCGGGAAGCGCTCTCGGTGGTCTGAGCGGCGATCGAAGCCATCTCTGGTATCGGGTGGGCGCCGCCTTGCTGCACATGCGCGATGCAGGAAAGACGAAGGCGCCGCAATCGCCGATTCGCCTCGCTTTGGTTCGCTCTCGAAGCCCTGTTTGACAACCTCGACACCGACGCCGACGCGAGTAGTGGTTCCATTGGACCACGCGTTTCCGCGCGCGCTGCACTGCAACCTCCGGACAAGTGGATGGCCGACATGACCTTCGGCCAGGTTCGGGAATTCTACGCGGACCTTGCGTATGCTCTGTACAAGCTCCGCAACATCACAGTTCACGAAGGAGAATTGGCGCCGCCTGTCGATGACGTGTTCGCAGAACAACTCGAGCAAATGGCGACGCTCGCAGTCGGGACCGTCATGGCTGCCGCGCGTTCTGGCACTGTGGATCGCGTCGAACAGGTCGTGGCGTACTGCCTGAGTCTCAACGAAGCGACCGCGCCGGCCGTCAGCGACACATGACATGCCGGCGAGGCGCGCAGCTAGCGCGGGCGATGCCCACCGCGGCGCAAACCACCGCCACACCGAGCACCGCGCCCATCTCAGTCACGGCGCTCATGAGCGCTTCCCGCCGTTCTCGGGCAGGCTGATTCCCAGGATAGCGGTAACTTTTTTTTGGACTTCCACCAACGCCTCGGCCAGCTCGGCACGGGCCTTCCAGGTCGCCATCTCTCGGGTCTGCTCAGCGAACTTCTGGTCTCGCTCGTCGGCAATCTTCGGCGTCGGTCCACGTGGCTTCGCTTCGAGGCCCTTGCGCTCTCCCTTCGCACGGGCCTTACGCCACGCAGTCAGATGCGACGAGTAAAGCCCTTCCCGCCGCAGCAGCGCCCCAACCTCGCCGGCCTTCGTGCAGCCGTCAGCCTCCCTCAGGATCTTCAGCTTGTACGCCGCTGAGTACTGCCGCCGCTTCGCCTTCTCCATCACCTCGACAGCCTGCTCTTCGTTCGGTACCTGCGCCATCGTTTCCATCTAGCCTGCCTTCGTCGCCCTCGACACTAAACTGCCAGGTGGGCGGTGTCTCACTCACGTTGGCAGAGGGGGCGGGCTGCATGCTGCGTCAGTCCCAGAGGTCCGCCTCGCCCTCGAAATTGATCAACATCGACGCTGCCTCGGTGGGCCCCGCATGCAACAGTGCGTCGAACGCCTCCACAATGCTGCGCGGCGCGAGGTATTCGTGCGCGATCCTCGCCAAGAACGTCGTCGGCAACTCGAGGGTAAGACCACCTTTCTTGAACGTCGCGACGGGCACGTCGCGTGGTTCGTCTTCCGACGCTGCTTCGGACAGGTGGGACTCCGGGCCGCGCACGACGGTCCAACCCTTTGAGGCGATGTAGCGGACCACCGCCGAGATGTTCAAGCGAGAGACGCTGACCATCGTCCCCGTCATCAGCTTCACGCGCAGAATGGGATCGAAGGGGTAGATTGAGTACGGCGCGAAGTTGCGGACGAGATGGTAGCCGTCACTTCCGAATGACCTGAATACGATGTCGCCGCCCTTCGCCCAGCGGTCCGCGACGGCGCGCACTTTTTCCAGCTTGCTGAGGTCCGGCACCGATTTGAGGGCTGTGGTCCAATCAATGAACTCAACTGTGAGGTGCTCCCCGATGACGGCCGACGCGGTCCCCGTCTGTTGCGCCTCCTTGAAAACGGGCTCTACCGCCTTGAAGTAGGCCGTTGGCCGAACGGGGACGGAGCGAATCCTAACCGTCTCACCCCGACGCTCGCCCTCGCCTTCGGTCAGGCTGGCTCTGTCGTAGTCGAAGAGTCTCCACGCGATGCCGTCTCCGATGTCGCGCAATGCGCGTCGGATGCCCGAGTGCATCTGCTGTTGGGCCTCCAGCGACTCGATGTCGTGTTCACGCTGCGGCGTTTCCGCTTCCAGCTTGACCTCGTCCAGCTTGGTCTTGCATGCGGCGACGGCCTTCTCGGCATCGATCAGGTCCGTGAACAGTGCCATCTGGAGCTTGAACGACGGGAAGGCGTTCCATCGGCGCCGGAGGGAGATGCCCAAGTGATCTTCCAGGATCATCAGGTGCTCTTCGGGCGGGAATGCGCGCCCGCCGAACGCGGACACCTGCTTGCGGCGAAACTCATCGAAGGCGATTGAGCGCGGGGAGAACGTCTTTTTCGGCGGCGGCTGCTCGGACACGAACAACATCGTCCGCCCGGCCGTCTGACGAGGCAACCGCAAAAACAAATGGCCGCTCGCTGTCGAGCTTCCTCTCGACTCCGGAAATGGAATCCAGCTGAAGTTGGTTCGAAGAGTAACGGCGGATTTCCAGGACCCTCAGGCATTCGCCGACTTTTCAGGCAGGCGACCACCGCTGCCTCCATGCCCCCTGCACGCGGGCGATGCCGTGGGCGTGCCCCGGCGCTTGATAGCGAAAGGCCATTGAATGAAACGCTTCGTCGCGTTGGTGCCCAGCTTTGCATTGGTCTGTGCTCTAGCCGCTCACGCAGGAACCTCGGCCGGCGGCGGTGCGGCCGGGACGCCTCCCGCCGCTCTTTCCTCCCATCTTGCGGTGGGCCTCTTCGAGCAAAACGGCGGAAGCTGGATGCACTCGAGCGGCGTCCCCTGGGACGTTCGTTACGAATACCTGACCAAAGGATGGGCCAACAATTGGGGCTGGGGCGCGACCGACGGCTCCTGGGCGCTGACCTTCATGCGGGGAGTCCGACGCGGGGCACTTCATCCCTGCCCTGACCTGGTATGAAATGAACGACGAGCCGGGAGGGAGCGAGAGTGCTTTTCTCGCGAAGGCGCAGAACGCCTCGACGATGGCGCAGTACTTCGGCGACTTCAAGCTGCTCCTCCAGCGCAGCCGCGACTTCGGCAAGCCCGTGGTGATTCACCTGGAGCCCGACGGTTTCGCTTTTCTGGAGCAGCAGACCGGCGGCAACACCAGCACCTACGCGGCCGTCGCGGCCTCGGGAGTTCCGGAGCTCGCCGGCCTTCCGGACACGGTTGCCGGCTGGGGCCTCGCTTTCCTGCAATTGCGGAAAGCGACAGGCGCGAACAATGTCATCTTTGCCGTGCACGTCTCGAGTTGGGCCGACGGCGTGGACATCTCGACCGGCTCGACCGGCACCTCGCTGCAACCCGATGTCGATACGGTCTACGCCTTTCTTGCGCCGCTGGGTCTCGGGGCGAATTTCACCGGCTCGACCTTTGACCTGCTCGCTGGTGATCCACTCGACCGCGACGCCGACTATTATCGATTGACGCAAAATACGAACAGATGGTGGGACGCGAGCGACACTGCCTCGGTCAATTCGCAGAGCTTCAATCGGTATGCATCCTGGCTACGACTGTGGAATCAGAAAGCCGCCAGGCGCTGGATGCTCTGGCAGATCGCGACTGGCAACTCTGCTTCGCTCAACACGTACAACAACGGCTCGGCTGGCCAGGGCTATAGGGACAATCGCGCCGAATACTTCTTCGCGAATGGCACGGCTCACGCAGCGAAGTTTGTCGATGCGGGCGTGATCATGATGCTGTTTGGGGCCGGCGCGACCGGCCAGAGCACGCACACCACTGATATGTACTCTGATGGGAAGTTGTTCCTGCAGAGCCGCGTCGGCCAGTTTTATGCGGGCGGAGGAGTGACGCTTGCGGGATCGACCCAGCCTCCTCCGGCGAGCGCGCCCAGCTTCACGGCAAGCGCGACGGCCGCTCCATCCACCGCGAATCCGGGCTCCTCCGTGAGCGTCGCCACGACCGTCACCGATACAGGCGCGGCGCTCTCGTCCGGCATCGTCGACGTCGAGCTGCATGATGCGGCCGGCGCGAAGATCGCACAGCAGTTCTATACGGATCAGAGCTTCAGCGCGGGCCAGACGCGCACGTTCAACACCACCTGGACGGCGCCCATTGCGGCCGGTGCCTACAGCATCCAGGTCGGCGTGTTTGGCGCGAGCTGGACGCCAACCTATCTCTGGAATGCTTCGGCGGGGACACTGCAAGTCGGCTCGTCGGACTCCGCTGTCTATAGCTTCGAGACAGGCACGCAGGGTTGGGCCGGGAGCGGCGCCATGCTCTCCGCGGCGTGGTCCTCGAGCGTGGCCTTCGCAGGGACGCACTCGTTGGCAGTCAACTTTGGAGGCACGGGCTCCGGAACGGGGCAAGTCTTTATCGGGTCTCCTTCGGCCGCCGCCGGCAAGGTCGTCACTTTCCATCTCTGGATCCCTGCAGGCAGCGCCATCTCGTCCGTCCAGCCCTATGTCCAGCAGGGCAGCGCAGGTGGCTGGCAGTGGACGGGCAACTGGCAATCCGGATCGTCGCTGAAGACGAATGCCTGGAACACGATCGCGGTGCAGGTGCCTCCGAATGCAGCGACAACGCTTTACCAGATGGGCGTGCAATTCTCCCGCAGCGCGACGTGGTCCGGGACGGCTTACCTGGATACGGTGAGCTGGTAGTTCTTCGCGCAAGATCGGCGTTCAGTTCCTGGTTTGCGCGCAAGGAATGCGCAATTGGGGTCTGAACCTGGGCATCCGGGGAGCGCACACCGATCAAAGCGGGTTTCCACGCGGGCGCGCTCTGGCACGTAATGTGAAGTGCAAGGGTCGGCTCGCAACGTCCTCCTTTGCCTTTGACCGCGCCGCGAGCGGCAAAGAGGTGCCCATGGTCTCCATCGGCGTCAGAATCTTGTTCGCAGCCCTGCTGCTCGCAGAGGCCGCGCACGGAGGATCCCCGGTCCGGCCGATCACGCCGCGCGAGGCGAGCGACCTCGTCGATCGCGGAGCCGCGGTGCTCGTCGACGTGCGCGAGTTCGACGAGGTGGCAGGTGGCATGGCCCTGCCCGCTCGCTGGCTGCCCAAGTCCCGCCTCGAGCAGCACCCCGAGGAGCTGACCGCGCTGCTCGATTCCATTCCGCAGCAGGTGCAGATCCTCTTCTATTGCTCTAGCGGTCTGCGCGCGGAGGCCGTTGGCGAACGGGCCACGCAGAACGGCCACCAGGTCCGCAACATGGGCGGCTACGGCGGCTGGGTGCGCGCCGGGCTCCCGGTCAAAGTCGGCCCCGTTCGAAATCCGGGCCAGCTGACTTCAATCGTCGGGAAAGTCCTCAAGCTTGAGAACGTCGACACGAGCCCCGACTCCCAGGTGCGCGCGATCATCACCGTGGGCAAGGAGCAGGTCCTGGTGCGGCTCGGGCCGGCCTCCTTCGTCGTCCACCAGGGCGTTCAACTCGCACCCAACGATCGCGTCACTGTCGAAGGCTCGCTGGCGGCGGCCGACGGCGCGCAGGGCATGGTCGCGGTGCAGATCCTGCGCAAGAACGAGAAGCTCATCCTGCGCGACTCCAATGGCGCCCCGCTCTGGACCCCGCGCAAATAGCCCCGCCCTGGAGGTCATTCATGACTAAACGACGGATCTACGACTTCGGTCCGAACGGCGCGGATGGCAGCAAGGAACTCAAAGCGCTGCTCGGCGGCAAAGGCGCGAACCTCGCCGAAATGGCACGGCTGGGGCTGCCAGTCCCGCCCGGGTTCACCGTCACCACCGAAGTCTGCCGCGTCTTCCTCGCCAGAAACGGTGGCATGCCGGATGGCCTGGAGACCGAGATCGACGCGGCGCTCGCTCGCCTTGAGATAACCGCCGGGGCGCGGCTCGGCGACCCTGCTAAGCCTCTCCTGCTTTCCGTGCGTTCCGGCGCGCAGGCTTCGATGCCCGGCATGATGGACACCGTCCTCGACCTCGGGCTCAACGACCGCACCGTGGCGGGTCTCGCCCGGCTGCACGGCGACCGCTTCGCACAGGACTGCCACCGGCGCTTCGTCGCGCTGTATGGCTCGATCGTCCTCGGCGTTGGCGCCGAACGCGATCCGTTCCAGACGTTGCTCGACGATCTCAAGCGACGCCGAAGCGTTGCGACCGACGCCGAGCTCGCGGCGGCCGACCTCGCGGCTCTGGTGCAAACGTCGAAGGACCTCATCCGCATGCGCACAGGCAAAGAGGTGCCCGAAGATCCGCGCGAGCAGCTGCGCTGTGCGATCCAGGCGGTGTTCCGCTCCTGGACCAAGCCGCGCGCGGTCGCGTACCGCCGCATCGAGCACATCCCCGACGACTGGGGCACCGCGGCAACGGTGCAAGCCATGGTCTTCGGGAACCGGGGCGAGGACAGCAGCACCGGCGTCCTCTTCTCCCGCGACCCCACCGATGGAAAGCCACGGCTCACCGGCGAGTTCCTCCCTGGGGCACAGGGCGAGGACGTGGTCGCTGGCTTGCGCACGCCGCTGCCACTGTCGGAGCTGAACCGCCGCTCGCCCGCCATCTACCGGGCTTTGAGCGAGGTCGCGCAACGACTCGAGCACGAGTTCCGCGACCTGATGGACGTCGAGTTCACCGTCGAGCGCGGCACGCTTTATGTGCTGCAATGCCGCTCGGCGAAGCGCACTGGCCTTGCCTCCCTGCGCGCCGCCGTCGATATGGTGGCCGAACGCTTGCTCACGCGGGAGGAGGCGGTGCTCCGGGTCCCGGCGGACGCACTCGCCCACCTGCTGCGGCCCATCTTCGACGCGCCCGCGCGCGCCGCCGCGCTCGACCAGGGGAGACTGCTCGCGCGAGGTCTACCCGCCGGCCCCGGGGCCGCAAGCGGTTCGGTCGCGCTCACCCCTCGAGAAGCGGAAGCTCGCGCCCAGCGCGGTGAACGCGTGATCCTGGTGCGCTCAGAGACGTCGCCCGAGGACATCCGCGGCATGTACGCAGCCGAAGGTTTGCTCACCGCGCGCGGCGGTTTGACGTCCCACGCAGCGCTGGTCGCACGGCAGATGGGCAAGGTCGCGGTGGTCGGGTGCGCCGCGCTCAGCATCGACGCCGACGCACTGACCGCGAGCTTTGCCACCGCCCAGGGTTTGCGCGTGCTGCGCGAGGGCGACTGGCTCAGCCTGGACGGCCTCACGGGCGAAGTGATCGCGGGAGATCTTCCCACCGTGCCGAGCGAAGTGCTCCAGGTCCTGGTCGAGGGCACACGCCGCCTGGACGAGGCGCCCGCAGCCCAGCTGTTCGTTCGACTGCTCTCCTGGGCTGACTCGTTCCGGCGGCTTTCGGTGCGTGCCAACGCCGACCAGCCGGAACAGGCCGCGGCCGCGCTGGCGCTGGGCGCGGAAGGCATCGGACTCTGCCGCACCGAGCACATGTTCTTCGGCGCGGGCAAGATCGAGCCGATGCGCGAGATGATCCTCGCGCACAGCGAGGCCGAGCGGCGGGCCGCGCTGGACAAGCTCCTCCCGCTGCAGCGGTCCGATTTTGTCCGCATCTTTCGCGCCATGCGAGGCAAGCCGGTGGTGGTCCGGACGCTCGACCCGCCGCTGCACGAATTCTTGCCCAAGGACGACGCAGCCATTGCCGCCCTTGCGGCCACTCTCGGATGCACGAGCCTCGAGGTGCGGCGCAGGACGCAAGAGCTCGCCGAGACCAATCCCATGCTGGGTCTGCGCGGCTGCAGGCTGGGGATCCTCTATCCCGAGGTCACGCGGATGCAGGCGCGGGCCATCTTCGAAGCGGCCTGCGTGGTCGAGGACGAAGGGCTCCGCGTGCGGCCCGAGGTGATGATCCCGCTGGTGGGCTCGCGCGCCGAACTGGAGCAACAACTGGATCTGGTGCGGGCGACCGCGCAAGCCGTCTGCGCCGAGCGCGGCCACAAGCTCACCTGGCTGCTCGGCACCATGATCGAAACTCCGCGGGCCGCGCTGGTGGCTGGCGATCTGGCGCACAGCGCCGACTTCTTCTCCTTCGGCACCAACGACCTGACCCAGCTGACAATGGGCCTCTCGCGCGATGACGCCGGTCCGATCGTGCGCGCCTACCTGGAGCGCGGCATCTGGAAGACCGACCCGTTCGCGAGCATCGACACGGCTGGAGTCGGCGAGCTTGTCCGCCTCGGCGCGGCCCACGGCAGGGCGGCGCGCCCGGCCCTCGAGTTGGGCGTTTGCGGGGAGCACGGCGGCGACCCGCGCTCGATCGAGTTCTTCGAGGAAGCCGGCCTGGACTATGTGTCGTGCTCGCCCTTGCGCGTGCCGATCGCGCGTCTCGCAGCGGCGCAGGCGGCACTGCGGGCGGGCACCGCAAAGCGAATCACCCCGCCCCGCCGGCTCGGGGTTTCGCCGGACGAGACGTACGTCCCCGCACTTGAAGCCCGAACCGCGGAGGTGCCGCATGCCAGGTCTTGAACAGCGGCCGGCTCGGATGCAGATGGGTACGCCGAATCCGCAGGAGCTCTTGCGCTCGGACCATTCGTGCCTCGAGGCGCTGTTCGGTGAGCTGCTCGAAGACTTCGCCGACGGGCACCAGGGCGAGATCCGTTCGACGTGGACCGAATTCGAGCGGCGCCTTCTGGCGCACTTCGAGAACGAGGAGCTCTTCATCCTGCCACTTTTTGAGCGGGTCAATCCAGAGGAGGCGGCCGCGGTGCGCGCGGAGCACGCGTGGATCCGCCAGCTGCTCAGTGAGCTCGGCGTTGGCGTCGATCTGCACCTGGTCCGGCTGGAGCTGGCTCGCGACTTCATCGGCTTTCTGCGCGCGCACGCAAAGCGCGAGGAGGTGCTGATGTACAGCTGGGCCGCGCTTACGCTGGACGCGACGGCGCGAGCGGCCGTCGCACAGGGGCTTCATCCCTCAGCCCCAAACCAGGGCGAGGCGAGCCCGCCCGCGGCAGGGACAGATCGTCCCCGGTTCGGCGAGCCGCCAGTCGCCCGCGCCGGCTTCTGACCCCGCGCTTCAGGCCTGCACGATGCAATCGGCTGGACAGGCCGCTTTGCAGGAGTGCTCGCCGCCCTTCGCGGCGCACTCGTCGCACTTGGCGGCGTCGATCTCGTAGAAGTCATCGCCCTCGGTGATGGCTTGATTGGGGCAATCCGGCTCGCAAGCGCCGCAATTGATGCACTCATCCGTGATCCTGTTCGCCATTCGATCTCCTTGCCCGCCCGGCAATGCACGGACCACGCCACGGCCACGGAGGGGACTCTGCGGTTCCGGAAGGCTGCGACCTATCGAATGCGCTTTATTCTCTTTTCATTATGAAGCGCCCACTCGTTCATAGGCGTCCTCCCACTCGAGTTCGCTCCACCACTCGCGCTCGATTCCCTCGCAAGTCGTTCCGTAGTTTGGGTAGAAGACGCAGCCCTCGCCGCGAAGGATCCCCGCCACTTTGGCGAGCCGCGCCGCGTCCTCCACGTCAGAGCGCAGGTATTGCGCGAGCTCGTCCACCAGCGCCTTCATCGAGCGGTGGTCGCACGCTGCTGCAAACGGTCGACCCGCCGTGTATGAACAGGCCATGGCAGAGCGTCCGTATGAAATCATTCTTTTCGGCGCAACCGGCTTTACCGGAAAGCTGGTCGCCGAGTACCTCGTCAAACACGCGCCCGCCGATCTGCGCTGGGCTCTTGCCGGTCGCGGCCGCGAGAAGCTCGAAGCGGTGCGGGCCGGCCTTGCGCGGGAGGACGCCAGGGCAGCGTCTCTGCCGATCCTGCTCGGTGATAGCCAGGATC
>JANYKT010000020.1 GCA_025358085.1 Deltaproteobacteria bacterium | reverse complement strand
CAATGGACTTCGGGGAATGCGCCGCGGCTTGCGCTGAGGCAGCGACGAGCAATGCTGTCGCTGCGCCGATCATTGAACGGTCCAACGCGCCTCCCAATACCGAATCAATTCGTCCAGCGCGAGGCGCGCCGGGGTGGGGTCGACCGAGCGCAAGGACTTCACGTCGTCGCCCGCCTCGAGCAATTCATTGAGGTTCTGCTCGATGCTCGCCTTGCCCCCCACCGGACGGGCAGCGACCGAGGAGAGATTGGCAAGCACCTGACCGCGGATATGTTCGTCGCTTCCTTTTGACGGCAGCAAGAACACCGCGGCCTGTGCGCTCTGCTCGAGGTCGCTGCGCGACTGGCGCACGGTGACCGGCAAAGGATAGTTGCCGAAGATCCGCGTTCCGGACGGCAACAGCGCCGCGACCTCGGTCGAGGTGATGAAGGTGCCCGCCTTGTCCGGCAACCGCGTGAAGTACTGCAGCGCCGTCGACGCGCCCGCGGCCAGGGGGAATTGCCAGGTGATCAACGATCCACCGGAATCGATCACGCCCGGCGAGGACGCTTGCAGCGCAAAGAGCGGCGCCCCCAGCGTTTCCCGTACACGCGTGGTGTTCGACTGCGCAAGGTTTGCGATATCGATTTGAATCGAAGCGAGACCGAGAGCCTCCGGCGCGGGCTGCATTGGCACTGTCCACCCGACCGCGCGCGCCAGCGCAAGCTGCGCTGAGATTGCGGGCGCACCCAGGCTGGGGTCGAAGCCAAAGGTAATGGCGCTGCCCAAGGCAAAGCCGTGCACGGTGGCGGCGACTTCAGAAGGCTTGTTGTCGCCGTCGCCATCGTCGTCGGTGTAGAGGGCCGCCGCGCTGCCGAGCGCGGGGCGCAACCGAACGCCGGACTGCAGAAGCTGGAGGGCCGCGAGCGGCGCGAGAGGAGCCGCGAAGCTCACCGTCCGATCGTCCACCACCCCGCTTTGGCGCGCTCCCGCCAGCTCATCGAGTCTTCGGTCGTGCCGGGGCGTCGCCAGCACGAGCACCGCGCCCGCTTTGCCAGAGAACGTGAGTTCTGTCAGCTCGCGCTCGAAGGATGTCGTCCTGCGGCAGTCGTCGGAATCGCAATCCTCTTCTTCGCCGCTGTCACAGTCCTCTTGGCCGGCCGGCAGCTGCGCGATGACAAAAGAGTTGTAAACGCCCGACCGCAACCCGGCCAGGAACTCGGCCTTGCTCTGCGCCACCCGCTGGACCGGCGAGGGAATCGCCGCCAACAGGAACTTCGAGAAACGGTCGATGTCGGCCGCCCTTGGCGCGCAGTTCCCCGCCTCGACCAGCAAGAGAAGGGAAGGCACCCTTCCCTGCAAATGCTTCTGCACGTCGTACTTGACCTGCAGCACCGTGAATTGCACCGAGACGCGCGTCACATTGGCAGCCTTGTCGGTCGCGGTGGCCACCAGCGAATAGCTGCCGTCCGCGCCGATCGTCGTGCCCGAGCTGAAGGCGGCACCATTGAGCACAATGGCAACAGTGGATAGGTTTGCGTCGCTCGCCGATATCAATGGGGTCACCGGCCCGCTATAAGTCGTGCCGTTCGCGACCCCCGAAATCGAGACCACCGGCGAGATCCGATCGAGCGTAAACGTCACCTCCCGCACGGACGAGTTCTGCGCCTTGTCGATGGCGCTGACGTGCAGCTGGTGCGGTCCTTCGGCGCTGACAGGCGTGCCGCTCACGAACGGCGCGCCATCGAGCGTGGCCACGACTTGCGCAAGATTGGTGTCCACCGCGGCGAAGCTCGGATTAACGCTCGCCGCCGGAGAAAAGAGACCGTCCGAGACGCCGGCGATGGCGATGACCGGCGCCGTGCGGTCGATCACGAAGCTGACGTTGCGCTGCGAAGCATTGCCTGCCAGATCGGTCGCGCTCACGCTGAGTTTGTAAATGCCTTCAATGGATATCAACGTGCCTGAAACGAAGGGCGCTCCATTGAGCAGCGCACTCACCTGATTGAGATTGGCATCGCTGGCCGAGAAGATCGGAGCGACGCTGACGTTGAAGAATGCCCCGTCCCTGACTCCCCCAATCGATAAGACCGGAGGAGTCAGATCGATCACGAAGGCGACGGTGGTGGTGGCGCGGTTTCCCGCGCGGTCGACCGCATTGATCAATAAGGTATGCGGCCCCTCGGTGCTGGCCACTCCTCCGGCAGCAAAGGCGAATCCGTCGAGAGTTGAAGAGACGAGCGAAAGGTTCAGGTCGGTCGCCGAGAAGACGATGGTCACCGCAGAGTTGAAGTAGCCGCCGCTGGTGACGCCAGCGAAGGCGATGACCGGCGCAGTGCGGTCGATCACGAAACCGACCGAGCGCGCGGCCGAGTTCCCCGCCCGATCGCTTGCGGTGACCAGGAGTATATGCGCGCCCTCGGCATGCACGAGGGTCCCGCTGGTGAATGGCGCGCCGTCGAGCGTGGCAGCGAGTCCGCTCAGATAGAGGGACGTAGCCGTGAACGTGGGAGTGACATCGCTGCTGAGATAGGTGCCGTCCGCGACGCCCGCGATCGAGATGGAAGGCGGCGTTCGCGCGATGGTGAAAGTCGCGATCGATTGCGCGCGATTCCCGGCCAGATCGAGGGCGACCACGATCAGGGTGTGAGTCCCCTCGGCATGCACCACCGAGCCGGAGACGAAGCTCGCCCCGTCGAGCACGGCGCTGACCGTTGCCAGGTTGCGGTCGGTCGCGGTGAAGGCAGCCGTGACATCTTGATTCCCCAAAGCGCCGTCGGCGACTCCGCTGATCGAGATCAGCGGCGGCGTGGTGTCGATGGTGAAGCCCACCGTGCGGCGCGACAGGTTGCCGGCCAGATCGAGCGCGGTTACCGCCAGCGAGTGAGTGCCTTCGCTGTTGATCGGACTTCCCGAGGCGAACGAAGCGCCGTCCAGCGTGGCCGTGACTGCGAGCAGGTTGATATCAATTGCGCTGAAGGTCGGACTGACGGCCCCCGCGATAAAGGCACCATCGTTGACGCCGGCCACCGAGATGGTGGGAGCCGTCTTGTCGATGACGAAAGAAACAAGGCGTTGGGCGCGGTTTCCCGCCAGGTCGGTCGCGTCGATGGAGAGCGTGTGCGCGCCCTCGGTCACGACTGGAAGCGCGGCAATGAACGGCGCACCGTCGAGCAGGGTCGACGACGTTCCGGGATGCGCATCGGTGATGGAAACCGCGAGGTCAACATCCGCGTTGGTGTACTCGCCGTCGCTAGCTCCGGAGACGGCGATGGCAGGCGGCGTGGTGTCGATGGTGAATCTGACGAAGTCAAAAGCCTGATTGCCCGCCGCATCCACGGCGGCTACCGACAACTCGTGATCTCCCTCCGCGGAAACAACCGCGCCGGAGAGGAAGGGCGCGCCATCGAGAGTTGCCGTGGCCTGGCGCAAATTTGCGTCGGTGGCGACGAACGTCAGGGTGACCGGAGCATTCACCAGCTGGCTGGGAGCGACACCTGCGATGGAGATTCGGGGCGGCGTATCGTCGCTCACGATGTGGAAGGTGAGCGGGTTCGCCGCGGTGGGGCCGAGCAGGCCATCATTTCCCGCGGCGTCCACGGCCGAGAAGACCACGGTGTGGAGACCGTCGGGCTGCAGCGAGAGCGCCGCCGACCAGGTGCCGTCGAGCGGAGACCCGCCGATCAGCGACAATGGGACAGGAGGCTGGCCGTCAATGCTGGCGCGCACCGCGGCGGTTCCTGAAGAGTCATCGAGAGCGCGGATCGGCGGCGCGAATCGGCCTTTGGTAAACAATCCGTCCGAGATGGTTGTCGCGATCAAGACAGGTGCGTTCGAATCGGTGATTTGGAAACGCCGGGTTGCGAGCAGCACCGCATCAGGCGCTGACACTTGTGTCGCGAGCAAGGCGATCTCGAAGTCCTGGATGGCCAGTCCAGCGGTGGAAAGCGTGAGACCATCGGTAAACGATTCCGCGATTGCGAGCGTGCCGACCGCCTCGGGCAACGTGACCAGCGATAAGCCCGTGGCCGGATCAATCATCCTTACCTGCAATTGCACGCCCTCCGCGGTAGCGCCGCCGATATTGCTGGCCACGAGATGGAGCTGGAGAGTGTGACCCGCGGGCACTGCCGGCGGTTCACCGGTCGCGCCGACGACTTCGATGCTACCGGCCAGTACCGGCTGGCCGTCTATATAAAGAGGGGTAAAGACGCTCCCAATGGCCGTTCCGTCTGCAAGCAGGATCGTCGCCCTGGCATCGTAAGTCCCGGGATTGAGTCCGGAGGCGGGAACAACGATTTCAGCATCGGTGGCGGCGCCTCGTGAAAGGAGCGGCAGCGCCGCAGTGCTGCTGAAGACCTCGCCTCCAGCGAGAGCGGTGATCGAGAAATGGTAGCTCGCTCCGGCAAGCATGGCGTTGGCCGATGCATTCACCAGATGGAGCTCGACAGCCACGTCTTGCCCCGAGAGGAAGCGTGCTTGAGCCGCAGCCAAGGTCAGCTGGAGCTTGCGGTCGGGAGCGATGGTGAAGGGAGCCGCCGCGCGCGCGACGACCGTGCCGGCGACCTGGGCTGTCGCGACCACTTGATAGTCGCCCGCCAGGGTACCGCCAACGTTCACGGAGCGCGACACCAGGGTGGTGCTCCCCGGCGCGATGCCAGGGAGGAGCTGATCCGGAGCCAGCGCCAACGTCGGCACGCCCGCGAGATCGTCGACCTCTAGATGGACAACGACGTCCGCGGGCCCGCCCGGATTTCCAAGGATGACCGCGGTCTGCAGGTCTTCGTTGGCGGCCAGCGGGCTTTTCGCAATGGAAACCGCGAGCGCGAGACCTGCATTGGGCGCGATCAGGAACGGAACCTGCGCGGAGTTATTGCCGCGGTCGGCGTCGGGCACGAGGTGGCCCGGATCGACAATGATAGACAGCGTCTGCGGCCCGAGCAGGCCATGCAGATCGAGCGGAATGACCATCGATTGCGCCGCTCCGCGGGTAAAGGCTGCAGGCAGCGTCAAGAGTGGGCCGGTGCGGATGGATCCGTCGGACCCGAGAACGGTCACCGAGAGCTGCGGCGGCGGAGCAGCCGATCCCAGGTCGCGGACCGTGACGACTGCATTGGCCGGTTGGCCGGCGATGGGGACGCCTGGCTGGAGGACCGCGGAGACCGCGAGATCGGGCAAGCTCGTGGCATCGAGTTGGAGTTGAATTGCGCCGGAGGGGACACTGCGATTCCCCGACTGCCGCACTGCCGTGGCGGTGAAGAAGTTGTCGCCCGGAGTGAGTTCCATTGAAACGAAGCGGAAGGTGCTGCCCGTGCTGATTCGATTCACGCCCACTTGCCGCTGGAAGACGATCTGCCCGGGCGCCGTCCAATAGATATTTCCTCCACTCGATCCTTCCGACAATTGCAGCACCTGACCGACCTGGAGTGAGGTGGCGGACGCTACATCGTAGTCGATGAGCATGGCGCCCTTCAGAAGCGCAAGCTTCCCTCCGTCCGGGGAGAAGGCGCTGCTTTGGATGTAGCGGGTGGCGACTTGCGTAACCGCGCGGGTCGAGAGATTGAGCAGGTAGAGGCCGGAAGCGTTCGTGAGCCGATAGGAAATCAAATCGAGCGAGGGGGATACGGCGAACGGCGCCTGTTCCACATTACTGATGAGATCAGTCCGCGCAAAGCCGACGCTCGAAAAGCGAGCGAGTGTCGCAGGATTGTAGTTGTTGTCATCGGTGACGACCGCGAGGAGATCGCCATTGGCAAGAAGCCGGGGGTTGCGCAGGGAGAGGGGCGCAGCGCTACCCAGGACAACCTCGGTACCCAGGGTCATTGAGGCGACCGCCACCACGTTGCTCGAGTAGCCGGTGCGAACGGCTTCGTAGACAACTTGCGAGCCATCGGGAGACCAGCTGCCCGAAGTCTCGTTCCCCAGCGCCGCCGAGAGGAGGGCGCGCACCGCACCGCTGCCGACATCGATCACGCACAGATGAGAACCGTCCGCTCCATTGGCACTCGCGAGGATGTTCTTGCCGTCAGGCGAAAACCTTGGCTGGCCGAGCGAGACTCCGGCGAGAGTTGCAACCACGCGCTGGGCGCCTCCTTCGATGGCGATGGCAGCCGACATACCGGAGAAATCCGTATAGGCGAACAGAGTGCCTGACGCGCTGACGGCAAGGTCGGTTCCCGGCGGGGCCACGGTCGGAATAGGAGTCAAGTGCAATCCGTCCGCGGTGGAGGTCGTGGTTGCGACCAGCTCGCCGTTCTTGCTGAGTTCAATGCCGATGAGCGGATCAGCCGTGCCCTCGATGGCAACGGTCGGGCTGGTTACGACCAGGGGCACTCCCGCGACCGTCGGAGCGGTAATGCGGGGCGCGGCGGGAATGACGGAATCAAACGGGGCCGCGGACGCGACATTGGACGCGGCGCTCCGGTTGCCGGCGCCGTCGAGGGCAAAGACCCGATAGTAAAGAGGGGCGAGGTCCGGCAGGCCGATATCGTTATAAGTCGTCGTCGCACTCAAGGAGATCGGCACGAAACCGGCCGATGCAGAAGCGCTGCGCTCCAACGAGAATCGCACCGCGGCCGAATCGGTATCGACCCATTGAAGAGCGATCGCCTCGCCGGTGGGAACCGCCGTCGCCGTGAGCACGGGCGCTGCAGGCAGCGGAGCAGAAATCGTGACCGTGACAGGCAATGAAAGCGGGCCTGCGGCGCCGTCCGCATTCACAGCCTGGGCCGTATAGACGTAAATGGCATTGGACAGCGAACTGTCTGAGAAAGAAGTTGCGTTGGCAGGCAGCGTCGCCACGACGGACGCCGGCGTCCCCGTGGCACGCAGGATCTGGAGGCCGCTGACGCCCGCCGGAGATCCAGAGCCAGAGATCCCCAATCCAACCGACGACCCCGTCACGCTGTTGATTGACAGTGTGAGTGTGAGCGCAGGAATCGGATCATAGACGAGCTTGGCCGGGCTCGACGGCAGGCTGCGATTCCCCGCAAGGTCCGTCGCAATCGCAACGAAAGTATTGCCGCCGGCCTGCAGCGGGACTGTCGCGCTGAAGTTGCCCGCTCCATCGGCGATGGCCGTCGCGATGTCGAGGCCGGCCGCGCTCAGATGCACCGTCGAGCCGGAGGTAGCCTGGGTGCCGGCGAGGACCGCGGTCGATGAGGTGAAAGCCGCTGCTGGCGCGGTCAACGTGGGGGCGTAGACATTTGCCGAGGTCAGGGCCGCCGGCGACGGCTGGCCGTAGGCGCTTTCGGCCATTGCCCGATACGCGTGGCTTCCGTTCGGCAAGCCGCTGTCCACGTAAACGGCAGCAAAGAGCGGTACCGGGTTTGCGGTCAGATAAGTGACCGTTACACCGGCGGGCGGCGCCGACGCGAAGACGAGCCTCACTCCGTCGACGCTTAAGTCTCCGCCCAGCGGCAGGCTGAAATTGGGCGGGGCCGTCACGTCGCGCGACGCCAGGACAACCCACTGGCCCTGCACGCGCAGCAGCAGGTCGAAGGCGACTCCAGGGGAGACAGCCGCATTGACCTCATGCAGGACCACTTGAGTTGGGAAAATCTCGTCGAGTTGCTGGAGCCCGCCTGCCGCCGACGTCCACCCGGAATATCCCGTCGCGTTGGCAGCGGAGGAGCCAGCTGCCGTTGAACTCGCCGTCAGCGTTGGCTGGGGCGCCGCAAGCGCGGCAGTCAGCGATGCGCCGTCGCGCTGGAGCAGATAGCCCGCGATGCGAGAAGGCGGGTCCGCGCCGACCAGGCTCGTCGTTGCTTGCGCTCCGTCAACGAGCGTGGTGGCGGCAGGTGCCGTGAGCGGCGGATCGCGGAAGACGACTAGAGAAGCTGGCGATGGATCGATCTCGCCGAAGGCGTCGGTGGCGACGGCGCGCAATTCAATCACCGTCGAAGCCAAGGTCGCGGGATCGAGCCAGGCGGTGTACGGCCGCGTCGTCAGTGGTGCACCCAGCGGCACGAAGTCAGCGGTTCCGGCACGCACCTGGAGTTGCACACTCGCCACGTCCAGATCGGGAGTGTCTGCCTCGATGCGAATCGCGCCGGGAAGCCGCGCGAAGCGGGCCGGACTCGTCACGGTAGCGGAGGGCACGTGGGTGCGGATGCTGGCCGAGACGATGTTGGAGAGCGCGCTCGCCACGCCGGCAAGGTTCACGGCCTGGAGCTGGTAGGAGAACGATCCGTCAGGCAACCCTGCGTCATTGAAGGACGTCATCGTCGCCAGCAGAAGGTAGTGCAGCGGATCGCGGATGGCGGAGCCGACCGGTGCATTGGCAAGCGCCCCATTTCGATACAGGAGGTATCCGCCGAGATCGGCGGGGCTGATTGCCTGCCATGCGATGGCGATGGTGCTGGCCTGCGCAGTCGCCGAGAGGAGCACGGGAGCAGCCGGAACCTGATTGTCGACGGTGACTGTCACCTGCGTGCTGCCGGTGTTCCCGGAGACATCGCTCGCCTCGAGCCGCAGCGTCTGCAGCGAGCCTTGCGGCAGCGTTGTGGTGTCGAGAATGGCGAGCGTGTCTGCGACCACTGGCGCCGGCGATTGTGCGAGCGTGGTGAATTGCGTGGGAGTGGCGCCGGCCCCGATTGATAGTCTCCAACCCTTGAACGCACCTGCCTTGAAGGCGCTGCCCTTGATCGCCAGCAGGCCAGCGACCTGGGCGTTGGATAGCGGCGCGGAAATGAGGACGGAGGGCGGGCGGGTATCAACGACGACGGTCGCAACCGGTGACGGCGCGCTGGTGAGGCCGGCTTTGTCGATTGCAGTCACGACATATCGATAGCTGCCATCGGGGAGTGCGGCGTCGGTGAACGAGACCACGCCCGCGGGCACCGTTGCGACGGGAGCAAACGCAGCGTTGCCCTGCGCCCGCTGGACGGAATAGGCCGAGGTGGCGGGATCGATACTGGCTGCCCAGCTGAGCAGCACATCGCTCGGCGGACGCAGGATTGCCGAGAGGGTCTTGGGGGCGTCCGGCGGGACGGTCTTCACCAGGAAGCTGGTGAGATCGACGCTCGAGTTTCCCGCGGCATCCACGGCTTCGAGCCGCGCCGTATAGACGCCGTCGGCCGGAAGCGCTCCGAGCTGTGCCAGCAAAGTGCGGTTCACCGGAGTGGTCCCGGTTGCGACCGGCACGAAATCGATGGCCGTGGAAGCCGGCCCGCTGGCGATGGACAAAGTGTAATGAAGGAGGTTCGCGTCTGAGGCAGAGCCGACGAACGCGGCTTCCCTGCTGAGATATCCATCGCGCGGAGAATCGATCTGGACCGCGGGTGGCGTGCTGTCCACGGTCAAGCCGAGCGTCGCCGCGGCAGTGTTTCCGGCGAGATCGGTGGCGAGCAGCGAGAGGGTCGCGGCCCCATCGGGGATGGTGGCGAGATCCCAGTTGCTTACGACGCCATTCACCGGGAGGCTCGCCAGCGAGGCCAGTTGCTGGACCGGCCCCGCGGGCGTTCCTTCGGTGGCGCTGAGCACCAACGAAGCCAGGTTGGCCTCTACCAGAGTGGCGGTGACCGCCAAGGCCCCAGCTCTGGCGCTGACGAATTGGCCATCTTTTGGCGCGGTCAGCTGTAGTACGGGAGCTACCGAGTCGGAGGCGAAAGGCACGCGCCGGACGGTCTTGATACCGGCCGCGTTCTGTGCACGCAGGTCAAGCTGGTGCGCACCCTCGGAGAGCCCTTGAATGGTGGCGAGACGTCCCGAAACCGCTCCAGTGCCGGACGCGAGCTGGACCTCGCTTGCGGACGGTGGCGCGTCAGTCAAGCTCCAGGAGGTGAGCAGCGGATCGGAAATCGAGCCATTGATATCAATCGAGCCGGCAACGAAGGCGCCGGGAAGAGGGGTTACAATCGTCACCAAAGGCGCGACGCGATCCACAAGCAGCGTCGCGAGCGCTGTTTCGGAACCTCCGGCGCCGGTTGCCGCGAGCTGCAAGCGAAAAGCACCGTCAGGCAAGGCCGACAGCGCGGCCGGATCGATTGGAATCACGCTGGAGCCCGCGGGCAGTGCGGCGCCGGCGAGCAGAGTTGATTGGATTTTGCCGCTCGCATCGATGATGACGAGGTTTACTGTAGCGGCGACGAGCAGTCCGATGTTCGCGACCGCGGCGCCGTTCGCGTCCGGCACACCGGGCGCTACCACCGGAGGAACGGCACCCAAGGACGCGATGATACTGCGCGGACTCACGGTGAAGTTCGTCGTCGCGAAGGAGAGATGTCCGACCGCATCCCGGACCTCGAGCCGCAAGATGTAATGACCGCCCGCGGCCAGGGCGTCGAGCGACAGGCTCGCCAGGACGCCTTTGGCCGGACTGGACAGGGTGGCCACGTCCGCGAAGGCGTCGGGGCTGGCGCTGGTCGCGAGGAACACTCTCGCGCTGGAGAAGTGCAGGGCAGTCGCCTCGCCTGCCAATTCGAAAGCGCCCGATACGGTGGTGCCGGGCACCGGCGAGTCGATGCGGGCGACGGGGCTGCTGGAAAGCGTCTCGACCTGTGTGGTCTTCGCGTCTCGAATGCCGCAACCGTCCACCGCTTCGACGCGCAGGACGTGGATGCCGTCCGGCACCGATGCGCCTCCGGGGACGGTTCCATCCCAGCCGATGCTGGCGTCGCCGGCCGGGAGCAGGCCGTTGAACACCAGCGCGGCGGAAGGAGTGTTCGGATCGACGGTGATTCGCACCGTGCCCGAGTCGTTAAGCTTGAACTGGAGTTGCGCGGGGCGGACGGTTGCGAGCGAGTCTGAACCGATCAATGCGGGTGAGGACTTGGGTCCGGTGATGGCGATCCCGGGGCTGAGGTGCACGGTCACGGGCGGCGCGCAGACCGAACTTCCGGCCCCATTGTGAACGTCGAGGTCCAGGTCGTAGTCGCCGGCCGTGAGTTGCGAGACAAAGATTTGATCGATGAGGCCCGCGCGAATCGGCTTCGGATAGGAGTGCGTATAACCGGCGGCAGTGAATGCGCCCGACCCCGCGGGTCGAATGAGGACCGTATAACTTTCGAGGAACCGATCGGACACCGACCCTCGGATTGGGACCGATGCGATTCGCGCGCCGGAGGGTGAAAATGAAAAGGTCGGACAGACCTGATCTCCCGTCGTCGGCGACGTGATTGATGCCGTCGAGATTTCCCTGTCGACAACGATGGGGGTCTCAAAAGCCTCAAAAGGCGCCCGAGCAGGTCTCAACCACGTGCTGGTCACGCCAAGGCTGTCGGTGGCATGCAGCGCGACGCTGTATTCCCCGTCCGGAAGGGCAGCGCCCGAGACGGTCGCGGTCGCTGACGCCCTCTCGCCCAACTCGACCTTCGAGAGCGGCTCCGGCGTGATCGCCGAACCGTTATAAGGGCGCACTCCCGCGCCGAGAGCCGTGATCACCCTGCCCGCTGCCGCGTGGGCGCTGAAATCCACTTGGTAAGTTGGCTGGTGCGGACCGACGCAGAAGCCTGGAACGTCGTCGCGCGAGATGCGGAGCAGGTCCTCCTCAGGCGCGCACGTCAAGCCGTGTGGAAGGATGGGCGTGCACGATCTGAAATTTCCAGGTTGGTTCGAATCGAAGGTTGAACCATCCGCCAGATGAGCAAGAAGGCGAAACAATTGGCCCTCACAGGTCGTCTGTACGGGCAACGCAAGCTGTGTAGTCGGGGAGCGGCCCACGAATCCCGGAAGGCTTCCAACGTTGGTCCAGGCGCCCATGACTTGCCGTTCGAACACGTCCACGGAAACGACCGTCTGGTTGAAACTTTCGCCGACCACGATGGAGCCGGTGGCCGGCGACAGGGAAAGCAGGTGCAATCCGCACAGGTCGACGAACACGCTCCCGTGGACTGGATAGCCGGAAGGAGTCAGTGCATTCAACTCGACTTGATAGGCGCACGCGGTGAGCTGAGGCGGCCTTAAGCTTGCCGTGTTCTCGTAGAGCCCGAGGCTCACTGTAACGGGAGTCCCGAACGCGATCGGCAATACCTGTTCCCGAATCTGGTCGGCTGCTCGCGTGAAGGTCAGCGTCGCCGAGGTCACCTGTCCTGGGATGTTGCTTGTGGCCAGGAAGGTGAGCGACTTCGGTCCAGCAGAGGTACAGACTTCGAGATTGGATTCGAGTGGCGAGGGCTGGAAGTCAGCGTGGAATGGAGATGCGAAGGTGCGCCCATAGGTGTCGGTGGCGCGGACCTCTACGTCGAACGAGCCAACCGTCAGTGCGCCCGGATCCCACTCGAGGGCGCCCTCACCGAGAGCGTTCACGTTGGCGGTGTCGATGGTCCATTCCCGCGTTCCTTGCGGCCGGTGGGCGACTGCAAAGGAAACGAAAGGAGCATTGACCGTCGACTCGAAAGCGATTCCCATATGCGGCTTCAGCACGATGACCGCGTTTTTGTCGGCCAGTGTCTGAAGGAGGTCCAACCGCGGCCAGGTGCCGATTTCGCTCGTCAGTACGCCGGAGATATAGGGATCGAGAGCGGAAGGATCGCCGACCCCGGTGACGACGATCTGCTCTGGAACCACCAATGTCGCCGAAGTCGTGCTGTTGCCAGCCAGGTCGACGGCCTTGGCGCGGAAGGTCGTCCCGCGAATTCCTCGAACGTATTCCCAGAAATTCGCCAAGCCTGGATACGTTCCAAACTTGCGATCGATGAAAGAAGCCGACTGGCTGGCAACCGCCGACTGCATCGTCCAATCCGAGAAATTCGCGTCGGCACTCGTTTCGTAGAAGTTGAAAACCGCGACGTCCACGAGGATCGGGGAGCCATCTGGCTTGTGGACCCCCAGCGTGACGAACGCGAGCTTGGTGTCCTGCCCGGGGCCTACTCCTGCGCCCATTTCAACGCGGGGAGGGGTCGTGTCGACAACAAAAGGCAGCGAGAAGCCTTGTACCTGCATTGCATACTTGCCGTCGGGCACCACGCCGCCAGCGTCGTTCAAGCCATCCCAGACGAAGGAAGCATTACCCGGCTGCGTATGCGTCCGGTCGATGCGCCGGACGATATTGCCAGCCTCGTTGGAGAAGATGAACTCGACGCTGGTGGGCTGCACCGCGCTGTAGCTGACCAGCGCCGCATCCTGCACGCCGTCGCCGTTCGGCGAGAGGTATTGCAGATCGCTCTGCACGTTCGCGATCGCTTCGGCCTCGCTCCAAGCCACGGTGGTTTGCAGCGTGCGAACGTTGCCGGCCTTGTCTTGCGCGGTGAGGAAGACTTCATAAAGGCCCGGACCCGGAGGCACCCATTGTCCGAGCGAGCCGTCGATGACCTGCTGGTTGGCGCGCGCAAACACAATGGCGGGAGTGGTCGAGTGCCAGGGCCGATAGCTCAGTGTGTAGCTATCGAAGTTCCGATCGCTGACGGTGCCCCGGAAGCTGATTGCGTCTCCGCCGGCGACGCGGCCCGCGCCGAAATTAACGAAGAGGTTTTCGAGGGTGACGATGGTGTGCAGGTGTCCCCCGTACTTTTCGTAGCTGTACGGGTCCGGCGTTGCGTCGGCGAACGACAACGCGCCGCCGCTCCGTGCCCATTTGACGTTCTCACCCCCGCCGCGGAACGCGTTGCCAAGCACCCCTATCTGATCGAATGGCTCAACGAGTCGTGCAGGTGCCCCCGAAAGGGGAAGTAAGAAGAATCCGAGGAATTGGTGCCTGTTCAGGAAAAGCTCCCCGTTGGTGACCGCGACGTAGTCCCCACCCGGGGATACCAGCATTTCGGAATACGTATTCAAAGTGAATCCATCGTCCAAGACGACAGGTCGGGCCGCGCCCGTCTCCGCGTTGAATGCGACATACTGTTCCTGAGAGGTCCCCATATAGGTCAGGACTTCTTTTGGATTGATGAACGAGTGCGTCAAGAGACCGCGATTAGATGGGAGCGTAAAAGCGATGTGGGCGCCGGTGCCGTCCGGGCGCACGACGGCGATGCGGCTCCCCTCCCCCGTTGTGCACGCAATCGACGAACCGTCGGGCGAGAAGTGATACTCTGGCGAGTCCTTGCAAATCGTCAAAGTAGTCGCGATTCCGGTGGTAATATCAAGTGCGTCGAGATCCCGAAATGATCCATTTTGCCGTTCAACCAGCACCACTGACTGGGTCGGGCTGGCGATGATTTTCCCGCGGCGGGACAGCGGTCGCCGATCGGTGAATTCGATGAGGGTTGTCGTGGCCATGGTCTGGCGATCAAACGTCGCCAAGGATCCGGTGGCATCGAAAGATATAGGACCTATGCCGAATACAATCTGCCGGCCATCGCCCGAGACAGCGATTTCCGTGTCCGGATTGGCGCCATAGACATGATACCGATCCGGGCATTCCCAATTGGGCGGGGTCAGGCTCTGGATGTCCGTCGTTCCGGATGGAGAAAACAGCAAGCTGCACTGACCACGGTCGTATCCATTGAATACGATCCCGCTTCCATCGGGCATTTCGGCGAAATAGGGCTCGTAACTATTGATCGAGAGATCCCGGACGAGCGGCGTTCCTAATGCGTCGCTCAGGGGCAAGCTGTTGGTGTCCACAACCGCAGTGGCCGCGCCCAAGACCGTGGCGCCTTGCCAAATTGAACATTGATATTCACCGTCCGGAACCACCGCGCCCGTATCGCCGAGTCCATCCCAGCTGAAGTTCCCGGAGCCCGCGACATCTTGCAGGGTGCGTACGACACTCCCGTCCTTGGCGGCAATGCGGGCCTCGGCGGGCGCGGATCTGGCGCCTCGATAGAAAATAGTGGTGGTGTCCTGCACCCCGTCGCCGTTCGGCGAGAAGAAAGGATTGCTCAACGCAACTGCGCCGTTTTGCACCGATAGCGTGACCGAGCCACGGTTGTTCGAATAATTGCTCTCGACGACCTTCTGCGAGCGATTGGCGACGGCAAAGAGCTGCTGCGTACCGGTGAGTCCGACCGCCGAGAAGTTGAAGCTCGCGGCGGCGGAGCCTGCCGCGGGCACCGTCGCCATCGTCACCAGACCGATCAGCGTTCCACCGGTCTCCGGCGAGCCAAGGAAGAGTTCGACAGGTACCTGCGCAGCCGGCTGGCCGCCGCCGTTCTGGACGGTGACCACCACGGAAACGAGAGCATCCTGCCGCGGCGTGAATGTTTGGGGGCGGAGATCGGCATCGGTCAACACCAGGTCGGGAAGAGCCCGGGGGGTGACGGTCAATGCGGCGGAGTTATCAGACTTGGTCGACTCCACGACCTGATTGTCCGGATCGGCGATTGCAATGATGGTCAATGCATCCGGCGAGGAGGCGGTGAAGGTTCCGCTGACCGTCGTTCGGGTCCCGGCGGCAAGGCCGGTGATCGATTGATGGATGAATCGGGTACCGCCGGCGGCTGGGTCGCCGAGGAACACATCGACCGCGAAGGACCCCGCCGCGCTGGCGCCATTGTTGATCACGACAGCAGTCACGACGGCCGGTTGACCCACCAGGGGAGGATTGGGCGAGACCTCGACCCCTGCCGTCGCAAACTGGAGGTTCGGCAGCGTGGAAGGCGTCACTATGACCGAGGCAGTCGCCACGTCATCGCCGGGCGTCGGATCGTTTGGTGCGGCAGCGCGCACGACAATGGTCTGCGTGCCCGCTCGCGAGGAGTGCCAGACTGCGCTTCCGGCAGCTTGTCCTCCCGACGCTATCGTTAGACGCACGCCCGGCAGTACGGCAATGGTCGCGCCATTGGCGTCCAGAATGGAAATCGCGATCAACGCATTCGCGATGTCGCGCGTCCCCGTGTTCCGGACGGTGAAGGAGATGCCAACGTCGGCACCAAAGGCCACGCTCGCAGGGGAAACGCTGATTGCACCCGGAGCCAAATCGACCGTCGGCACCACGGGCACCATCAGGGAAACGGCGTTGTTGTCGAGGCGGATCTCGGGAACGAGCCCCGCCGGATTGATGATCACCGAGAGTGGGAGTGTGCCTCCCACGAGCGGTACGGACACGGTGAAGGTCACGAGCTGCGTCGCGCGATGAGACAGCGTGACCGTGGTGGCTGCAACGGAGACGCCCTGGATCTGGAGAACGACCTGGGCGGCGGGAGCGTCCTGCCCTCCCAGGTTGCCGACCAGCGCAGTCACGACGATGGGTTTGCCGACCTGGTCAATCGCGCCCGGCGTGGCGGAGACGGAGCCGACAGCGACGAACAGATCGATTCCGCTCGGGGGAGCGACAATTTCCAGCGGCACCGCGACGCGGTTGTCGTCCTTGCGGGTTTCATCGATCGCGCCGTCGGGATCGACCACGGCAAAGAGCTGGGTGCTCGAGGAATGACCGGTGGTGTCGACCTGAAAGATCAGCGAAGTCCGGGCGCCCGCTGCGAGAGGCGCGGCGATTTGGGCGGCGCCAAAGGGGATTCCGTTCGAATCGTAAAGGCGGACCTGAAAGCTGCCGCAGTCGGCTGGCGAAGAGTTATGGACCAGGACTGTCGCGACGAGCGTCTCGCCATCGGTTGCACGGCTGGTTGAAAGCATGACGTCGTCGAAGGCAACTTCCAGGTTCGACACTTGGGCAAAGCGCAACGCTTTGAGCGCCTGAGCAGTTTGATAGGCGGATTCCGCCCAGCTGCCGTCGGGAAGCTGCGCCGCCGAGAGCCAGGCAAGAGCGCGGCGCGCGTCGTTCGCGGTCAGGCGCTGGCTGCGCAGCAGCGCAATCAGGGAAAGCGAGGTCGCGCTGGCGGAAGAGAGGTCATCGGCAAAAGCGCCGTCGCCTTGCTGGCGCGCATGCAGGAATGAAGTGGCATTGATTACCTCTGGCTGCTGCGCATCGAACCCTCGCATGGAAAGAAAATCAAGCACGCGCACAGTCGATTCAATACGGCTGGGACCACCCACGACGTACGGCCATCCGCCATCGGAATTCCGGACCGCGACAAGCATGCGCTGCAGCTCGAGGGACGCTGCGGTGTATCCGGCCGCGAAGAAGGCAGATGCACCCAGGGCTGTGTCGATGACGCTGGTCCCGTAGCCAAGAGTGAGTCCGATCCCGCCGTCGCTGCGGCGCGCTGCCAGCAATCGAGAAAGCGCGCCGTCAGGATCGAGGGGAGCATGCGCGGAACTGAGGCCGAGCGTGCGGCGCGACGTCGAATCGGCATCGGGTGTCGGGCAGGTAGCCAGGAACCCCGCCGCGGCCGAGATCGCGCTCGGCCCACGCGCGTCGCCAGGAAACAACCCGATTGCTTCGATGGCAGTCTGCGTATCGCGGAAAGCCGTTCCATTGACACCTACCCAGGAACCGGAGGCGGTTTGTTGAGACATAAGATAATTCAGGCCCGCTTGCGTACCAGGAGCCGCCGTTCCTTGAGCGCGCACGGAATTGACCAGCTCCGTCTCCATGACACCGCGCCCGCGCGTGAGGAAGAAAAACTCGTTCGCCCAGGCGCGCCGGGCGGCCTCGACGAAAGCGATTTGGACCGCGGTCGGCTGCTGTCCGGGCGCGACCAGCAGTGCGAACGCGGCGCGGAACGCATGCGGCGCGGTGTCCGCGGAGGGAATACGGGGACCCTCGGCAGCGATGATGTCGGCGATTCCGAGGGTTCGTGCCGAAGCGGCAATGACAGTCCCGTTCGGGGGCGGCAGGTCGGCTGCCTTCGCGCTCGTGGACGCAGCGGGCTGGAGCAGCTGGATGGGGCCGACTTCTTGCGGAGCGAGAAAGCCCATCGAATAGAGGTCGAGATCGGAATAACGCTTGCGAGACTCCAGCGAGCTGAAACTGCCGTTGACGTTGCTGGCCCAATTGGAGCCGTACATGACCGATGCATCGGTGTTTAGATAGTAGCTCCAATGAGCCTGCGATTCTCCGAGCAGATCATTGCTTGTCTGACCCGTGCCCGGATCGCGGAAATGCAACCTTGCGCCCCAGGCGTGAAGCACTTCATGCGCGATGATGCTCAAGGCGCCGTCGGCCGATGCATCGAATGTATTCGGCATCAGCGAGGACACGTCGATATAGCCTCGCAGCCGCCGCGTGCTCCCAAACAGCTCGCCGTCGTCGTGAACGGTCAGTCCGATGCCGGCAACGTCGTTGCGCAGACCCGTCTCGAGGCCAAGAACTTCGCTGCCGAAGTCCGCGGCGAAGGTCGGAAAGACGATTAGAAAGTCGTAAGCATCAGAATGCGTCTGATAGAACGCTTGAGCGGCGGCCGCCCGGGGCGCGAGGTTGGCTTGCCCCGCCGCTTCCCGGTCGTATCGTGAACCATCGTGGGAAAGCACGGCCACGTGTCCAACATCCTGGGCGGCGCCCCGCGTTGCGACACACAGGCAGATCGCAAGGATGGACCTCGACAGAACTCGCACGCAGTACCCCCCGGACAAACTCTGCGCGAGTGCTCCCGCGCAGCCAGCGCGGTGCTCAATAGCCCGACATGCCGGCTACGATCAAGAGTGCTTGTCAGCCCGCGGTCAAGCCCGTACTTTCATTGGGCAAGGCACCGTTCACGCGGCTGATTCAAAGTCGATTCGCCGGCTCCTGTTCGTCAAGGCACTTGGCGCTGCTGCACCGCCAGCAGCAGCTGCAGATCGAGCAGGTCCTGCGGCCGCCCCGCGGCGCGCTTGGCGGCGATCAGGTCGTTCAGGCCGATCAAATTCACCGTTAATGAGTCCCACCGCGCGCGCTCGCGCCGCGGCCAGGCCTCCTCAAAGATGACGCCTGGGATCGACCGCAGGAGGTCGATTCGGGCGGGTGGACTTCCGAAGAAGAAGAACTCCTCGGCGGTCATTTGCGCTGCTTCCAGGAGCAGCTCGCGCGGAGCTCCAAATGCAGCAAGCGCCTGGACTGCTCTCTCGAGATTGGCCGGGGCAGTGCCGATCCACAGGTCCAGATCTTTGGTGAATCTCGGTTTGGCGTGGGTCGACACGGCCCAGCCGCCGATGACCAGATATTCAACCGCGAAGTTTTCGAACTCCGCCAATACGTCGATCAAGTCGGGGGACAGGTCCATCGTTGCCCTTCAGGTGCCAGGAGTCGCGCACTAATTCCATCGTGGCCTGAAACTTTTCGCCGAGCGTCGCAAGAGCCCAGAAGTCGAGGTCGGCGCCGGCGAGCGCTTCGAAGCTCGAGACGCGGCCAAAGACGAGCCCCTGGCGGCGCATCGCGCGCCGCTCTTCCGTCGTAGTGGCCTTTTCCGGGGACTCGCCCTTCATATGGAAAGTCTAACACCGATCAGAGATGGGAGCAGTGCCGGCCCGTGACCTGATATCAAGTCTGGCCGCGACCGCTTCAACCCGGAGATACTGCAACCTGAAGCCCTTCTTCGACGCGCGCGCCCGGATTGACGACCAGCTCCTCGTCCCCGGTGAGGCCGGAATCGATCTCGATCTGCGCGCCGTCGTCGCGGCTGATACTCACCGGCAGCAGGTGTATCTTCGAGGCTGCGTCCACCACCGCTACCTGCGGCCCGCTGGCGCGAGCGAGGATCGCCCCCGCGGGCACCAGCAGCACGCTGCGGCCCTGGGGTAATTCGAGCGTTACCTGCGCATACATGCCGGCGAGCAGCAGGCCCTGCGCATTCGGTACCTGCACTTCGGTGTTCAGCGTCCGTGAAGCCATATCGAGCGCGCCGGCCGTGCGGGTTACGCGTCCCTCGAAAGCGCGGCCGGGAAACTCATGGACCGAAACGTGCGCCGCGAGCCCGGCGCGCACGCCCGGACTCAGGCTCTGCGGTATCTTGACGAATACCCGCACCGGGTCGGTGGCGGCCACGCTGAAGAGCCGGCTGGTCCCGGTCACCAGCGACCCAAGCTCTACCCAGCGCGCGGTGACCAGACCCGCAAAGGGAGCCGTCACGCGCGCGAAGGATTTGAGTTGTTGTAATCGCCGGAGGTCAGCGCGCTGCGCGGCCACCGCGGCCTGCGCGGCCTGCACATTCGCGGCGCCCACCGCCGCCTCGGCCTCGCGCTGATCGAGCTCCTGCTTCGAAGCGAACCCTCCCGGCAGGAGCGAGCGCGAGCGCGCGAGCATACTGCGCGCGAGCTGGGAATTCGCGTTGGCCTGAATCACCGCTGCCTCGCGCTGGCCCAGCGTGGCCTGCGACTGCGCGAGCTGCTGGTCCACCTCGGGCGTATCGATCTCGACCAACAACTGTCCGGCCTTGACGCGGTCGCCGATATCAACCAGCCAGCGCCGCACATAACCGCTTGCGCGCGGATGGACGTCAGTCTCCTGCAGCGGCTGCACGCTCGCCGGCAGCGTGAGCGCGTGGCTGCCGGGGGCGCGGACCGGTTTCTGGATCTGTACGCGCACGGGACCGGCGCGCTCGGCGGCGTCGGCACGGGCCACCGAGCGCTGTCGCAGCTTCGGCAGCAGCCCCAGCACAAACAGCACCGCGAGCGCGCCCAGCAGCGCAGCACCGAAGACGGCCTGGCGGCGGCTCGTGATTTGCGGCGCTTCCGGCAGCGGAACATCCAGCTCGTCGTGCTGTTCTTCGGGAGTCATCAGGCCTCCAGCTCAGGCGGCGGAACCGGCGCCCGGGTCCGCAGCAGGCTGTACATCACGGGAACGAAAAAGAGGGTGGTGAAAGTCGCGAGCAACAAACCGCCGATGACCGCGCGGCCGAGCGGCGCATTCTGTTCGCCGCCTTCGCCCAGACCGAGCGACATCGGCAGCATACCTATGATCATGGCGAGTGCTGTCATCAAGATAGGTCGCAGTCGCGTCATGCCGGCCGCCAGCACCGATGGTTTGGCCTCGTGTCCGCCCGCGCGGCGTTGATTGGCAAAAGTAATCAATAGAATGCTGTTCGCGGTCGCGACGCCGATGCACATGATCGCACCCATCAGCGCCGGCACGCTGAGCGTTGTCTGGGTGAGGAACAGGGTCCAGGCGATTCCGGCGATGGCTCCCGGCAGTGCCATCAGGATGATCAGCGGATCGAGCCACGACTGGAAATTGACTGCCATCAAGAGATAGACGAGCAGCACGGCAAAGATGAGCCCATAGCCGAGGCCGCGGAACGACGACGCCATGCTCTCCGCCTGGCCTTTGATCCGGATGCTGCTGCCCCGCGGAAGCTTCGGCGTGATCGCTTTGACCGCGCGCTCGACGTCCTCGGCGACGCCGCCCAGATCGCGGCCGTCGACGCCGACGAGCACGTCCAGCGTGGGCGCGACATTGTAATGAGTGATGTTGGTCGGCCCGGTGGTGCGCGCGACGGTGGCCACGTTCGCGAGCAATTGCGGCGTGCCCCCGGTGCCCGGCCCGAGCGGCGTCGTGCCCAGCGTCTCGATGGAATTGATGCTGCGCTGGGGCGTCTGGACCGAGACCGCGTATTGCACGCCCTTCTTCTCGTCGAGCCAGAAGTTGGGCGCGGTGGTTCCGCTCGACGACAGCGAGACCAGGAGCGCACTGGCGGCGTCGCGCTGGGTAAGTCCGCTCTGGCTCGCCAGGGTGCGATCCACATTGAGTTTCAATTGGGGCGCGTCAACCACCTGGTGGAGGTGCACGTCAGCGGCGCCCGGTATGCGCGTCAGCGTCTGGTCGAGAGCGCGCGCAATCGACAGGTTCTCTTGCTGATTCCCGGGCGGCCCGACGATCTGCACGTCGATGGGTGCGGAGAGCCCGAAGTTCAATACCTGCGTCGAGATATCAGGAGCGAGAAAGAAGATGATTGCTTCGGGGTACTCGCGGCGCAGCGTCTCGCGGATGCGCCGCACATACCGCTGCGTCGGGTGGTGATGCTCGTTGAGCGCAATCAGCACCTCGCCATCGGCCGACGAAATCATCGATGGATCGCCGAGCGATAGATTGATGCCGCTGGGCGGCACGCCGATGTTGTCATTCATGGTGTCGATTTCGGCAGCGGGAATCACCTGGCGGATGGTCTCTTCGATGCGTGCGAAGAGCCTTTCTGATTCTTCGATGCGCGTGCCCGAAGGTCCCCGCACATGCAGGCGGATCAAGCCCGCGTCGACCTGCGGGAAGAAGTCGCGTCCAATCAGCGGCATCAGGCCAAGAGAAAGGATCGCCAGCGCGCCGAAGCTGATGGAGACGAGCGACCGGTGCGCGAGCGCCCAGGCGAGCGCGCTGCCATAGGCGTCGCGCAAGGAGGTAAAGCGGCGCTCGAAGGCAAGGTGGAAGCGGCCAAAGAAGCCCGGGGGATTCTTATGTTCGCGCGCCTGCTCGTCCACCTCAGCCTGCAGCAGGTAGCGCACCAGGGTGGGCACCAGCGTGCGCGAGAGAAAATAGGAGGTGAGCATGGAGAAGACCACGCTCAGGGCGAGCGGCACGAAGAGCGAACGCGCCGCGCCGGAGATGAAGGCAACCGGAACAAAGACAATGCAGATGCAGAGTGTGGATACGAATGCCGGGACGGCGATCTCCTGCGCGCCCTCGAGGATGGCGCTGAGGATAGGCTTCTTCCTCTCCAGTCGACGATGGATGTTCTCGATCTCCACCGTCGCGTCGTCGACCAGGATGCCGACGGCCAGCGCCAGCCCGCCCAAGGTCATTACGTTCAAGGTCTGGCCGAGCGCGCCCAAGATGATGACCGCGACCAGGATGGAGAGCGGAATCGAGATCACCACGATCAGCGTGCTGCGCCAGCTCCCGAGGAAAAGCAGCATCATCAGCGCGGTGAGGCCGGCGGCGATGATCGCCTCCTTGACCACTCCGTCGATGGCGGCGCGCACGAACAACGACTGATCGAAGAGCAAGGTTACTTTAAGTTCCTTGGGAAGCGTCTGCAGCACGGCGGGCAAGGTGGCGCGGATGCGCTTGACCACGTCGATGGTGCTGGCGCTGGCTGACTTCAGCACCATCACCAGCGCGGCTTTCTTGCCATTGGAGTGCACGAGGCTGGTCTGCGGGGAATATCCGTCGCGCACGCTGGCCACGTCGCGCAGATAGATGGTGGTGCCCTTGCTGGTCTTGATCGGCAGATCGCCCAGGTCGCGGACGGCGTCCGGGCTCGAGTTGAG
>JANYKT010000012.1 GCA_025358085.1 Deltaproteobacteria bacterium | reverse complement strand
GTCAACTCGTGTCGGCGCATCACAAGGGTAGATCACGAGACGATCTCGCCGTCGATCCCCCTGCGCCAAGCGATCGACGCTCTTCGGGAATCTCGGACCACCGCACCTGCGGAGTGGCCGAGTTTGCGGACACGCCCTAGTCACTTTAGGGCCTGAAGCGTCGTCACCTTGATTCCAGCGCTCTCAATGCCTCCGGCGTGTCGGCGTCGAGGAAAGGCCGCTCGTCGTCCCATTCAATGATCGTCGCCGGCAGCGAGCGCGGGCCCATCGCCCCGGATTGCAGGAGCCGCGTGATCCGCCGCAGCGCCGGCCACAAGGAATAGGCGCCGCAGAGGGGCTGCAGCTGTCCATGACAGCGAGGGAACGCGACACCCTCCACGGCGGCGTTGAGCAGCGCGAAGATCAGCGGGCCGTCGGCCGCGAACGGCATATCGGCGGCGCAGGCAAAGACCAGGTCACAACGAGAGGCGCGAAGCCCCGCCTCGAGACCGGCGAGCGGCGTCTGCAGCACTGATTGGTCGCGCGCGAGTTCGGTGCCGAAGGAGGCATATCGTTCGGGCTCTTTCGCAACGATGATGGTTTGCGCGAACCCGAGTGCTCGCAGTCCCCGCAATACATGCGCAAGTAGCGGCTCACCGTGGAATGGCGCGAATGCCTTGTCGCTGCCAAAGCGAACAGACTTGCCGCCCGCGAGGACGATTGCGCATGCTTCATTAATGATCATCCGACTCGCGCCGCGAAGATGCGCCGCAACGCGGGCGTCGTTCGCAAAAGGTCGAGCGCCAGCCGCGCGTGTCCCCGCGCGTAGCCGTTGCCCATGGTCAAGCGCACGTCCTTGCCGACTCCCTCCGCGCCGAGCGCGGCCACGGTGAAGGAGGTGGCCATCGAGAAGAAGAGCACTTCGCCGCCCTCGCGCGCCGAGAGGATGCTGCCCATCTCGGTGCCCGGAACGCTGGCGCAGTTGACCACCAGGTCGAAGCTGCCTCGTGTCTGTGCATAGACTTCCAGCGGACGGGTCGCATCGACCGTCATGGCCACATCGGCGAGCCCGTCGGCCACCAGTCGCGCCGGGCCCTCGGGTCGATAGTCCAGCGCGGTGACGTTCGCGCCATTCAGCTTCGCCTGCGCGCACGCGAGCGAACCGCTCTTGCCCGCGCCCAGCACCAGCACGCGCTGTCCAGATTTCGCCAGCCGGGCAACCCACGCCGGCGCGCCGCAGACGTCCAGCACCGCGAGCGCCATTGCCTCGGGCAGGTCGTCGGGCATCGGCGCCCAGAGTCCGGTGGCGAAGAGAATGGCCCGGCCGCGCACGTCCAGCCGCTCGGCGTGCGCGTGAACCGCGGTGATCTCCTCGAGCACGAGCGGCGTCAGCGTCAATGAAACCAGCGTGGCAATGCGGTCGCCGCGCTTCAGCTCCGCCGCGGCCGGGTGCTGCGCGCCCACCTCGGCGACGCGGCCGATCAACATACCGCCCGAGCCGGTGACGGGATTCTGCATCTTGCCGCGGGCCGCGACGATGGCCAGCACGCGCGCGGAGATTCGAGCGTCGCTGCCATCCCCGGAGCCCGCTTCGAGGGCGAGTTGGCGGAACGAGGCGGCATCGATGTTGAGCCGCTCGACATCGATGGCGAGCTCGTCTACGCCAAGCGGCAGCCGCGGATCGATCACTTCGGCTTGCTGCGGCAGCACCCCGCGCGGCTTGACTACGCGCCGCAAGCCATAGGGGTCCAATTCAAGTGACACCCGGCGCTCCAGGCGGCCGTGGCAGCGCTACAGGCGGCCGTGGCAGCGCTCCAGGCGGCTCGGCAGCTCTCTTGAGGAACGATGAGAGCATATCAATTGGAACAGGGAAGACGATGGTTGAAGCCTTCTCCGCGCTGACCTCCACCAGCGTCTGCAGAAAGCGCAGCTGCAATGCCGCCGGGTGCGCGTCAATCACGTCGGCCGCCATGCCGAGCTTCTCGGCCGCCTGGTACTCACCCTCGGCCGCAATCACCTTGGCGCGCCGCTCCCGCTCCGCTTCCGCCTGCCGGGCCATCGCGCGCTGCATCTCGGGCGGCAGGTCGAGCTGCTTCACCTCGACGGCGGAGACCTTGATGCCCCATGGCTCGGTGTGCAGGTCGAGCACGAGCTGCAATTCTTTATTGATCTTCTCCCGCTGCGCGAGCAGGTCATCGAGCTCGAGCTTGCCCAGCGTGGAGCGCAGCGTGGTCTGCGCCAGCTGCGAAGTTGCATAGAGATAGTTCTCCACCTGGATGACCGCCTTCTCGGCGTCAATCACGCGAAAGTAGATAACGGCCGAGACTTTCAGCGAGACGTTGTCTCGCGTAATCACGTCCTGCGGCGGCACATCGCGCGTCACCGTGCGCAGGTCGATCTTCACCATGCGGTCGATACCAGGCACGATCCAGTTGAGTCCCGCGCGCTTGGTCTCGGCATAGCGGCCCAGGCGGAAGATGACGCCTGCCTCGTATTCCTGAATGACCTTGAGTCCGGTGAGAATCCAGAATGCGATTGGTACGACGAAGATCAACCAGAATGGCATTTCATGCTCCTTGCTACGAAGTGCTGGCATCTTGCGAGGCCCGCGATACCTGCAATTGCAATCCACTGACTGCGACGACGCGCGCGCGCGCGCCGCTTTCAAGCTCTTCCTGGCTCGATGCCCTCCACAGCTCGCCGTGCACCAGCACGCTGCCCGGCTGCCCGCCCTGCAGCGCGTCGCGCACCTCGCCTACTTCTCCGACCAGTCCAGGCGCGCCGGTGCGCAGCTTTGAGCGCGAGCTGCTCGACAGCTTCCACGCGAGCGTTCCCGCGATGAGGGCGGTGGCTGCACCCACCGGCAGCGCGAGCCGCCAGCCGAGCCCGAAGTCCGGGTCGGCATAGAAGCGCGCGTCGACGTGACCAATCAGGAAGAGCGAGCCCAGCACCAGGCAGACCGCGCCGGCCGCGATGAAGCCGCCGTGGCCGCCGGCATAAAATTCGGCGACGAAGAAGGCGACACCGAGCGCGATCAGGACCAGCGCACCGAAGTTGACCGCCAGCATTTGCAGGCCCATCGCGGCGATGACCAGGCAGACCACGCCGACCAGGCCCGGCAAAAGCGTGCCCGGATGAAAGAGCTCCAGAAGGATGCCAATCACGCCGAGCATGCCAATCAGAAAGGTGATCTCGGGATCGGCGAGCGCGTGCAGGACGCGGTGCTTGACGGACCAGGTCATAGGCCTTATCTCCGCGCTCGCGGTGTGCAGCACGCGCGCATCGCCAGAACCCAGCTCAACCTTCATGCCGTCGATTTTGTGTAGCAGGTCCGGCAGATCCTCGGCGAGCAGGTCCACCACTTTCAGCTCGACGGCTTTAGTCGCGGTCACACTCTCACTGTCCCGCACCGCCTTCTCGGCCCAGTCCACATTGCGAAACCGGCGCTCGGCGATACCGCGGATAAAGGCTGCGGTGTCGTTCTCCATCTTTTTTTGCATCGTGTCCGGCTCGTTCTTTTTCCCCGCCGGCGGCGTGGGCTCAGAGCCGCCTCCGAAGAGCGAGACCGGGTGCGCCGCACCGATGTTGGAGGCTTTCGCCATCGCCGCTACGTGCGCCGCCATGGTGATGAAGACGCCGGCCGAGCCCGCGCGCGCCCCGGGCGGGCCGACCCAGAAAACGATCGGCACGTGCGCCGACAACTCGGCCTGCACCACCTCGCGCGTGCTGGCCAGAAGACCGCCGGGCGTGTCGATGCGGACCACCAACGCCTCAGCACCGCGATCCTCCGCCTCGTGAATGGCCTCGACCAGATGCGCGCCCGAGCCGGGGTCCACTGAGCCGGTCAGCTCGGCATAAAGGATCCAGGGCGAGCCGGCGGCGGCTGCGCAGATCAGCGCCGCGATCACTTGCGCAGCCCCAGCTTCTTCATCACTTCCTGCAGGTCGCCCCAGACTTTGGCCTTCTCGCCGGGGCTCCTCAATAGATAAGCGGGGTGGAAGGTCGGCATCAGCGCTACGCCTTCGTACTCGCGCCAGATGCCGCGCAGTCGCGAGATGGGCGTCTGATCGCGCAGCAGCGCCTGGGCCGCGAACCTGCCGAGTGTGACGATGACCTCTGCTTGCAAGGCTTTGAGCTGCCCCTTGAGGAACGGTTCGCATGATTCGAGCTCGTCGGGCTCGGGATTGCGGTTGTTCGGCGGGCGGCACTTGACCGTATTGCAGATATAGACGGTGTCGCGCGAGAGGCCCATTGCCTCAATCATTTTAGTCAGCAGCTGCCCGGCTTTCCCCACGAACGGTTCGCCCGATAGATCCTCGTCCTCGCCCGGCGCCTCGCCGACGAAGACCAGACGCGCCTGCGCGCTGCCGACGCCGAAGACGATTTGATTGCGGCACTTGTGGAGCTTGCAGCGGGTGCACTCGCCCATTTCGGCGCGCACGGAAGCGAGCGTCGGAAGGCCTGGCTTTCCCGGGGCAGCGGCGTCTTTGTGTAAAGCGCTCTCCTGCACGAGCACCGTGTGGCCTTCGGCCTTGCTCGCCGGCTGATTCCCTGGTGCGCGCATCAACTCCTCGTTGTCGGCACTTGAATCGGACTTCAGGATACAGAGACCGGCATCTGTAGCCCACATGACATAGGCGCGCGCCTCGGCGACCGCGTGCGCAAGCTCTTCGGTGTCATTCACGCGCGCCGGTATACAACACTGCTTCCTCCCGTGCAGCCGGTGGCCACAGCGCCGCCGCGGCTGTCCCTGGGATGCTGTAAACCTCAATCAGGCAGGAGCTTCCATGCGCATCGCCCTTCTCTGCTGCTTCACCATCGCAGCCTGCGGAAGCACCACCGTCCAGACAAATACCCACGGCAAGGCCACCTATGCCAAGCCAGCCAGCGAAGGCGGCAAGCAGGTGGCTCCGCAGCCGAAGCCCGACGACCTGAAAGTCACGGTCACGCTCACCGGTGCGGGAACTTTCGACAAAGCGGCCGGAGCGCTCTGCACGTTGACCAGCGGCGACTACAGCGAGACGGTCATGACCTCGGGGTCCGTCTCGGACGGCGGCGACTACGTCAGCGACTACGGGAGCGCCCAGAGCAGCGGCAGCATTACCAATCCCGTCTGCGGCGTGGTGAGCAACGTGAAGACCTCGAGCGTCGCGACGTTCACCGTCCAGGCCAGCCTGCCGACGAGCGACACCAATTGTACGGATTACTGCACGGCCAGCGCCCAGGTGCAGTGCAAGAACTCGAGCGACGTGAATTGTGTCGCGAACGCCACTGCGACCTGCAAGAGCGACTGCAAGACGAAGACGTCAATCTCGGGACATGGCGAGATCACCCAGAGCGCGCTCAACAGCATCAACGGTAAAGTCTCGGGCTCGGGTACGGTGGACGCGCAGGTCGACCTCGTCTTCAACTCGGTGCATTGATCGCGAGAACAACCTCGGCCCCCGCCGCTCGGCGGGGTCCCCGAGCAGCTCAGGTTGCGCACCTCGCGGAGCGGCCGTCATGCTCGCTGCCTTGCCCCGCGGACCCGGTTTCATCGCGCGCGGCCCGAGCCAGGGTCGAGAGGTTTGCGACCGCGGAATCAATCACATCGAAACAGGTTTCGAAGTAAGCACCTGAGAGCCCGTAGGGGTCCTCGAGGTGCGGTCGCGCTGGCGTGGACCAGAGCCCGAGCAGCGTTGACTTCGCTTTCGTGAGCCGCGCGAGGCTTTCAAGGTGTTTCGATTCCATTCCAATGAGCAGGTCACCGTCGGCCATGAGGCTCGGGGAAGGCCGCCGGGCGCGATGCGCGCCAAGATCGATTCCGCGCCGGGCAGCCTTTTCGACTGCGGTGGCATTGGCCTCGGCCCCTTCACCGGCCAGAAGCCCAAACGATGCAGCTCGCAATCCGAGACTGCGCGCGCGCGCCTCCGCATAGGCGCTCCGGCAGATGTTGCCCTGGCAGACAAAGACCAGCCGGCGCACCCGGGACCAGTCGATATCCCGCTCTTTGCGATAAGCGCCGGTTGAATCCATCAGACGCGCGAGGCAATGGCGGAGGAATCCCTTGCGGCGGCCGAACCGCGCCTGCAACCGCTCTGGCGTCATCAGCCATTGTCCAGCAAAAGAAGCATTTGAGTTCATCCGGCGCTCAATCACGGATTGGAAGGCCTTGAATTGCGTCTCGACGTCCAGCTCGCGCTCGACACGCTCCCTGGCAGCCTGGCCCAGGGCCCGCGCCAGACCCGGTTCATCCAGCAGTCGCTCCATGGCAGCGGCCAGCGCTCGCGAATCACCGGGCTCGAACAGAAGCCCTGTCTTGCCGTCGAGCACGGCTTCTGCGAGGCCTTGCAGCCGGGAGGCGATGACCGGGAGCCCGCAGGCCGCCATCTCCACGGAAGAATAGGTAAAGGAATCCCAGCCCGTCGACGCGATGACCCCGGCGAAGCAGCCGGGAAAGATCCGCGGCAGGTCCGCTCGATAGCCGCCCAGCCGGAGATGCGCGCTTTGCCCCGCTGCACGAATGGTGGCCTCGAAGGCGTCGGCCTCGCCAGCGCGATTGCCGCAGATCAGGAAAGCGACATCGTTCCTTTGGCGCAACAGTTCGAGCGCCGCTCCAATGATCACGCGTACGCCTTTGCGGTGCTCCATATGTCCGGAATAGACGAAGATGCGCCGGTCTTTCGGGAACCCGAACGTGTCATGCGCGTAGGTGGAGACCTGCGGCCGGAAGAGGTCGGTGCGGACGCCCAACGGCACCAGGTCGATGCGCGAGCGCGGCAGACCGCGGTCGCGCGTGGCGGTGTCGGCCATCGCTTTCGATTCGAAAATCATTGAATCGACAGTGGACCGGGAGAGCGCGAACTGCGCCGCCATGAGCAGCGCTTTCCAACGAGGGGAGGCTCCGGACACGGGCGCGCCCCAATAGGCAATGAAGGTGCGCGCGCCGGCCTTCTTCAATGCAACGACCAGCGGATCGATGGGCTCGAAATCAAAGGCTACCACCAGCTCGATGCGGTTCGCGCGCACGTAGCCGGCGAGGCGCTCGAGGTTGGCCGGGCGGCGATCGGTGAAGTCGTGAACGACTACATTTTCCAGCGCGATCGCAGGCCTTCCCTTCGAGAAGTCGCGATAGGCAAAATGAACGGCACCCGGGTCCCCGGAGGAAAGGTCGAGTCCGGTCCTGAGGAAGAGTTGCTCCAGCGGACCGATCGCGTAGCCGCCATTCGAACCGACATGAAAGAGAAACAAGCTGCGCATGCAAATCCCCCCGGGACAGGTTGTGGGCCCATTGCAGACCGGGCAAGAGGAAATGATTTCGCCACGCCCCTGCTTGAGACACTTGCCCTTCAATCACTCATTCAATACTTTATAGGGCAAAATAATTTTGCGCGCGGGGGCACTTTGCGGCCAGCCAATGACTTCAACGTGCTGGTGCCCCAAGCCGACAGGATGGGTGCTATCGGCGTGATCCGCTCGCTCGGCCGCGCGGGGTTTGCCGTTCACGCGATCTCAAGCCAATCGTCCGCGTTGGGTCTTCGCTCTCGTTACGCGACGCGGGGCGTGGTCGCGCCGCCTTGTGGTCCTTTCTACGTCGCCTGGGTGCGGGACTACGTACGCGCCAATCAAATCCGCGCAATCGTTCCCTCGGAGAGCTTTCTCCTTTCGCTCACACCTCAGGATCAGGACCTTCGTGCCCTGGTGCCTTTCGAAGCGGGCGACGAGGCGCTGACGCGGCTGGCGCTGAGCAAGTATGACTTGCTCCAACACCTTATGTCGCGGGGCGCGCCGCACCTGCCGCCCACCTTGCTGGTGGACCTTCCAGTGCTGCCGTCCGCAGCCCGGCTGGAGGCCCTGGGGCTCCCGTTGTACGTCAAGACCGACGGATGCCATTCGCTGGACGAGTCGCGCGGTAGGACGGTGCGCGCGGAGACTTCTGCAGAAGCGATTGAGTTGCTGCGGTCGCTGACCCGGCGCTTCCGGCACGCCATCGTGCAGGGCCACGTTCCTGGCCGCGGCGTCGGCGCCTCTTTCCTGGTGACGGACAAAGGCTTGCTTGCGGAGTTCATGCACCTCCGGTTGCACGAGGTCCCTTTCACCGGCGGTGTCTCCTCGCTTCGGAAGAGCTTCCGGCACGAGGCGATCCTTCGCGACGCGCGGGAAAAGCTCGCAGCTACGGGGTGGCGAGGAGTCGCAATGATGGAATACCGTTGGGACCCGGACACCGGCCAGTTCTGGTTCGTCGAAATGAACGCCCGGTTCTGGGGTTCGCTCCATCTGGCACTTTATGCCGGGGTTGATTTCCCGAGACTGTTGCTCGACGCCTGGCGCGGCCAGCCGGCTTCACCGCAAGCGGCCTATGAACAGGCGACCTGCGTTCACCTCCCGCTGGAGGTCCAACACGTCTGGTCGAAATTGAAGTCGACGCATCTTTCAATGGGCGACAAGCTTGGCTCTCTGCTGCAGCTCTGCTGGCTGGCATTGAATCCAGCCATCAAGAAAGACCTGCTCTTTCCCGGCGATCGGATGTTGTTCTGGCGGTCCATCGGCGATTTCGCGCGACCTCTGCTCCACCGCCGCGCACCCGTGACTGCGGCGGTCACAAAGCCGTCGCTCAAGGAGCTTCAGTGACCTTGAAATCAAGCCTGTATCGTTTTTGCAAGGCCGCCGGCTTGTTCCGGCTGTAGCGTCTCCTCACTCGCAATCGGCTCCGTATCCTCGCCTGTCATGGGACCGAGTCATCCGACGAGGCGAGCTTCTCGCAGGAACTTTTCATCCGGGCAACGACATTGACGCGCCGGATTGCCTGCCGCTCCTCAAGCAGGCTTGAAAGCGACCTTGTATTGACCACCTGCTATTAAGAACGAGATGTCCCCGTCTTCCGATTGGCGCTGCAATATTGCTTTCGGCGCAGCAGCGCTTCGCTTCTGGATCTGGCGGTGCCTGGCTTCGAGTTGGAGGGAGAGACGTCGCTCGCTCCTCCGGCGCAAAAGGCTGACGCTCCCTGGGAGCTGACTGACTTTGGAGAGCAGCAATCAGATGAGACACAGAGAGGTGCGCTCTTGCGTGAGTCGCTTCCGGACTGGAAGTCGACCTCGACCAGCTCATCCGGCAGAAGAGCCTGCAATTGATGTCGCCTGCGGAAGTGGCCAAAGCCGCCGAGGATTTCGATATCCAGCTGCACACGCACCGGCACCGGTTGCCGGGCGCGGCGGCGCGCAAGGAGTCGAGCAGAATCGCAAAGCCCTGGCCAACTCCGCGCCGGGGCCGCTCGTGCACTCCTGCTACCCGAGCGGCTATTGGTCGGAGGCGTTCTTTCCTTGTCTCGAAGCGGCAGGGATCCGGACCGCCACTACTTGCGATGTGGGACTCAACGACCGGTTGACGCATCCCGTATGCGCTGCGCCGATTCCTCGACAGCGAGCGCAGCTCCGACCTGGAGTTTGAGGCCGAACTTTCCGGCTTCGCCGAATTGCTGCGGGCCGCGCGGCGACTGCTGAAGCCGAGCCAGGGGACGGCTCCTGCTGCCACGGCGCCAATGCCAACCTGAAGCGAAGCCGCGCGATGGCGAGGGGAATGCCAGCGGGATACCATCGCAAACAACTGCGGGGACACCATCGCTTTCGATGGTGTCCCCGACTGGTGGTTCAAGTTGCTGAGAATTACCGTGCGGGCTGCGTAATCGCATTCATCTGCAGGGTCACCGCGGTCTGCGCCAACAGCCGGCCGTTCACCGAGGCTCCCGTATTCACGGCCACCAGCGTCTTGCCCAGAACGATGCCCTCGAAGTGAGCGGTCGTTCCAAGGGTCACGGAGCCAGCAACCTGCCAGAAGATATTCTTCGCGAGAGCGCCGCCGGCCAGGGTGATCCGCGCGGCGTTGCCCTCAATCAGGGTTCCTGCAACCTGGAAGATCCAGACGTCGTTCGGGCCGCCCGAGAGCGTGACATCATGGGTAATCAACAGGCTGGTGCCCCACTTGTAAAGACCGGGGGTCAGCGTCAGCCCGCCGATCTCACCGGCGCCCAACTCAGTGTAGTTGGGCGATACGCGTCCGGCGGCGTCGTCGTATGCGAGCTGCATGTCTCCCACGGCCGCGGTCAGTCCGGTGGCGTCAGTCACGGCGCAAGGAAGCGGACCGGCCGCATCGACGGTGAAGATGGTTCCCGTCACTTCGCCGCAGGAGAGCAACAGCGCTGCGCCGGTAATGGGGCTCGTTCCAACGTTTCCGGTGATAGCGGAGGCATAGACGTCCGTGATCCCGGTCTTGCTCAGAATGGCGAAGTTTCCAGCCTTACCCAAGGCCACCGGCGCCGGGCCGAGGCCCAGCAATTCCGTGCTTGCGGTCCCGGCCTTGTTCGCAGTGCCGACTTCAGCACCTCCGCAGGCGACCAGACCGACCAAGGCAAACATCATCGACGCACCAATTGAGAATCGTGTCATTTTCGTCCCTCTTTCATTTCGCCATCGAGCTTCGTTATGGCCCGTTGTTGGCGGCCCCGGGCTCATACACAGCACTTCTCGGGCCAAGTCGAAATCCACCGTGATCCCGTGCTGTTTTCATTTTGAGCCATCCTCGGGCGATGGTGGATGCCATCAATATGAAGTAGCCTCACGTCAATTCGAGGGAGCGAGCTGATGCGCGCCGACGGGCTGGACCACAAGGAACTGCTTGAGCTGGACCCGCAGGGGGGCGTGATCCGCTTCGCCGGGCAGCGAGCGCTCCTCCTCGACGCTGTCGCGATGGGGCTGTTGCGAAAGTACCTGGTCGAGAACTTCGGCCTCACCGCGGCCCGCACGGTACTCACCCAGTTCGGCTTCGCCCACGGCTGGCGCATGGCCGAGGCGATGCAAGCCGAATTCAAATGGGACACCAAGGAGGACTGGACCCGCGCGGGCACTCGCATTCATACCCTCGAAGGGCTTTTCAGCGTTGAGCCGGGAAGCGGAGGAGCTTTGTCCAGGGAGGGCTTGATCCTCGGCGCATCTTATGAAGCCGAGCAGCACCTCCTGCACTTTGGCCGGTCCGAGGTGCCGGTGTGCTGGACGATCAGCGGCCTCACCAGCGGCTACCTCAGCCGGAGCGCCGGGAAAGAGGTCTACGTCCTCGAGGACCGTTGCATGGGCAAGGGCGATGCGGCTTGCCACCTCTACGGACGCACGCGGGAGGAGTGGGGGGACGAACGCGCAGAGGAGCTGCGCTTCTACGCGCCGGTCCGCCTCAAGGAGTGCCTCGACGTCTCGCTCAACCGGGTCACCGAGACATTGAAGGCGGCCGAGCGCAAGCTCCGCGAGAGCCGCGCGGCGATCATCCGTGTGGCGCCCGAGGTCGAGGAGCCGCTCGGAATCGTGGTGCGGAGCCCGACCATGCGGCAGCTCGTCGATCTCGCGCGCCGGGTGGCCAAGGTCGACTCGACCGTTCTCATCACCGGCGAGAGCGGTTCAGGCAAGGAGCGGATTGCGCGGCTCGTCCACGAAGAGTCCGCGCGCGCGACCGGACCCTTCATCGCGGTCAATTGCGGCGCCATCATTGAAACGCTTCTGGAGAGCGAACTCTTTGGACACGCCAGGGGGGCGTTTACCGGTGCGACCCAGGACCGGCCCGGCCTGTTCGAGGCGGCCAACCGCGGAACGCTTTTGCTCGACGAGGTCGGTGAGGTCTCACCGGCCATGCAGGTCAAGCTCTTGCGGGCGATTCAAGAGCGGGAAGTCCGGCGCGTCGGCGAGAACAAAAGCCGGGCGGTCGACGTGCGCATCGTCACCGCGACCAACCGCGACCTGGCGCTCGGCGTCGCCAGCGGCGCTTTCCGGCAGGACCTTTATTATCGCTTGAAGGTCATCGAGCTGCGCGTGCCGCCCCTGCGCGAGCGCAGGGACGATGTGCTGCCCCTCGCCCGGGTGCTGCTCGCGGAGGCGGCCCTGCGGATGAAGCGCGACGTGTCGGGGCTGGCCCCGGGCGCGGCCGAACTGCTGCTTCGCTACGACTGGCCCGGCAACGTGCGCGAGCTGCAAAACTCGATGGAGCGAGCCGTGGCGCTTGCGCGCGGAGGTCGCGTCGAGGTGGAGGATCTCGCCGAGGAGGTCCGGCAAGCGTTTCCCAGGCCCGCGGTAACCACGGGCAAGGTGCGGCCGCTCGAAGAAGTCGAGAAAGAATACATACTCGCGGCGCTCGAATTGAATGGCGGCAACCAGACGCATACCGCAAAGCAGCTCCAGATCGGCTCGGCGACCTTGTATCGGAGACTCAAGAGCTACGGATTGATCGGCGCTGGAGAAAAAAACTCCAGCCCATGAGCCGGAGTCTTACAAGTCGAGGAGGATTTCGCGCTTGCCGCGGCCTGCCTCGGCGCTGATACTGGCGCCGATTCGAACCTTCAATTGATAGCGGCTACGGGCATTGAAGCGTTCGAGCGCCTCCGCCAGATCAAGGGCCATATGCGAGGCACGAATCGATTGATCGGCGAGGCCGTCCGGCAGTCCCACGGCGGCAAGCCAGGCGTCGCCGATGGTCTTGCTCCGATCGCGGGCGGGATCGCCGTCGAGGCCGTCAGAACGGGTGGCAATCTCATTCAGCACGCCCAGCAGGACCTCGGCGCTCTTGCCCTCGGAGAACCTGGTGAACTCGATGATGTCTGCAAACAGCACGGTCACTTCCGCGTAGCTCTGCGTGATGAGTTCCGTGAAGCCCTGAACCGCAACTGCGGGCCGCGCTTTCAATCGCTCCGCGATGGAATCGGGCAGCAGGTCCAGCAAGAGTCGCTCCGACACTTTCTGCTCCGCGACGACACGGTCGTAGAGCGTCTTCGTTTCCAGATGGAGCAGGCGGACTTCAAGCATGTTGTGGACCCGGATCAAGACCTCGGCGGGCTCGATCGGCTTGCTGACGAAGTCCCTCGCGCCGGCCTTCAGCGCGCGCAGCTTGTGAGCGGGCTGGCCGGTGATTACCAGGACGGGAAGATAGCCGCTCGTTTCAATCTGCTTGAGATTTTCCATCACCTGGAATCCGTCCATTCCGGGCATCTGCAGATCGAGCAGAATCAAATCGTAACGATTGACGAGGTGAAGCTCACAGACTTTGCCCGATTCCATGGTGGAGGTGAAGGAGACATAGCCCGCGCTGCGCAGCATCTGCTCGAGCAGGAGGATGTTCTCTTCCTGATCGTCGACGATCAGGATCTTGCCGTGAAGGATGTCAGTTGCGGTGATCATGGAACTCGGCGCTCCCTTCCCTTGCACGGATCGCTTCTCGCTTCCTTCGCGGCGAGACCGATTGTGACTCTAGCGCAGAAACAGCGCGCGCACCGCTCTACTTGACAGGCATTCGAGCCTTGGCTTGCCTGCGAAGAACTAGAGCTTCGGCGCCCGTGCTCGCGCGGCCTCGATGAAGTGCCACAGAGCCTGCGGCGGCGTCACCGGGTTGGCTCAGGCCTTCGACCGAGGTGGCGAGCCGCGGTTACTTCTCGACCTTTACTTTCTGTTCGAACAAGTTGGCGATCAAGAGCAGGCAGGCGCCCACTACCGAGAACAAAATGAGGAGCACCTGCCGGCGGCGCAGCCTGGACTCAACCAGCGTCATCTCCTGCTGCAGCGGCACGAGCGACAGCTGCAGCTCCGGAGACCCGGGACTGTGCCAGCGTCACCACCTCGCGCTCGTACGACTTTACCGCGAGGAAGGGTTCGTACTCCTGCGATCCCCGGGCTCGATCGCTCAGCCGCTCATATTCGCCATAGGTTTTCCGATAGTCGGTGAGTCCGTCAATGGCGAGCGCGCCGATCAAGTTGCGCACCGGCTCCGCGCGGTCGAGTACGTTGCCCTGGTAGATCAGTTTGATCAGGTCCTTCCGCGAGGTTTGCTGAAGCCCGAGAACGTAGATCAGGTCCCCTTGCTGATTGGCGATGAAGTAGGCGTTCGCGAGGCCGCCCAGCTTGTCGATCTCGTGAACCGCGCCGTTCCTCCGGTCAGCGAGCTGCTTCGCCTGGTTGCCCAGCCGCTCGAGCAAGAGGAAGGACCCAAGCGTCCCCGCCACGCTGGAGAGGAAGCCAGGGACGATGATGCCGGAGCGGATGTTTTGCTGCAGGAGCCGCACGGTTCTCGCGCTGGTAAACTTGCGGTCAGGGACAGATGCCGTTGTTGATCACGTAATAGCCGGGGGCCGTCTCCTCGAGCACGTTGGTATAAAAAACGTTATCAAGGCCCATGTTCTGGTTGGAGCCATTGGCAAGCGCATATCCGGAACCGTCGTGGGCACGACCTGCCACGACGTGGCTGTAATTGCTCGCGTTGGTACAAGACGGCGTATAGCCCGAGGTGGTGGTTCCGCTGACCGTCGCTGATTTGGCGCTCTCGCCCACGCCGTTCACGCCGGTCACTGCGTAGCGGTAAGTCGTTGTCGCGGCGAGCCCGGAGTCGGTGAAGCTGGTCGAAGTGCTGCTGCCGACCTTCAGGCCGCCGCGATAGAGATTGTAGCTCGTGGCTCCCGCAGCAGCGCTCCACGCGAGCGACACCGTGCTGCCTGTGGTGCCGGTGACCGCGAGGCCAGACGGCACGGCCGGGATGGTGGTCCCGCCGCCGCCCCCTCCTCCGCCGTATCGGCTGGTGATTCTGTTGACCATGGCCACCAGGGCGGCCATCTGCACGCCACCCTTTTGATCGGCATTCGAGCCATACCAGCCAATCCAGTCCCAGCAGGCATTGGCATTCGCGAGCGAACCGCTGTCCCAGGTCGCGTGGCTGGTGTTGTCGGCAATGGTCTGCGGATACAGGACGATGATGTTGTTGGTGTCAGCCCATTTGTTGTAGCCGGTGTTGTTGACGAATTGCATCGATACGTTGCTGTAGCTTTGCAGGCATCCATGCAGCGCGACATGCACCTTGCACACGGTGCTTCCGCCCACGGCGCAAGCGGCCGGCACGTAAAGATAGCCGGTAGTATCGAGTCCATGGCCTGGGGAAATGAACGCCGTCTGGTCGAAAGGGATCACCGAGCCCCCGAGGGTTCCGTTATTACGCGCGCTCAAGGTGCCATACATCCAGCTCAAAGCGGCCCCTGCGCCGTCATAGCTGCAATTGCTGATGTAAGGGGAGGCGGCGCTGGAGCAGGAATTGTCGCCGCTGGCGGTGAAATCGGTAGGAAAGGTATGCGCCGCGCCGGAGGAGACCACGTAGCTCACGTTGCCTGCGGTAGCAAAGTTCCCCAGCTGGCTCTTGAGCTGGTTTTCGACGTTGGGACCCACGGTAGTGTCGCTGCTGCCGACGCAGAGAAAGATACGTCGGTTGGCCAGCAGCGAAGTGGAGTCGATTTGATTTCCACTCCAGCTCTTCATGTTGGCCACGGGCGTGGAAATGGCTGGCGTCGAGTTGTACATGCACGCCGTATAGTTTTGATTGCGGGCGCAATCGAAAGGCCCGCCGGCGAAGACGCCGAAGCCGGTCCTGAAAGTATTCGCATAGCTGACGCCCAGCTGCGCCGCCATGAAGCCGCCGGAGGAGAGCCCGGAGACCGACGCTGTGCCGGGGTCAACGTTGTAAGCCGGGAGCGGACTCGCCGCATGGGCTGGAATGGCGACAAGGACCAGGCCCGCTAGAAAAGCATGCAGGAGGGCAGAGCGAGAGGCAGGCATCCCAGTCATGATGTCCTCGTCCATTGCCCCGTGCGGCGGGAACGCTATGCGGGAGATGTCGAGAGTTCAACTTCCAGCGACCGCTTGCGTCCTGCACGCGACAATGCTCAACGCTTGAGATTACTGCAGCCCGGGCGGACATGGCCCCCGCGCGGCAGAAGGAGGGGCGGCCTCCCTGAAAAGCGATCGCGCGGGGGGAGCTGTCTCCGCCAAGGCCAATACTGAAGAGATCCGTGGGGGGTGAAGCAGTACCTTGCAGCGTTCCGAACTTCGCCGAGAAAGGCAGGCACCCTCCGCTTTACGCCTGCTTCCCTACCACACGGTTGCGACCTGTTTGTTTTGCTTCGTAGAGGGCTGCATCGGCGTCCGCCATCATGGTTTCCAGGTTACAGTTTTCGCCCAGCTCAGCGCAGCCGAAGCTTCCTGTGATGTGCAGCCTTCTAGAGTCCGCGTCCATGTACACTTCCGCGATAGTCGCTCGCAGGCGCTCCGCGAGCAGTTTCGCACCATCCACGTTCGTCTCTGGCAGGAGAATAGCGAATTCTTCGCCACCGATGCGTGCCATCATGTCGCTGGGCCGCAGCAACGACATACAGCGTTGCGCAAATTGCTTTAATACCTGATCGCCTGCGGCATGCCCATGAGCATCATTGACCCGCTTGAATAGGTCGATGTCGACCATCACCAGTGAGAGCGGCTTGGCGTAGCGCTTTTTACGAGCGCACTCCCGTACTGCAACCTCAAAGAAGTGCATACGGTTGAAGGTGCCGGTCAGGTGATCTCGCGTCAGCATCTGCTTGAGACGATAAACGTCAATCGAACGTTGCTGCCCCTCTCGAAGCACCATCGTATATCCATGGACTCCGGCGGTGTGAGTGAGGTTCATGCTTCACCGCGACGAGACGCTGATACCAAGCCTTCGAACCATCCTTCTGTCGTTGCCAATCTTCGTGGAGATGCCAGCCCTCCCGGGCAGCCAGTGCAAGCTGCTCTGGAGCTCCGAGCGCTCCTTCGGGTAACTTTGCCACCTGCAAAAAGTCAAGGCTCTGACCAATCAGCTCTTCTTCCTTGAAGCCGGTTTGCTTTGAGATCGATGAGCTGACTGATGCAATATGGCCCGACGCATCGAGCGAAGCGACTCCAAAGTCATTGGCACTGTCGAGGAGAGATGCAAACCAGGACTCGGCTTCCTTCAGCTTGTATTCCTGCTGGACCTGCCCCGAAATATCACTCAAAGAAACCATGTATCGTTGGGCACCGAGTTTGATCACGGTGCAGGAGAAAACCTCACTGCTTGGCTCTTTCGCCTGACCAGAGCGCACCAGAATTCGCCGATTTTCACAGACCGTACCCTGAGCTGGCGAATAGCTTTCGACGAGATTTCGCAGCTCAGGCCCGTACCTCTCCATCGTGGTAAAATATTCATCGAGGGTGTCGGATGCAGTCTGAGAAGCAACTGCATCGCAAGCGGATTGATCATGCTGATCGTGCCGTCGTAGGACATTTCCACCAGGCCGACTGGACAAGCATACAGAAAATCCAGCAGCCGGGCATTCTCCTCCTCACCTGTCTCCACTTCGATTTTTTCTTTCGTCGTCATCTGCAAAGTCCTTCAGGGCAACAAACGAAGAATCAGCGTTGTATAAGCACGTAGAAGCGTGCAGAATTTTTGCTCTTGAGCAACCGAAGCGCGACCGGCGTGGGCCTCATGCGAAACGTCAGGACAAAAGGCAACGTTGCGTCGAGCTCCACCTCATCCTTAAGGCGTTGGGCCACCATGAAATTGTTCATGCACTGGGCCACGCTGAGGAAGAAAGGCGCCCCCATTACGGTGTCTGCCGGGAGTCCTGCAAGCCGTGATTCGGTTGCGTTATAAACCTCCACCAAGCCTTCACTGGAAAGGCCCACGACACCGAAAGAAAGTTGATCGATCTGTTCGCGATCCATCGACTCAAGGTCAGAGATAACGATGTTGGAAAAGCCTACTTTTTCTTAAGACGATGATGGCACAAGCACCTCGATCAGGTTAAACTGAAGTATATTCCATGGTAAAAGTGTAGTTCAGCAGGGACCGACTTTTGTGTACTTACCCAGCCGGACGATCGTCAGGCGGCTGCCGTCGATTCCCTTCAGGAGAGCTTGGGCGCGATCTGGTCCCAGAGGCCGTCGGCCACGGTGCGCTTGCTGCCCGAGAGTTCGACGCGGCCACCCGCCGGGTCCAGCACCAGCACGCGGTTGGTCTCGGAGGCAAAACCCGCGCCCGCGGCCGAGACGTCATTTGCGACAATAAAGTCGAGCCGCTTGCGCATCAGCTTCTCGCGCGCATTCGCCTCGACGTTTTCGGTCTCGGCGGCGAAGCCCACCAGCAAGGGCCGCACCGCGCGCGCGCTCACGGACGCGAGAATGTCCTGCGTGCGCACCAGCGTCAGCGTCTCTTCGCCGTCCTGCTTCTTCGCCTTCTGCGCCGCGCGGACCTTGGGCCGCTGATCGGCGACGGCTGCCGTCATGACGAGCACGCGCGCCGCGGAGACATGCGCGTCCACCGCCTGCGCGAGGTCTTCCGCCGAGACGATGCGTACGATCTGGATTCCGGCCGGCGGCGCGAGCTCGGTGGGACCGGCGATGAGCGTCACGCGCGCGCCGCGATCGCGCGCGGCCGCGGCGACGGCAAAGCCCATCCGCCCCGTCGATGGATTTGAGAGAAACCGCACCGGGTCGAGCGCTTCGCGCGTCGGGCCGGCAGTCACCAGCACAAGCACGTCCTCGAGATCGCGCGGACGCGGCCCAGGCGCAGCGTCGTGCGGCGCAGGAGCGGGTTGGGCCGCGGGCGAGGTCGAAAACTGCGCCGCCGGCGAGGTCTCCGCAACGGCCGGTGCGGGCCAGGTCGCGACCGCGGCGGCGATCTCCGCGGCCTCGACCATCCGGCCCGGCCCTGCGTGCGACCGCTCCGCCATCTCGCCGACCGCCGGCCCGAGAAAGCGCGCGCCCCGCGAGCGCAGCACCTGGACATTCTCCGCCACCGCAGGACTCGCCCACATTTTCTCGTTCATCGCCGGCGCCAGCAGCCAGCGCGACGGCTCGATGGCAATCAGCGTCGCCGTCACCACATCGTCCGCGAGCCCCGCGCGCAGCCGGGCCAGCAGATCCGCCGTCGCCGGCGCGACCACCACCAGTTCGGCCCAGTCCGCGAGCGCGATGTGCCCGGCCGCCAGATCCTGCGAGGTGTCCCAGAGATCGGTCGCGACTGGCCGCCCGCTGAGCGCCTGGAAAGTCAAGGGCGCGACGAACCGCTGCGCGGCTGCCGTCAGCGCGCACCGCACCTGCGCGCCCTGTTTCACCAGCAGGCGCGCCACCTCGCACGCCTTGTAAGCCGAGATGCCACCGCCGACGCACAACAGGACCCGCTTCATGCCGCGCAGCATCGCCCTAAACGGCCCGCGCGGAAACTCTTCTGCTAGGGTGAGCGTCGTGCCACCTCGCCACGCTCCCGGTATCCTCGCGGCGCTTCACGCGCGGCGCATCGTCCTGCTCGCGCTCTATTGGGGTCCCGTCATCTTCCTGCTCTCGACGGTGGCGCTGGTCGTCAGTCTCTATAAAGGGATCAATCTCGGCGGCGTCGTCTATGCAGGCGTGGTCCTGCTGGCCGCGCTCGGCGTCGCCTCCGCCTGGTCGCTGCAAAGAAGGCTGCACGAGATCTCGGTGGCTCTCGAGCGCGCCCAGCGCACCAGCACGGTGGGCCTCCTCACCGCGGGCTTCGCGCATGAGATGAAGAACGCGCTCACCGTGGTGCTCGGTTTCGCCGAGTTGGCGCGAACCGGGGCCGAGCGCGCGGCAGTGGACGCAAAGATTTCGCGCTATCTGCGGGAGCTTGAAAACGAGACCCGCCGGACCGTCGCGCAACTTCACAGCTTCCTTTCCTATGCGAGCGGCGAGAAGGTGCCGCGCCGCGCCCAGGATGTGAATGAGATTGTGGCCGAGGCACTCACCATGATCCGCCCGATGGCGCGGATGAAAGAGTTGCTGCTCGAGCAGCAACAGGGAGAGCCCCCGCGCGTGGTGTGCGATCCATTCGCCTTGCGCCAGCTCCTCCTCAATCTCCTGCTCAATGCGCTCGATTTCGCGCGCGGCCGCATCGTGGTCACCACCCGGAATGCGCAGGGCAGCGCGGAGGTGCTGATTGCCGACGACGGCCCGGGCGTGCCGGAGAAGGATCGCGAGCGCATCTTCCAGCGTTTCGTCACCACCCGGAAGGGCGGCAATGGTCTGGGCCTTTCCACCAGCCGAACCATCGCCATCGATCACGGCGGCACGCTTCTGCTCGACGAGACCGCCTCTGGCGGCGCCACGTTCATCCTGAAACTGCCTGCTGCGTGACGCGAGTCTTTGCCGTCTTGATCCTGTCGCTGGGGTTGTCCGGAGTTCGCGCCGCCCGCGCGGACTCGGTTGCCGACGAAGCCGATTTCCGCTTCCGTCGCGGCGCTGCGCTCGTTCGCAAAGGAAATGTCGAAGAGGCGCTCAGCGAGTTCCTCGGATCCTATCGATTGGTAAAGAATCGCAATGTCGTCTTCAATATCGCTCGATCATTCGAGTTGATTCACCGCACCAATGAAGCCTTCCGCTGGTACCTCGAAGTCCTCGACGAGGGCGTTCCCGAGGGAGACCGAAGAGCGGTGGAGACAGCCATTGAGCGTCTCCGGCCGCAGCTCGCGCTGCTCCGCATTGAATCCGATCCGCCGGGCGCGACCATTTATATCGACCGCAAGGATCTGGGCGCGCGTGGGCAGACGCCGGCCACGCTCGCGCTGCCGCCCGGCACGGTGCTGGCGATGGTCGAGCTGCCGGGCTACCGCTCTCTGCGCGCGCAGACTCAACTCCAGATCGGCCAGACGCGGCTGCTCAAGCTCGAGCCGCAGCGCATCTATGGAAAGGTCGCTCTTTCGGGGCAGCCCGGCGAGGTCGAGGTCAGCGTCGACAAGCCTGCGGGGCCAACGCTGCGATCGCCGTTGCAGCTGCTCCCCGGCGATCACCTGCTCTATCTTTCGGCAAGCGGTTACGTCGCGCAGCAGCTCCCCGTCCAGGTGCCGCCCGACGGCAGCGTCTCACTGGTCTACCGTCTGTCGCCGCTACCGCCCAGGGCCGGGACGCTGGTGGTGCGTGCCAATGTCGAAGGCGCGCTCTTGAGACTCGACGGCAAGGAGGCCGGTTTTACCCCCGCCGTGATCAAGGATGTCGCGATCGGCCGCCACTCCCTCGAGATCAGCTCCGAGGGTCGCGAGCCGCACGTCGAAAACATCCAGGTGCACGAAAATGAGCGCTCGTTCGTGAACGCGCGGCTCGTCTGGCTGCGGCCCACCGTGGTTGCCGCCGAACGGCAGCTCACGCGCATCGAGGACGCGCCCGCTTCGGTGACCGTGATTGACCGCAGCGAGATCCTCGCTTTCGGATACACCACGCTCACCCAGGCGCTGCGGCCCGTGCGCGGCCTCTATGTCACCTCGGACCGCACCCGCGACAGCTTCGGCGTCCGCGGCTTCTCGCCGCCCGGCGTCTACAACGACAAGGTGCTGGTGCTCTCCGATGGCCACGTCACGAATGATCTCTCTTCAGGACAGGGCTTCATTGGCCACGACTTTGATGTGGATCTTGACGATGTCGAGCGCATTGAGGTCGTGCGCGGACCGGGCTCGGTGCTCTACGGCAGCGCCGCTTTCCTGGCTGTCGTGAACGTGGTGCACCGGTCCTCCTTGCGCACGCGCGGCATCGAAGTGGGCACGCTCCTCGGCTCCCTGACCCAAAACGCCGGGCATTTGATTGCCTCGGGCGGAAACGCATCGAGCGGCGTCACCGGCCGCATCGCCTTTCTGCGGCAAGGCGGGGAGAGCATCTTCGCCGCGCCTGAGCGCACCGGGAATGCGACGCGGTTCGCGCTCGACCTCGACGGTGAGGACGCCGAGCACGCCGACCTGCGCGCGCACGCCGGTGACTTCGCGTTGTCCGCCGTCTTCAATCGCCGCAACAAGAGCATTGCCACCGGTCCTTTCGACAGCTTTGGCGTCCCCGGCGCGGACGCGCAGGACCAGCGCTTCTTCTTCGAAGGCAGCTTCAGCCACACGCTGGCCTCCGGGCTGGGGCTGGACGCGCGCGTCTCCGAGGACGGCGCGCGCTCGCGCCAGGACCTGCCGTCGCAAGGCGATCTCGAGCGCGCCACGCGGCTCGCCGACTGGACCGAAGGCGAAGTGCGGCTGCGACTGCCCGCCTTTGCCGGCAACCGCGTTTTCATCGGCGGAGAGCTGCAGGATCTCTGGCGCACGCGGCTGCAGTTCACCCGGCCGGGCGCGCCCGGCATCGATGAATCGCATGCGCAGCTGGTGGGCAGCGTGTACGCCGGGGACGACCTGCGGCTGGGCGAACGCCTGCAGCTCGATGTCGCGGTCCGCGTCGACGGCTTCAAGAGCGGCTCCGTTGAATCGCCCAGGGAGCAGCTCCCGGCGCCGCAAGTCCATCCGCGCGTGGCCCTGATCGCGCGGCCGTCCCTCGCGGGCACGCTCAAGCTTGCCTTCGGCACCGCCTATCGCGCGCCCACACTGAACGAGCGCTATTTCCGCAGCGGCCGGCAGATCGCTGGCGAGGGGACGCCGGACGAGCGCGGACGCGTGACCTTTGACGGGGTCGTTCATCTCGCGCCCGAGAGCGTGCGCACCGGAGAGGTCGAGTACACTCAACTGCTCACTGATGATCTCAACGCCACGGTCTCGGGCTATTGGAGCCGCATCGACGATATCATCCGCCTCAAGGCGGTGAAGCTCGCCGATGGCGAGAGCGGCTTCCGCTTCCAGAACAAGTCGGCCCTGACCTTCAGCGCAGGGGCCGAGGGCGAGGTGCGCTGGCAGCCGCGGCCCGACGCGCTGGTGGCCTTCTGGTATTCATTCAATCAAATACGCAATAACAATGGCAATCCGGACGTACCCAATGCGCCGCAGCACAGCGGGGCCCTGCGGGTGATGGCGCCGGTGGCCTATGAGCGACTCTCGATAGCAACGGAGCTGGTCTACAACTCGGCCCGGTTCGCCGCCTCCGACGACCCGCGGCTGCCCGACGTCACGCTCGGGGAATCACTCAACTGGAATGCAGGCTTGACTGGCGTCTATGCGCCGTGGCAGCTTCGCTACGGCGCGTTTGTCGACAATGTTCTCGACGAGAAGCCGCTCTTGCCGGGAGGCCTCGAGATCCCTTTTCCGAACCATGCCGTCCCGCAACTCGGCCGCACCTTCCGCATCACGGCCAACGCGAGCTTCTGATTCCGGACTGCACCCGGAGCGAGTTCAGCTGCCGAGTCCGGCGACGATCTTCTCTGACTCTTCCCAGAGCCGCTTTGCCAGCGCCGGGTCATTGGCGTCGGCGCGCGGCTTCGCCACGTTGCTGTGCGAAAGGTATTGGCCCGAGAGGCCGGCCGCGCCCGGACTGACTGCCGCCCACACCTGTGTCGCCGCGCCCTGCGCCACGGTCTTCAGTGCCAGCGGGCCGACGCTTGCGAGTATGAATCCGACCATTGGATTCAGGTTGCGCGCCAGGTTGGTATTGATCACTCCCGGGTGCACCGCATTGGCGGTCTTGCGCGTGCCCTCGAAGCGCCGCGCCAGCTCCTTGGCGAAGAGCAGGTTCGCGAACTTCGCCTGGCCATATTGGCGCCAGGCCCCATATCCCTTGTCACCCGAGAGGTTGTCGAACTCAATACCTCCCCTGGGGGCCCGGGTATGCGCATCGCTGCTGAGCACCACGACCCGTCCGTCTTCAGTCAACTGAGCGAGAAGGCCGGTCACCAAAAGGAAGTGACCAATATGATTGGTGAAGAACTGCAACTCATATCCATGGGACTTGGTAAGCTTTGGCAAGGCCATGATTCCTGCATTGCAGATGATGGCGTCGAGCTTGAGTCCGAGCCGCTTCACCTCGGCGACGCAGGCGCGGACGCTCTGCGGATCGGACAGCTCGCAGGCGAGCGGCACCGCCTTCCCAGGACCGGACCCAGCCTGCGCGCACGCGGCCGTGGCTTTCTCGAGGGTGCGGGCGAGGGCGACGACTCGAGCGCCGCGCAGCGCCAGCACCCGCAGGGTCTCCAGCCCGAGGCCAGAATTGCAGCCGGTCACGAGGATGGTCTTGCCGTCGAGCTTGAGCCCCTGTGTCACCTGCTCCGCGGTTGCGCCATAGCCAAAGCCGCTCGGACCCTTCGAAGTGAACATCTCATAAAGCGACATGGCATCTCCATTGAATGTAGAAGTTTAGGTGCAATGACGATCAGTTTTAGCAGCAAAGCCACTCAGTCAAGGAGGCCTTTCACCTGGCAACGAACGCCGCAGGAGAAGCGCGGGGGTCGCGGCGGCGATCCTTGCAGAGAGAAAAGGCGCTGCTAACCGAGTGGCATTCGGTTCAGGTGATGAATTTCTCGATCTGCTTGAATAGGTCCAGTCGGTCGACCAGATCGGTCAGGTAATCGAGCCGGTCGGTCTCCAGTTCGATGACCGGAGACATCGAATAGCGCGCGCGCCATTCCTCATAGAGCTGGTTCAAGCCCTTGAGATAGGCGGTCGGCACGTCGATCTCCATCTTCCGGCCCCGCTGCAGGATGCGCTTCTTGAGGGTGCGCACCGGGCACTTCAGGAAGATCATCAGATCGGGCGGCGAGAGCGCGGCGCTGACGCTGTCGTAAAGATCGCGATACATGAGGTAGTCCCGGTCGACGATCATGCCGCTGCGGTGGAGGTTCTCGCAGAAGATTTCCGCGTCCTCATAGATGGTGCGGTCCTGCACCACGGCGCCGGGCTCCAGCATCAGCTCGCGGTGTAGCCGGAACTTGTGGGTCAGAAAGTAAATCTGCGAGTGGAACGCCCAGCGCGGCATGTCCGCGTAGAAGTCCGCGAGGTAGGGGTTCGTCTCATTGGGCTCGTAGAACGGCTTGAGGCCGTAGCGGCGGCAGAGGAACTGGACGAGCTCGCTCTTGCCCGCGCCCATGTTCCCAGCGACGGCGATGAAGCGCTTCCGCGTGGTCATCTTTGCCCTGCTTACCACGACCGGGTTGGACTACACTGCGCGCCCTGATGAAGCCGCTCCTGACCTTGACTCTCCTCGCCTGCGCCTGCACCGGCGACTCCGCAGCACCCCACCTCGCGCGCGGCAATGTGCTGGTCAACAACGGCAAACGCGAGGAGGCGGCGATCGAATATCGTAAGGCCGCCGCGCTCGCGCCCAGGAGCGCGCTCTCCCGCGAGCGGCTGGGCGACACCCTTTACGACCTGGGCCGCAAGGACGAGGCGCTCGCCGCCTATCGGGACGCCACCCGGGTGGATCCCGGGTCGCCGACCACGCACATCGGCGCGGCCCGCGTGCTCAGCGACCAGGGCGATCTTCCGGGTGCCCGTGCCGAGCTGACCGCGGCGCTGGACCGGGCCCCGTCCAATCTCTTCGCCCTGCTCTCCCGCGGCAACCTCGCGGCCCGGGCTGGCGACAAGAAGGCCGCGCTCGCCGACTATGCGCAGGCGGTTCATCTCAAGTCCGACAACCTTCCCGCGCTTTACCAGTACGGTCTTGCGCTGCTGGACGATGGCCAGGTCCCCGAGGCAGCTGCCACCTTCGACCGCCTCATCAAAAGCGCGCCTGAGTCGCCCGAGGGCTTCTATGGCCGCGCGCGCGTCTTCGCGGCTCGCGGCGAGGGCGCCTTCGCCGCCGAGGCGCTGGCCGAGGCCAACAAGCGCGTCGCCGCTGACGCCCGCGCCCGGCTGGGCGAACAAGGACTCAAGGGCGAGGCGCTCGACGCGGAGGTCACAGCCGCGACCGCGCGAGCGCTGGCGCTGGCCAAGACGGAGCCTGCCTTCGCGCGTTGGGCAAGCGACCCTGGCTTTCGCAGCACCGCAGGCTGGTAGGGCATGACCTCGCCGCCGGGCGCCGACGCTTCTGCGAGCGCCGCCCCGAGCGACGGCGCGCTCTCCGTGGTCGCTGCCTGGGGGCGCTTCTGGTTGGTGATGCCGTGGGCCTGCATCGCGACCGTGCTCGCGGCGACCGGCGGTGCGCTCGGCCTGCTGATGACGCGCCAGACGGCACGCAGGTGGCAAGGGCTCTGCGCGGTGTTCTGGGCCGGCACCATCCTCTGGATCGCGCGCTGCCCGGTGCAGACCACGTTCCTCCCCGGCGAGCGGCCCACGCGCGGCTTTCTCTACGCCTCGAATCACAGCTCCATCCTCGATATCCTGGCGCTCTTCTTATCTCTGCGCGGCACGCCGTTTGTCTTTGCCGCCAAGAAGGAACTTTTCAAGATTCCTTTCCTCGGGTGGCACCTGCGGATCGCCGGCTTCGTCGAAGTCGACCGGCAGCACCACGACCGCGCGCTGCAGAGCTACGCCAAGGCGGCCGCGCAGGTGCGGGACGGCGCGGTGGTGACGGTCTATCCCGAGGGCACGCGGTCGCTGGATGGAACGGTGTTGCCGTTCAAGAAGGGGCCGTTCCTGCTGGCCATCGAAGCGCAGGCGCCCATTGTGCCGGTGGCCACGGACGGCGGGCAGCACGCGCTGCGCAAGCACTCGCTGCGGCTTTATGGCCATCCCATCCGCGTCGTGGTGGGGCCGCAGATCGAGACGCGCGGGCTCACCATCGACGACCGCGATGACCTGTTGCGCCGGGTGCGGGTCGAAATCCTTGCGCAGCACCTGCTGGCGGGCGCTGGGCCGAGCCCGGTGGAGCCGATGATTGCGCCGCCAGGAAAGCAAAGCGGGGAGCGCCCGGAATGACGCGACCTGGACCGCGGGGGGGATCGTTGCTGGATTTTTGCTGGAGCAGGACGTCGACTGCGCTGGTGCTGCTCGCGGCAGGCGCGTGCGCCACCGCGCGCTCGCGGCCCGACGACGCGGGCGCGCGCCTGCTGGCCGCGCAGCAGGACCTCGTGGCGGGGCGCGCCGCCGAAGCGCAGCGCGAGTTCGAGGAAGTTCTCTCCCGCGACCCGCGCGAGCTCGCGGCCATTCGCGGTCGCATCGAGGCCGCACGGCGCAATGGCGTGCTGCCTCTGGTGACCCGCGAGGCGCAAGACGCGACTGTGCGGCGGCCGGGGGATGCGTTGACCTTCTATGCGCTGGGGCTCGCACGCTTCGCCGCGGGAGACGAGGCGGCTGCGGTCGCGGCGCTGCGCCTTGCCTCGGAGCTCAAGCCGGACGAGGCCGATATCCAGTACCGATTGGGCGTGGCGCTGCTCGATGGCGAGAAGTTCGTCGACGCGCGCGGCCCGCTGCAGCGCGCGGTGCAGCTCGCGCCCGGCGTCGCGCGCTATCGGACGCCGCTTGCCACCTGCATCGGACGTCTGGGCGACCGAAAAGGCGCGATGGACGCGCTGCGCAATTTCGCTTCACTGTCGCCGAGCGCCGACGAAGCCGCCCTTGCCGTGAAGGCCGCGCGAGCGCTGACCGATCCGTTCCGCGACCTGCCGCAGCCGGCGCGCGCGGAGCTCGAGCTGGCGCTGGGATATCTGGTGCGCGACGCGCCGGGCCTGGCGGTTCCGCCGCTCGAGTCGCTGCTGCAGAAGATGCCGGACCTGGCTCCGGCCCACGCGCTCCTGGGTCTCGCGCAAGCGCGGCTCGACGAGGGTGGCCGTGCCGCAACCGAGCTCAAGCGCGCCGCCGAGCTGGCACCCGATCTTCCCCAGGCGCATGCCTACCTCGCTGAGTTGTATGCCGCGAAAGATCGACCGGAGCTGGCAGCGCAGGAGTACGCGGCTGCGCTCGAGCGCGATCCGCTGGACCCCGACACCCTGCGCCGGTTGGGGATCCTGCGGCTGGAGCACGGCGGCGATGCCCGGGAGCCGCTGACCGCCGCCGCGGCGCTCGTGCCTGGCGACGACGGCCTGCAGCTCTTGCTGGCCCGCGCCGAAATCGCAGCCGGCGCGGCTGGTCCGGCCCGCGCGCGCCTGGAGCGCCTCTCCGAGCGAAGGCCCGAGGACGCCGAGGTGCTCTTCCGGCTCGCCCTGCTGCTCTACGACGAGCGTACACGCGCCGGGGATCCGTCGCGCGCCGAGTTGGGAGGCCGCGTCGAGAAGCTGCTCGACAAGGTGCTGACCTTGCAGCCCGAGAACGCAGCCGCGAGCAAGCTCTTGTCGGCGTTGAAGGCTAGCTGACCGACTTCCGGCCGCCCCCCTTGTATCGGGCAGCCCATCCGCTACCATGGGGGGTTGTGACCGAAGTCACGCCACCGCCCTCTCAAAAGCGCCGCCCTTTCGAGGGGTGGGGCGCCGCGGCGGCGCGGGGGCTCGGCGCGATGTCCGAGGCGCTGGTTAGCGTGACGGCCAGGGTCTTCGGCGAGTTGCACTCGCGAAGCAGCACTGCCTTCGGCGATTTTCGCGCGCGCCCCGAGCATGCGCGCTATCGGGCTTACGCCTTCGGCAGCTACGGTCTCGTGCTGGTGGCCACGCTCATCTCCCAGCTCTACACCGCGGACCCGCTCCACGCCTACGTCCGGGTGCAGGCGGTGGCGCTGCCGGCACTCACCCAGATCTTCGTGCGCAACGACTCGCTGCATGAATGGAAGCGTGTGAAGCTCACGCTCAACGGGATCTACGGCTTCGAAAAAAATTCGCTCAAGCCCGGCGAACATGTGCTCCTCCCCATCAACCGCTTCGCGCTTTTCGAGGCCTCCGGGAAGGTCACCTTCGCGCCTAAAACTGCTCCCCCGCAACAGCTGCACATCGAGTGCGACCGCGGCCAGGTCGACGAGGACCTGACCAAATGACCGCCCCTCCCGAGATCACGCTGCGGGCGCGCGTGCTGGTGGTCGACGACGACCCCGAGATCGTCACCTTCCTCGCGACCCTGCTGGAACTCGAAGGCATCGAGTCCACTGTCGCCACCAGCGCGGCCGCGGCGCTGGAGAAGCTCGAACACGGGTTGCCCTCGCTGGTGTTGCTCGACATCGCCATGCCCGATCGCGACGGTCTCGATCTCTGCCGCTCGCTGAAGAAGGATCCGCGCACGCGCCATGTGCCGGTGTTCGTGGTGAGCGCGCGGCCGGGCAAGGACGTGGTCGAGCGGGCACTTGCCGCCGGCGCCGAAGAATTCATTCGCAAGCCGTTCGAGAACCACGAGCTCATCGCGCGCATCCGCGAGCGTCTCTCCGCCTGAACGCGCAGTCCGGGCGCTTAAGGCTGCGCGAGCGCTGCGGGAGCTTAGGCGCTGACCCCGAAGCAACAAAGGCGGCAAGCTCTTTCGAGCCGCCGCCTTCGTGCAGAATCTGGAGCGAGCCTGGACTCGGCTTCTGAAAAGTAAACTGCTTCCGAAGGGGAAGTTACTTCTTGTCTTCAGTCGCCGGAGTTGCGGCCTTCTCGCTCTCGGAGGCCTTCTCGCTTCCGGCTGACTTCGCCGGCTTATTGCGTGGCTTCTTCGCCTTGGGCTCGGCCTTGGTCCGCGCCTCGCCCTCGCCCGATGCCTGTGCGGCAGCCTTCTCCGCCTTGCCCTTCGCCTTGGGCTCATCGGCTTCGGGCGCTGCCTTCTCGCTCTTCTCCACCAACTCGAGGATGGACATGGGCGCGTTGTCGCCGACGCGGTTCTGCACGTGGATGAGCCGCGTGTAGCCGCCCGGCCGGGTCTTGAAGCGCGGCCCGATGGTATCGAACAGCTTGAAGAGCGCCGCCTGATCCCGGACGGTCTTGTGAACCTGCCGCCGCGCCGCGAGCGTGTTCTCGCGGGCCTTGGTGATGACCCGCTCGACCACGCGCCGCGCCTCTTTGGCCTTGGGCGTGGTGGTGCGGATGCTCTCCTCGAGGATGACCGCGCGGATCAGATTCTGCAGCAGCGCTTTGCGGTGGCTGGTATTGCGGCTGAGCTTGCGGCCGGTATTGGCGTGGCGGGACATGGCGTTCTCCGATTACTGCTTGAGCACCGGCGCGATCGCCGTGGGCGGCTTGGGCGGCCAGTTCTCGAGCTTCATCCCCAGCGAGAGGCCCATCTCCGCCAGGATTTCCTTGATCTCTTTCAGCGACTTGCGGCCGAAGTTCTTCGTCTTCAGCATCTCGGCTTCGCTCTTCTGCACCAAGTCGCCAATGGTTTTGATGTTGGCGTTCTGGAGGCAATTGGCGGAGCGCACCGACAGCTCAAGCTCGTCGACCGAGCGGAAGAGATTCTCGTTGAGCTTCTCCTCTGTGCGCGGCGCTTCGATCGGGAGCGGCTCTTCCGTTTCGTCGAAATTGATGAAGATGGCCAGCTGCTCCTTGACGATCTTCGCCGCATAGGCGACTGCGTCGGCTGGCGACACCGCGCCGTTGGTCCAGACTTCCAGGCTGAGGCGGTCGTAGTCGGTGACCTGACCGACGCGGGCGTTGGTGACCTGGTAGTTGACCTTCTTGATCGGGCTGAAGAGCGAGTCGATTGGCACCACGCCGATGGCCGCGCCCGGCAGCTTGTTGCGCTCGGACGGGACGTAGCTGCGGCCGCGGCGGCAGGTCATCTCAACGCGCACGCGGCTGCCTTCGGAGATGGTGAAGAGGTGGTGCCCCGGATTGAGGACTTCCACTTCGTGGTCAACGATGATGTCGCCGGCCTTCACTTCCTTGGGCCCCTCGACCTCGAGGCGAATGGTCTTCTCCTCCTGCGTGTGCATGCGGAGAAGGACTTCCTTCAAATTCAGGATGACGTCGGTGACATCTTCGGCGACGCCGGAGATGGTGGTGAACTCGTGCTCGACGCCCTCGACGCGGATGCTGGTGATGGCCGCACCCTGGAGCGAACTCAGCAGGACGCGGCGGAGCGCGTTGCCGAGGGTGATGCCGAATCCGCGCTCGAGCGGTTCAGCGATGAACTTGCCGTACGTATCGGTGAGCGTGTCCTGATCGACGTGGAGACCGCGCGGCTTGATGAGGTCGCGCCAGTTCCGGGTCATGAGTCCGTCTGCCATTGCTTGATGCTCCTTGAAATGCGCCGCCCTACTCCCGGGAAATTCCGGGCACCATTGGGACAAGCGCAGATTGTGGATGCCAGGCCCGAAGGCCTGGTTCGAGGCTACTTCGAATACAACTCGACGATCAGCTGCTCCTGGATCGGCATGGTGATGTCGTCGCGGGTCGGCGCGGCTTTCACGGTGCCGCGGTAGCCGCCCTTGTCGAGGTCGAGCCAGGCCGGGATGCCGCGGCGTTCCACGGCTTCAAGAGCTTCATTGATGCGAACGATCTTGCGGCTCTTGTCCTTGACCGCCACCACATCGCCGGCCTTCACCTGGAAGGAGGGGATATTGACCTTGCGGTCATTGACGCGGAAGTGACCATGGCGCACCAGCTGCCGGGCTTCGGCGCGGGTGTCGGCGAAGCCGAGGCGGAAGGCGACGTTGTCGAGGCGCTGCTCGAGGTACGTGAGCAGGTTCTCGCCGGTCTTGCCCTTGGCCGCCGAGCCACGATGGTAGTAGCCGCGGAACTGGCTCTCGAGCAGGCCGTAGAGGCGCTTGACTTTCTGCTTCTCGCGCAGCTGTACGCCGTACTCAGAGAACTTGGCGCGCCCCTGGCCGTGCTGGCCCGGCGGATACGGACGGCGCTCGATGGCGCACTTCTCCGTGTAGCAACGGTCGCCCTTGAGATACATCTTCAAATTTTCGCGCCGGCAGATGCGGCACGCAGAACCGGTATATCGAGCCATTTTGTATAGCTCCTTTAAACGCGACGGCGCTTCGGCGGACGGCAGCCGTTGTGCGGAATGGGAGTGATGTCGCGGATGAGCGACACCTTGAGGCCAGCGGCGGAGAGAGCACGGAGAGCGGACTCGCGTCCGGCGCCCGGGCCCTTCACCAGCACTGACACATTCTTGAGGCCGTGCTCCATGGCCTTGGCGGCTGCGTCGCCGGCGGCGACCTGCGCGGCAAAGGGCGTCGACTTGCGCGAGCCCTTGAAACCGCGCGCTCCGGCCGACGACCAGGACAGCACGTTCCCCGAGATGTCGGTGATCGTGATGATGGTGTTGTTGAACGTCGACTGGATATAGACGATGCCGGTCTGGATGTTCTTCTTGCTCTTCTTCTTTGCCTTGCGATCGGCGGAGGTAGTGGGAGCGACGGCGCCCACGCCGGCTGGTGCTCCTGCGGCGGGGGCGGCCGGTGCTGCCGGCGCTTTCTCTGGCTTCTGCTCTTCGGCCATTTCGTTATCCTTTTAGCTTAGCTGGTAGGCTCTTACTTCGCCGGAGGGGCCGCGCGGCGAACGATGCCGCGCTTCGGGCCCTTGCGGGTCCGGGCGTTGGTATGAGTGCGCTGGCCGCGGACTGGCAGGCCCTTGCGGTGACGGAGGCCGCGATAGCAACCGAGGTCCATCAGGCGCTTGATGTTCAGCGAGGTCTCGCGGCGCAGGTCGCCTTCGACCTTGTAGCCCTGCTCGATGGCCTCGCGGATGCGGTGGACCTCTTCGTCGGTCAGGTCCTTGGTCCGTTTGGTGGGATCGAGTTTGGCGGTCGCGCAGATCTTCCGCGCGGTCGTGTTCCCGATTCCATAGAGGTACGTGAGCGAGATCTGGATCTGCTTCTCGCGGGGAAGGTCAACGCCTGCAATACGCGCCATTCGATAAGCTCCTTAGCCCTGCCGCTGCTTGTGACGGGGGTTCGCGGCGCAAATCACGCGGACGACTCCCTTGCGGCGGATCACCTTGCACTTCACGCAAATTTTCTTGACCGATGCTCGGACCTTCATTGGCTGAAAACCTCCACCTGCGCCGCCACGGCGCTGGAACGGTACTCCCTGGATGTTTGACTACCTTCGCCGCCGAACCCCGTGAGTTCCGCCTGTGCTGCAGCGGCTGGGGCCAACCCGGCAATCGAAGAGCGGCGCTGTTTAGCAGCGACGCCGTTTCTTGTCAAGCCCGGCCTTATCGGCTGGCGCTGACCCAGGCGCAGTGGTTCAGATCCGTGAAAATTGCCGCCCATACCTTCATCGACTTCGACAGGAGGCCCGGCCGCGTATCGGACAGGGACTCGCCTGACTGTAGCGCAGCGGTTGGACCTGCCCCGCTGCAGCTTTCGGTCGGTTTGCTTCGACTTGCAATGGCGTCACCAACGAGGAGAGCGCCGGGCCCCTCATTGGTCAGCTCGACTTTGACGCTGCGCCCGGCCTTGGTCGCGCGGGCTTTCAGTTTGCGGTCGGCGCCGACAACCAGCGGCTCCGCGGAAAGCGTGATCTTTGCTTCCGGGTTGCTCACTTTTGATTGCACTGAGTAGGTGACGTCGAAGCTTTTGGGCGCGGCAGGCAGGCCGCCGCTGTGGTCCCAATAGCCGATCAAGCCACCGGGCATCACCGACTGGCGGAACTCGCATGAGGCGGGCTTTTCGGGGGCTTCGAAAACCTTGGAAAATTTTCCATCGGCAGTCCCGTAGGCGATCGCGCCGATGCCGCACGCGCCAGCTGGCGCCGGCAGCATCATCAGCACGTCGGTCTTGCCCTCGAAAGTAAAGAGGTGGCCAGCGGCGAGCAATCCGGCAGCGAGCGCAATTGCGTTCATGGGCGGGTTAGGACCCTGGGTCCGTCGTCAGTGACAGCGATGGTGTGCTCCCAGTGCGCGGAGAGCGAGCCGTCCTTGGTGACTACGGTCCAGCCGTCTGGAAGTGTCTCCACCTCGTGGGTGCCGGCGTTGATCATTGGCTCAATCGCCAGGACCATGCCGGTGCGCAGGCGCGGGTTCGGCTGACCGCGGCTCCAGCGAGCGGGGCCGTAGTGGGGGACCTGCGGGTCCTCGTGCAGCTTCTTGCCGATGCCGTGACCCACGTAATCGCGGACGATGCCGTAGCCGTGCGGCGCCACGGCCGCCTCGATGGCAGCCCCGATGTCGCTGATGCGGTTGCCCGGCACCATGGCCCGGATGCCCGCCTCCAGCGAGAGCCGCGTGCGCTCGACCAGGTCCCGGGCGGAGTCGGAGATGGCGCCCACCGCGATGGTCCGCGCCGAATCGCCGTAGAAGCCGCGCTTGACCACGCCGTAGTCGAGCTTGACCAGATCACCCTCGACCAGCTTGCGCCGCGTCGGGATCCCGTGGACCACCTGCTCGTTCACCGAAATGCAGACATTCTTGGGAAATCCGTACAGCCCCTTGAACGCGCAGGTCGCGCCGCGCTTCAGGGTTTCCCTTTCGGCGATGGCGTCGAGCTCGTCGAGCGTGATGCCCGGTGCGACCGCCTTTTCCATCTCGTCGAGCACTTCGAAGAGGATGAGCGAGGCCTCGCGCATCAGCTCGATCTCGTCCCGGTTCTTGATCTCGATCCCGCCCGCCATCCAGCTCCTTAGCCTGCCAGCGCAGCGACGATCCGCTGCTCGACCTGGTCCACGGTACCCAATCCATCAATGGCGCGCACAACGCCACGGGAACCATAGTAACCGGTGAGCAGCGCGGTCTTCGACCAATATTCTTTCAGACGCTGGCCGATGCGGTCTGGCTGATCGTCCGCTCGCACGAGGAGCGGCCCGCCGTCTCTATCGCAGATGCCCTTCTGCTTGGGCGGCGATTGAGGCCCATAGGTAGTCTGGCACTTCGGACAAGTCTGGCGGCCTGACAGCCGTTGCTGCAAATCGAGGTCTGGCACCTGGAGGGAGAGCACGTGGTCGATCTTCTTCCCCCTCCGCTCGAGCATCGCGTCGAGCGCCTCGGCCTGTGGCACCGTGCGGGGAAAGCCGTCGAGCAAAAAGCCTCCAGCGGCCGCCTTCGATGCGAGCGCCTCGTCAATGATGCCATTGACGATCTCGTCCGGAACCAGCTTGCCGGCCTCCATCAGCGCCTGGGCCTGCTGACCCAGGGGGGTACCGTCGGCGACCGCCTTACGGAGGATGTCGCCCGTCGAAAGCTGCGGGACACGGAGGCGCGTGATCAACCGCTGCGCCTGCGTTCCTTTCCCTGCTCCAGGCGGACCCAGGAAGATGAGGTTCACAGCGGCCCCCTCAGGCTGCGACGGGAGAGCCGCCCATCGAGTTGCGATTGCCGCGGATGCGCGGGCCGCGAGGGCCGGTAAAGCCTTCGTAGTGACGCGTGATCAGATGGCTCTCAATCTGCTGAACGGTGTCGAGAGCGACGCCGACCACGATGAGCAGCGCGGTGCCGCCGAACTGAAAGGGCACGTTGTACCTGGTGATGAGGATGCTCGGCAGCACGCAGACGGCGGCGATGTACACGGCACCGCCGAAGGTGATGCGGGTGAGCACGCCGTCGATGTAATCCGCGGTCTTCTTGCCTGGCCGGATGCCGGGAACATAGCCGCCGTACTTCTTGAGATTGTCGGCGACATCGACCGGGTTGAAGGTCACCGCGGTATAAAAGTAAGCGAAGAAGATGATGCCCAGCACATAGAGCCCGTTGTAGATCCAGCCGCCGCGGGTCATGGCGTCGGCGAAGGGCTTGAAGGCCGGGATCCAGGCGGCAAGCGTTGCAGGGAAGAGCAGGATCGAGCTGGCAAAGATGGGCGGAATGACGCCCGCGGTGTTGACCTTGAGTGGGAGGTGCGTGCTCTGGCCGCTGAAAGTCTGCTTGCCCACGACGCGCTTCGCGTAGTGAACAGGGATCTTCCGGTAGGCGCGCTCCACATAGACGATAACGGCGATGGTCAGGAGCATCACGGCGCCGAGCACCAGGAGGTCTACATCCGAGCTGTCGGACTTGTCGCTGAACGTCGTCCAGGTCTGCACCACCGCCTGCGGGATACGGGCGACGATGCCGGCGAAGATGATCAGGGAGATTCCGTTGCCGATGCCGCGCTCGGTGATCTGCTCGCCCAGCCACATGATGAAAGCGGTACCTGCAGTGAGCGTGATGACCGTCAAGACCCGGAAGCCCCAGCCCTTGATGTCGTCGGGGACGACGCTCTCCTGGCCGGACTTGACCGACTCCAGGTAGCGGGCGATGCCGAAGCCCTGCACGATGGAAAGCAGGATGGTGCCGTAGCGCGTGTACTGGGTGATCTTGCGCCGGCCCATCTCGCCCTCTTTCGAGAGCTTCCCGAGGGCCGGGACCACCACGGTGAGCAGCTGCAGGATGATGCTCGCGCTCACATACGGCATGATGCCGAGTGCGAAGATCGACAGCTGCTCGAGCGCGCCGCCGGTGAAGAGGTTGAACAGGTTGAGGAACCCGCCCGACGCCTCGATGGCCTTCTTCATGACCACGCGGTTGACGCCCGGCGCGGTGACGAACACGCCGATGCGATAGACGGCGAGCAGTCCGAGCGTATATGCGAGCCGCTTGCGCAGCTCCTGGATCTTGAAGAGGTTGCTGAAGGCGTTGGCAAAAGACACTTGAACCTCTTTCTTGAGATTGGGAGCGTGCAGCGTCGACCGAGCAGCGGCTGGCTGTCGAGCCAGCCTCGACTAAGACTTGGCAGCCTTTGCAGCGGCTTTGGCGGCTTTCTTCTCTTCCGTCTTGCGCTGCTGCGGCGTGGGCTTGGGCGTGACCAGGATCTCAGTGGCCTTGCCGCCTGCCTTCTCGATCTTCTCCTTCGCCGAGGCCGAGAACCTCTGCGCAGTGACGTTGACCGCCTTGGTCAGCTCGCCGTCGCCCAGGACCTTGAGCCCGGCCTTGGCGACTTTGATGACGCCCGCCTCCATCAGCTTGGCCAGGTCGACATCCTGCATGTCCATGCTTTCGAGATCGCTGATGTTGATCAGCGCGTACTCGACGCGGAACGGGTTGGTGAAGCCGCGCTTCGGCACGCGTCGCTGGAGGGGACTCTGCCCGCCCTCGAATCCTCCAAAGTTCATGTTGCCGGTGCGCGCCTTCTGGCCCTTGGCACCACGCCCGGCCGTCTTGCCCGTGCCGCTCGCCTGTCCACGGCCGACGCGCTTTTTTTCTTTCACTCCTCCGCCCGGGGGCGGAGTCAACCTGGTCAGTTCGTTCATCACACTCTCCAACGCGGGCTCGTCCCGCTCGCTCGGCCTGACGGCCTACACTTGTGAACTGCAGACTGCAAACTTCTGCAGTGTCCTAGACCTTATTGCGCGCTGCGGAAGCGGCGCGAGCCGCCTTGATCGACTGGCGGCGGCCGAAGGGCTTGAACTCTTCCTTCGTCTCCGTGACCTCAAGCAGGTACGAGACCTTGTTGATCATGCCACGGGTCTCCTTGTTGTCTTGCACGATTCGAATTTTGCCGACGCGCGTGAGGCCGAGGCCTCGGAGCGTCGCGCGGTGCGATTCGTCGTGGCCGCTCATGCCGCGGACCAGCTTCACCTGGATTCCAGCGGCCATTAGCGCACCTCCTCGCCGTGATCGCGGATCTCGGAGAGTTCCTTGCCGCGCATCTTGGCGACATCTTCGGGCGAGCGCAGCCGGCGCAGGCCGTCCAAAGCCGCTTTGACGACGTTGTGCGGATTCCGCGAACCCTGCGACTTGGTCAGGATGTTGCGGATGCCCACTGCCTCGAGCACCGCGCGCACCGAGCCGCCGGCAATGACGCCGGTGCCCTCGCCCGCCGGCTTCAGCAACACGCGTCCCGCGCCGAAATGGCCAAGGACCTCGTGCGGGATGGTGTGGCCTGAGAGAGGAACCTTGAAGAGGTTTTTCTTCGCCTGCTCGCCACCCTTGCGGATGGCTTCAGGAACCTCATTCGCCTTCCCCAGACCGGCGCCGACGTGGCCCTGGCCATCGCCCACGACGATGAGCGCGGAGAAAGAGAAACGCCGGCCGCCCTTGACCACTTTGGCCACGCGGTTGATGTGAACGACGCGGTCGTTCAGCTCTGGCAGATCATTCGGATCGATCGGTGCCGCCATTAAAATCTCCTAGAACTTGAGGCCGCCCTCGCGGGCGCCCTCGGCAACGGCAGCGATGCGGCCGTGGTAGTTGAACCCGTTCCTGTCGAACACGACCGCTTCGATCTTCGCCTCTTTGCACTTCTTCGCCACCAGCTTGCCGACTTCCTTGGCCTGGTCTTTCTTCTTGGCCTCAGCCGCCGGGGAGTCCTTCAGCTCGGGCGAGAGCGTCGACGCCGCGAGCAGCGTCTTGCCGCTCATGTCGTCGATCACCTGCGCATAGATGTGATTCAGGCTGCGGTACACCGAGAGGCGCGGGCGCTCCTGGCTTCCCTCGACCCGAAGCCGGATGTGGTGCGCACGCCTCGCCCGCAACGTCTTCTTCTTCTGATTCGTTGTCGCGGACATTTAAGCGGCTCCCGTTTTGCCCTGCTTGCGGCGGATAGTTTCCTCTGCGTACTTCACACCCTTGCCCTTGTAGGGCTCGGGAGGACGCAGCTTGCGGATCTCGGAGGCAACCAGACCGATCTGGTGCTTGTCCGCGCCCGCCACCGTCAGCCGGTTGGCCTTGGCGTCGTACTGCGCGGTCACGCCTTCGGGCAACGGATAAATGACAACGTGCGAATAGCCCAGCAGGAGGTGGATCTCTTTGCCCTTGATCTCCGCCTTGTAGCCGACGCCTGAGATATCGAGCGACCGCGCAAAGCCGGTGGTCACGCCCTGGATCATGTTGGCGACCAGGGAGCGGGTCAACCCGTGCAGCTGCCGCGATCGACGCGAGTCATTGGGACGCTCGACCCGGATCTCGCCCTTCTCGTGGACGACCTTCATCTCACGGTCAAGCTTCTGGGCGACCTTGCCTTTGGGCCCCTCGACGTTGACGAGCCCAGGCTGCACGGACACCTTCACCTTGTCCGGAACCTTGATAACCATTCTTCCAATACGGGACATGGTCTCTCCTACCAAACCGTGGCGAGCAACTCGCCACCCAGATGCTGCTTGCGGGCCTCGCGGTCCACCAGCACGCCCTTGGACGTGGAGAGGATCGCGATGCCCAGGCCATTCATGACCTTGGGGATATCGGAGTAAGCCACATAGCGGCGCAAGCCTGGCTTCGACTGGCGCTTGATCTCGCTGATGGCCGGCCGCTTGTCGCTGTCGTACTTGAGCCCGACCTCGAGGGTCCCCTGGTGGCTGTTGGCCTTGTGAGTCACCTCGCGAACGAAGCCTTCGTTGCGCAGGACCTCACAGACCTTGATCTTCAGCTTCGAGGACGGCAGCTCGATCTTCTCGAGCCCGGCGCGCTGTGCGTTGCGGATTCTGGTCAGCAGATCCGCAATTGGATCGGTCATGCTCATATGCACTACCTCCGGCCACTCGTACCCGTGGGCGCTGCGGCTCGCTGGATGAATCAGTAAGACGAAAATTTTTTACCAGGACGACTTGATCACTCCCGTGATCTCGCCCTTCAGGGCACGATTGCGGAAGCAGATGCGGCACATTGCGAACTTACGCAGGAAGGCGCGGTTGCGGCCGCAGAGGGTGCAGCGGTTATAAGCCCGCACCTTGAACTTCGGCTTGAGTGCGAGCCGCTTTGCCTGAGCAATCTTGGACAGCTTGGCCATATTCGATAATCCTTGTTAAGCCGTGCGGAACGGCATGCCCATGTGCTTGAGAAGCGCGCGACCTTCTTCGTCGTTCTGCGCGGTGGTCACGATCGTGATGTTCATGCCCTTGATCTTCTCGATCTTGTCGTAGTTGATCTCGGGAAAGATGATCTGCTCGCGGATGCCAAGGGTGAAGTTGCCCTTGCCGTCGAACGACTTCGACGAGACGCCCTTGAAGTCGCGGACACGAGGCAACGCCACGCTCACCAGGCGGTCGAAGAACTCGTACATACGAGCCTTCCGCAGCGTGACCATGACACCGATGGCCTGGTTCTCGCGGAGCTTGAAATTCGCGATGCTCTTGCGCGAGCGGGTGACGACACCCTTCTGACCGGTGATCGCCATCATCTGCTCTTCGCCCTGCTCGATGAGCTTGTTGTTGTTGATAGCCTCGCCGAGACCCATATTGACGACGATCTTTTCGATCTTGGGCACCTGCATGGGGTTCTTGTACCCAAACTCCTTCATCAAGGCTGGCGCCACCGTGGTCTTGTAGGACTCGGACGCGCGCGGGGGCTTGTCGCCCTTCGCCCTGGCCTTGCCTGGCGCGGCGGCGATGGTCGCAGGAGCCTTCTCCTTACGCGAGCCCTTTTTGGGCTTCTTCTCACCCGAGCCTGCCGCCTTGGGATCGGTGACGGGACCCTCACCGCCGGCGTGCTTCTTCGGCTTCTCTTCGTCGTTCTTCTTCTTGTCGTCGGCCATGTTTGATTCCGCCTTTACTGATCGAGCTGCGTGCCGCTCTTCTTGGCGACGCGGACGCGCTTGCCGCTCTCCAGCACCTTGGTACCGATGCGGGTCGGCTTCTTCGATTCGGGGTCAATGAGCGCGAGGTTGGAAATATGGATGCTGCCTTCGCGCTCGTCGATGCCACCATCAGGCGCCGCGGGATTCTTGCCGCGCTTGATGTGGCGCTTGAAAACCATCAGCTTCTCGACGATGGCGCGCTGGCGCTCGTGCTGCACTTCGAGCACCTTGCCTGTCTTGCCCTTCTCCTTGCCGGAGCGGACGAAGACCGTGTCGCCCTTCTTGATGCGGATCGCTGTGCGCGCCATGACTAGAGGACCTCGGGCGCGAGCGAAATGATCTTCATGAACTTGCGGGCGCGGAGCTCGCGGGCGACCGGTCCGAAGATGCGCGTGCCGATGGGCTCGTTCTCCTTGGTCACCATGACCGCGCTGTTGGAGTCGAACTTGATGTAGCTGCCGTCGGGCCGCTTGATCTCCTTGCGGGTGCGGACGATGACGGCACGGCCGACCTCGCCCTTCTTCACTTTGGCGTTCACCAGCGCCTCCTTGACGGAGACGACGATGACGTCGCCGATGGTGGCATAGCGGCGCTTGCTGCCGCCGAGCACCTTGATGCAGGAAATCTTTTTGGCGCCGCTGTTGTCGGCGACGTCAAGCACAGTGGTTGTCTGAATCATGGCTAAATCTCCGTCGCCTTCTCGATGATCTCGGCAACACGCCAGCGCTTCTCCTTCGACATCGGGCGCGTCTCGGCGATCCGGACCTTGTCTCCCGGGTTGCATTCCTGTTTCTCGTCGTGCGCCTTGTACTTCTTTTTCTCGGTCAAGTACTTGCCGTATTGGCCGTGCTTCATGCGGCGCTCGACCTGAACCACCACCGTCTTCGTCATCTTGTTGGAGAGGACGATTCCGGTGCGGGTCTTGGGGCGGCCGCGCTCTGCCGAGGGCTGCTGCGCGTTTTCGGTAATCTCGGACATTGCTTATTCCTTCACGCCGGCCGGGGCCGGAACAGGTGCCTTGACCGATGCGGCTCCCGGGGGCGCGGTGTGACGCTGCGCCTTCGAGTTGCCATTCTTCTGGGTCAGCACGGTCAGGATGCGCGCGAGGTCGCGCTTGTTCTTGGTCACGTCCGCGGTCGAGTCGAGCGTGCCGGCGCGACGACGGATTTTCAGGTTGAACAGGTTCTCGCGAATCTCACCCGCGCGGCGGGTCAGCTCCTCGAGGGCCAGATCTTTCAGCTCGGTAGCTTTCATGATTTTTCAGTCCTCCCTACGCGCCCAGCTCGGCGGAGCGACGGACGATCTTCGTGGTCAGCGGCAGCTTGTGCGCCGCGAGCGTAAACGCTTCCTTCGCGACCTGCTCGGTCACGCCTTCCATCTCGTAGAGGATGCGGCCGAGCTTCACCACCGCGACGTACTCCTCGACGTTGCCTTTGCCGTGACCCATGCGGGTTTCGGCCGGCTTCTTGGTCACCGGCTTATCCGGAAACACCCGGATCCAGACCTTGCCGCCGCGCTTGATGAAGCGGGTCATGGCAATGCGACCCGCCTCGATCTGGCGCGCGGTGAGGCGGCCGCCTTCCATCACCTTGAGACCGTAGTCTCCGAAGGCGAGGTCGCCGCCGCGGTAGGCCTTGCCCTTGTGGCGGCCTTTCTGCTGCTTGCGGAACTTGGTGCGCGATGGCTGCATCATGGCGTGATCTCGTTATCGAAAAGTGATCGAAACTACTGAACGGGCACCGTCGACGCGGTGGTCGCGCGCGGTGCGGAGGGGCGGGGAACCTGGCGGCCCTTGTCGCTGCCAGCCTGGGTCGTCTCGGGAAGGATCTCACCGCGGAAAATCCAGACTTTGCAGCCGATCTTGCCGTAGGTGGTCTTGGCCTCGGCGAAACCGTAGTCAATGTCGGCGCGCAGCGTGTGGAGCGGCACGCGACCTTCGCGGTACCACTCGTAGCGGGCCATTTCGGCGCCGCCCAGGCGGCCCGAGCAAGCGACGCGAATGCCTTTGGCGCCGAACTTCTGCGCCGTCTGGATCGCCTTCTTCATCGCACGGCGGAAAGCGATGCGACGCTCGAGCTGGGTGGTGATGTTCTCGGCCACCAACTGCGCGTCGACCTCGGCCTTGCGCACTTCAACGATGTTGAGGAAGACCTCGTTGGCGGTGAAAGCCTGGAGCTCCTTCTTGATGCTCTCGATGCCTGCGCCGCGCTTGCCGATGACGATGCCGGGACGCGCGGTGTGCACGTTGACCTTCACCTTGTTCGCGGCGCGCTCGATTTCGACCTTGCTGATGCCGGCCGACCCGAGCTTCTTCTTCACATATTCGCGAAGGCGAATGTCCTCGTGGAGCCACTTGGCGTAATTCTTTTCCTCATACCACTTGGAGTCCCAGGTGCGGATGACGCCCAGGCGGAAGCCAATCGGATTTACTTTCTGACCCATGTCTTCTCCTAAGCCTTCGCGGTGGCGGTGGGGGTTGCCTTCTTCTTCGACTGCTTACGGGGCTTCGCGGCGACCTTCTTCTTCGGCATCGCGTCGTCGCTCACCGTCAGGACGATGTGGCTGGTCTTCTTCAGAACCTTGAAGGCCCGGCCCATCGCGCGCGGCATGAAGCGCCGCAGCGACGGCCCCTGGTCAACCATCAACGACTTGACGAACAACGCGTCGGCGTCGAGCTGGCCCTTCGCGGCCTGATCGGCGTTGGCCACCGCGCTGCGCAGCAGCTTGGCGAGCGGTTCGGCCGCGCGCTTCTCGACGTAGGCGAGCTGCGCGAGAGCCTGATCGACCTTCTTGCCGCGGATCAGGTCGGCCACGATGCGCACTTTGCGCGGCGTGATGCGGAGGTACTTGAGCTTGGCGATGGCGTCCATAGTCGTGTCCTTCCTACTTTCCAGCCGGCGGCGCGGCGGCGGCAGCAGCAGGAGCGGCGCCTGGCTTGGTCGCCTTCTTGTCACCGGTGTGCCCGTGGAAGGTGCGCGTCGGCGAGAACTCGCCGAGCTTGTGGCCGACCATGTTCTCGGTGACGAACACCGGAATGAACTTGCGGCCGTTGTGGACCGCAAATGTGTGGCCGACCAGGTCGGGCACGATGGTCGAGCGGCGCGACCAGGTCTTGACGACCTTCTTCTGGCTCGAGCGGTTCATCTCGTCGACCTTCTTGACGAGGTGCTTGTCGATGAACGGCCCCTTCTTGATTGAACGTGCCATCGGCTACCTCACGCCCTTGTCGCGGCGCTTGATGATGAATTTGGTCGTAGTCTTGTTCTTGCGCGTCTTGTAGCCCTTGGTCGGCATGCCCCAGGGAGAAACCGGGTGCGGGTTGCCTTGGCCGGACTTGCCTTCGCCGCCACCGTGCGGGTGGTCGACCGGGTTCATGGCGAGACCGCGGGTCGTGGGGCGCCAGCCCTTCCAGCGGTTGCGACCGGCCTTGCCGATGCGAACGATTTCGTGCTCGGTGTTGCCGAGCTGTCCAACAGTCGCTCGGCACTCGAGCAGGATCTTGCGGACCTCGGTCGAGGGCATGCGGATCTGCGCGTACTTGCCTTCCTTCGCCATCAACTGCCCGAAGGAGCCGGCCGAGCGGATCATCTGCGCGCCGTGGCCCTTCTTCATCTCGACGTTGTGGATCACGGTGCCGAGCGAGATGGCGTGCAGCGGCAAGCAGTTGCCCGGGCGGATGTCGACGGCCTCGCCAGACTGCAGCACGTCGCCGACGTTCACGCCGACCGGCCAGAGAATGTAAGCCTTCTCGCCGTCGGTATAGTGGAGCAGCGCCAGGCGGGCCGACCGGTTGGGGTCGTACTCAATAGATGCGACCTTGGCCGAAACGCCTTCCTTGCCGCGCTTCCAGTCGATGATGCGGATGCGCTGCTTGTGACCGCCGCCGCGATGCCGCGTGGTGATGCGCCCGTGGACGTTTCGCCCGCCCGTGCCCTTGAGAGGCTTGGTGAGTTTCTTTTCCGGGGTTGAGCGCGTGATTTCAGCGAAGTCCGGGGACGTGGTCGACCGTCGTGCCGGGCTTGTCGGCTTGTAGAATTTGAGTCCCATTTACTTGCCCTCGAACAGGGAGATCGCGTCGCCCTCTTTGAGCGTCACGATGGCCTTCTTCCAGTTGCTCTTCTGGCCTTCCGACTTGCCGATGCGGCGGAACTTCCCGCGCACGATGGCGGTCTTCACGTCGACCACCTTGACCTTGAAGAGCTGCTCGATCGCCTGCTTGACCTCGGTCTTGTTGGCCTTGAGGTCGATTTCGAAGGCGAACTTGTTCTCGCGGTCACGGATCCGGTCCAGCTTTTCAGTGTCGAGCGGGCGCTTGATGATGTCGTAGCGGTTCACGAGAGCGCTCCTTCCAGCGCCTTCGCGGAGTCCCTGGTCAGGACGAGCACGTGGTGCTTGAGGATGTCATAGACGTTCGCGCCCTCGACGGGCAGGAACTTGTAGTTTTTCGCGTTGCGGACCGAGCGGAACAGTGTCTCGTTCACGCCCTTGATGCCCAGGACCAGCGCGTTCTCGATGCCGAGCTTCGCGAAGGTATTGACAGCCTCTTTGGTGGAGGCCTTGCCCGGAGCCCAGGCATCGACGATCACCAGCGCTTTGTCCGCCAGGCGCTTGCTGATCGCGGCGCGGATGGCCGCCCGCCGGACCTTCTTCGGTACGTGGTACTCGTGGTCGCGCTGCTTGGGGCCCATCGCCTTGCCTCCGCCGACCCACTGCGAAGCGCGGATGGAGCCCTGGCGAGCACGGCCTGTGCCCTTCTGCTTGTACGGCTTCTTGCCGCCGCCGGAGACCAGCGAGCGATTCTTGACCGCCTGGGTTCCGGCGCGCCGGGAGGCGAGCTGCGCCTTCACGACCTCGTAAAAGAGCGCCTCGGAGTTGCTGAGGTCCGCGTTCACGATGGCGTCGGCAAGGTCGATGGTGCCGACCTTTTGCTTCTCGAGGTTGATGACGTCGAGGGTGGCCATGATTAGCTCTTGATTTCCACGTCGACGCCGGCGCTCAAATCGAGCTTCATCAGGGCGTCCAACGTCTGCTGGGTGGGCTCGAGGATGTCGAGGAGACGCTTGTGCGTCCGAATCTCGAACTGCTCGCGCGATTTCTTGTCGACGTGCGGCGAGCGGAGCACGGTGAACTTGTTGATGCGCGTCGGCAGCGGGATGGGTCCCACCACCTTGGCGCCAGTGCGCTTCGCCGTCTCGACGATCTCGCCGGCCGACTGATCGAGCAGCTTGTAATCGTACGCCTTCAGCCGGATCCGGATCTTCTGGGTCGCCATCAAAACCTCTTCTCAAAGACCGAAAAAAATATGCCGCTGCGCGAGGTTTCCGCCTCGCGCAGCGGCGAGTTCTTTACTCGAGCACCTGGGTGACGACGCCGGCGCCGACAGTGCGGCCGCCTTCGCGGATGGCGAAGCGCAGCTCCTTGTCCATCGCGATGTCCATCATGAGCTCGACCTCCATCTCGAGGTTGTCGCCCGGCATGACCATCTCGACGCCCGTGGGCAGCTTGACCTGACCCGTGACGTCGGTGGTGCGGAAGTAGAACTGGGGCTTGTAGCCGTTGAGGAACGGCGTGTGGCGCCCGCCTTCGTCCTTGGTGAGCACGTAGACGTTGGCCTTGAACTTCTTGTGCGGCGTCACCGAGCCCGGCTTGGCGAGCACCTGCCCACGCTCGATGTCCTCGCGCTTGATTCCGCGCAGGAGGCAGCCGACGTTGTCGCCGGCGACGCCTTCATCCATCAGCTTACGGAAGGATTCGACGCCGGTGACGACCGTCTTGGTGGTGGGGCGGAGGCCGATGACTTCGACTTCCTCGCCGACCTTGATGCGACCGCGTTCGATGCGGCCGGTGGCCACAGTGCCGCGGCCGGCGATCGAGAACACGTCCTCGACCGGCATCAGGAACGGCTTGTCGGTCTCGCGCTTGGGCTCGGGGATGTACGTGTCCATCGCGTCCATCAGCTTGAGGATCGCGACCTTCCCCTGCTCGCCCTGGTCGCCCGAGAGCGCCTTGAAGGCCGCGCCGCGGATGATGGGGGTGGCGTCGCCGGGGAACTTGTAGTGGGTCAGCAGGTCGCGGACCTCGAGCTCGACCAGGTCGAGGAGCTCGGTGTCGTCGACGAGGTCAACCTTGTTCAGGAAGACCACCAGGCGCTGCACGTTGACCTGCGAGGCCAGCAGCACGTGCTCGCGGGTTTGCGGCATCGGACCGTCAACCGCGCTGACCACCAGGATGGCGCCGTCCATCTGAGCGGCGCCGGTGATCATGTTCTTGACGTAGTCGGCGTGGCCCGGGCAATCCACGTGCGCGTAGTGGCGCTTGGACGACTCGTACTCCACGTGGGAGGTCGCGATGGTGAGGATCTTGGTCGCATCGCGGCGGCCCTGTGAGGCCGAGGCCTTGGCAACTTCGTCGTACGGCACGAACTTGGACCAGCCCTGGTCAGAAGACACCTTGGTGAGAGCGGCAGTGAGGGTCGTCTTGCCATGGTCGACGTGGCCGATGGTTCCGACGTTGACGTGTGGCTTCTTTCGCTCGAACTTTTCCTTGGACATGGCCTTCTGCTCCTCACGGTTCTGCTGGTGAAATGGTGTTGTTCTGTTTCAGGTCTTCTGAAGGGGCGGGCCTTTTACGCCAAACCCTTACTCTTTGCAATCAGCTGTTCACAGATGTGCCCTGGCACAGGTGCGTAGTGATGAAATTGCATCGTATAAATTGCGCGCCCCTCACTCGAAGAACGCAGGCTGGTCGAGTAGCCGAACATTTCTGCGAGCGGCACTTGCGCGGTGACCACCTGGGCTCCGGCGCGGGGCTCCATGCCGAGAATTTTACCGCGCCGCGAGCTGAGATCGCCGATGACCGTGCCCATGAAGCTCTCCGGCACGATCACCTCCGTGGCCATGATGGGCTCGAGCAGGATGGGGCCCGCCTTGTTGGCGGCCTCCTTGAACCCGATCGACCCGGCAATCTTGAACGCCATCTCGTTCGAGTCCACGTCGTGGAAGCTGCCGTCGAAGAGTTCGACCTCCACGTCCACCATGGGGTAGCCCGCCAGCACGCCGCCCTCGAGCGCCTCGGCCACGCCCTTCCCCACTGGCGCGATGAACTCCCGTGGAATAGAGCCGCCGACGGTCTTGTCGATGAAGACGAACCCCGTGCCCGCCGCGCCCGGCCTCACGCGCAGCCAGACATGCCCGTACTGGCCGCGCCCGCCCGTCTGGCGGATGTACTTGCCCTCGGCATCCGCATTCGAACGGATCGTCTCGCGATAATTGACCTGAGGCTTGCCGACGTTCGCCTCAACCTTGTACTCACGCATCATGCGGTCGACGATGATCTCAAGGTGCAGCTCACCCATTCCCGCAATGATCGTCTGGCCCGAGTCGATATCCGTCCGCACGTTGAAGGTAGGATCCTCCTGCGCCA